>JBKOWI010000184.1:0-13172 GCA_046724315.1 Pseudomonadota bacterium | reverse complement strand
TGGCATTTTCGGTTCCGGCGCGCCTGCGGCGCTCCTGGCCTCCGCCCTTGAGTAGAGGCTCGACATGAACTCTCTCGCGGAGCACCAGCGCGCCGACGCCCTTCGGCCCTCCGATCTTGTGGGCCGAGAGACTCAGCATGTCCGAGCCAAGCGCGCAAATATCGAGTGGCACGCGTCCAGCCGCCTGAACGGCGTCGCTATGCAACAGTCCACCGGCCTCATGAACGATCTTTGCGGCCTCGGCGACAGGCTGGATCGCACCTGTCTCGTTGTTTGCGGCCATCAGAGAGACGAGGGGACGCCAGCCGCCTGGGCGATGCTTCTCCAACTCGCTGGCAAGCGCATCGAGGTCCACCACCCCCTGAGAGGTGACAGGAATGGTCGTCGTGGTCTCGCGGTAGAGCCTCCCGCCTGACAGGACTGAAGGATGCTCCACCGCGGACATGTAGCAATGCCACGCTTCTCCCGCTTGTGCCGCCAGCGCGAGCGCGTTCGCTTCGGTGCCGCCGCTCGTGAAAATCACGTCCTCGGCCCGCGCGCCGACGAGCTTGGCTACCTTGACTCGCGCGACCTCGATGGCCGCCCGCGCGGCCCTTCCCTCCGCGTGCACCGATGAAGGATTGCCGTAGAGCGCAAGCGCTTCGATGACGGCTTCGCGCACCTCGGGCCTGAGCGGCGCGGTGGCGTTGTAATCAAGATAGGAGCGCTGGTTCATGCTCTGCCGAAGCTTGCGGCCCGATGCCGCCGGTTAGCGCTTGCACGAGCCCCCATCGCGCGTGCTATGAAACGCGGCCTGACATTGAACCGCGCCAAACGCCCAGCTGTGTCGGCGCGATCTTGTTTGGAACAATTCTAATCTTAAGTTCGGTATAGGATTCCAGAGCGGCAGAGTCAAGTTTTGCAGCGATGGTTCGCGCTTCCCTTTGGCTGGTGCGAGCAGGTGCCGTCCCAGGACACGGTGAGAGAGTGGTGTTGAGGCCAAACCTACATGCCTGAAGTCAATATCAGCGGCCCCGCCGGCAGAATCGAGGCCCGCTACCACCACGAGCGCGGCCCAAACTCCCCCGTAGCGCTCATCCTCCATCCCCATCCGCAATTCGGCGGCACCATGAATAATCAGGTGGTGTATCACCTGTATTACGCCTTTCAGCGGCGCGGGTTCTCGGTGCTGCGCTTCAATTTCCGCGGCGTGGGGCGGAGCGAAGGTCTATTCGACAACGGGCCTGGGGAGCTGGCCGACGCCGCCACCGCCCTCGATTGGCTGCAAGCCTATAACGCCGATGCCCAAACCTGCTGGATCGCCGGCGTGTCGTTCGGTGCCTGGATTGCCATGCAGCTGCTCATGCGGCGGCCTGAGATCGAGGGCTTCATCTCGGTGGCCCCTCCTGCCAATCTCTACGACTTCACTTTCCTCGCCCCCTGCCCCTCTTCTGGCCTCATGGTCAACGGCGCGAAGGATCGCGTTGTGCCAACTGAAGCCGTGCGCGGGTTGGTCGATCGTCTCAAGACGCAAAAGGGCATCGTCATCGACCATGCCACGGTGCCCGACGCCAACCATTTCTTCGAGGGCCGTATGGATGGGCTGATGGAAGTGGTCGACGCCTATCTCGACAAGCGGCTCGGCAAGATCAAGAAGAAGAAAGAGTCGGCAGCCTAAGCGGGCTCTCCGCTCCCGTGCATTCGCGGCGCAAACCTGATACAGGCTCTCGCGAAATGCGAAACTTCGCCGGCCCCCGCACATGAGCACCGTCAAATCGGATTTCCAGCGCGAGCTGAAGGCGCGCGGCTTCGTTCACCAGACGACCGACGAAGCCGGCCTGGACAAGCTGCTGCGGAGCGAGCGTGTAACCGGCTATATCGGCTTCGACTGCACCGCTCCAAGCCTCCACGTCGGCAACCTGCTCGGCATCATGATGCTGCGCAAGCTGCAACAGGCCGGGCACCGCTCGATCGTTCTGATCGGCGGCGGCACAACCAAGGTCGGCGATCCGTCCGGCAAGGACGAGTCGCGCAAGCTGCTGAGTGATGCCGAGATCGCCGCGAACATTGCCGGCATCGAGTCGATTTTTACCAAGTTCCTAAGCTTCGGCGGCGGGGACAGCGGCGCGGTCATGGTCAACAACGCCGATTGGCTTGGCTCGCTCAACTACATCGACTTCCTGCGCGACTACGGGCGCCATTTCAGCGTCAACCGCATGCTGACCTACGACTCGGTCAAGCTCAGGCTCGAGCGCGAGCAGCCCTTGAGCTTCATCGAGTTCAATTACATGGTGCTGCAGGCCTATGACTTCCTTGAGCTCTACCGGCGTCTCGGCTGTCGTTTGCAGATGGGCGGGTCGGACCAGTGGGGCAACATCGTAAGCGGCATCGAGCTCGGGCGCCGTGCCGAAGGAGTGGAGCTGTTCGGGCTGACCTCCCCTCTCCTCACCACGGCGTCAGGCGCGAAGATGGGCAAGACGGCCTCAGGCGCGGTGTGGCTCAATGCCGACATGCTGTCCTCATACGACTATTGGCAATATTGGCGGAACACCGAGGATGCCGACGTCGAGCGCTTCCTCAAGCTGTTCACCGAGCTTTCTCTCGATGAGATCGCGAAGCTCGCCGGGCTCAAAGGCGCCGAACTGAACGAGGCGAAGAAGATCCTCGCTACCGAAGCGACCGCACTCGTTCATGGACGTGATGCTGCAGATCGCGCAGCAGAGACGGCGCGGGCGACCTTCGAAGAAGGCGAGATCACTGCATCCCTACCCACGTTGGAAGTGCCGCGAGCCGACCTCGAAAAGGGTCTCGGCGTGCTCAATGCGAGCGTGCTCGCGGGCTTCGTTCAGTCGACCGGAGAAGCGAGGCGGCAGATCAAAGGCGGGGGCATCAAGGTGAATGACGAGCCGGTCACCAATGAGCGGCAACTGCTCACGCCGTCAGACCTCACGCCAGACGGGGTGATAAAGCTCTCGCTCGGCAAGAAGCGGCACGCGCTGATTAGGCCGGTGTAAATCTATTGCGGCGGCGGGGGTACGAAGTTGCCCCTCAATTGCGTGGACGGAGGCATGTACTCCCCTCCGGATGACGCGGCGGCAGCATCGGGCACCGAGCCGGTGAAATCGAAGATCTGCCGGAAGATACCGGGTGTGATCGCTGAGATGGGATTCACGAGCACCTCGGGATCGTCGAGATTGCCCTTGATGGCGAAGGTGATGCCGACCACTCCCTCGCCCTGGCGGCCGACAAAGACCTTACCGAGGATGGGAATAGCGCCGAGCGCGGAGTTCAGCCCGTAAAGAGGCACGTAAGTGCCGCCGAGATCGACGGTCTGGGCTTTGAAGTCGACCGTGCCCCGCATAGTGGCGCCGAGCTGGGAACCGTTCATATAAGCGTCCCTCAAGCGGAACTTGCCGCCCCCGACCGTGAACGGGGCGCGCAATTGGTCGAACGCGATGCGCTGGCGGGTGACCTGCTGTTTGTTCTCGCCAAGGACTGCGGCCGAGTTCGGATCGGTGAGCACGTCATTGACCACCGAGTCGCCGAGTACGGTGAAATTGCGGGCCCATAAGGTCCCGCTTTTCGAGCCTACCGCGCCCGCATCCAGGTTGACCTGGAGGGATGCTTCTCCGCCTTCGACGCTTGGATAAAAGCCGATGAGGCGGAAGGCGGCGCCGGCATCGTGCGCCTCAGCCCTGATCAGGCGCGCGCCTTCGCTCTGCTCGAGATCGACCGCCGCGGGGCTCGTGCCGTTCAATTCGGCGCTGGCATTGAGCGCTACCAGCCGCCCGTTGCGCTTCTTAAGCGTGACCTTCACGTCTTTCGCGATGGTGTCGTAGAAGCCGGATACGGTACTGATGTCCGCCGAAAAATCGACGCCGAACGGATCGGCTGGCTCGGCACCGTCCTCAGCGAGCTGACCCGCTGAGAACAGAGACTGGAAGAACTGCTTGCCGTCGAAGCTTGGCCCTTGAGCCTTGATGTCGAGGACGTTGTCGCGCACCAGGGCAGTAATCTCGACATGGGTGCCCCGATTGACCGAGAAGTCGGAGAAATAGAACTCCTTGAGGTGCTGCTCCGCATCCAGCGCGATTGCGCCCTCCACCGCGATGTCGTCGCCTAAGATCTTGAAATTGTCGAGGTCGGTCGAGCCGTCCTCCTTCGAGACGACATCGAATTGAACGCTCGCCGTGCGGCCCACCGGCTTGGTCCAGCCCATGCTGCCGAAAAGCAGCCGAGCATTGGTCAAATCGGCCTGCATGCTCATGCTGTGAGAGCCTTCGCCGAGCCCCGAGATCGAGAGCGCCACGGGCGTCGGTCCCTGGACCAGATGATTGACCTTGATGCCGAGCTTGTCACGCATGGCCGCATCGAGAGAAGCCGTGACCCTGATCGGCGGCTGCCGGTCAGCGGGCGTATAAAAGATGTGCTGCCAGGCAAGCTCGGCAGGGACGCCCTTGATGGTGATCGGCCCTTTGGCCTCGACCGCCTGGTCGGTAAGGTTCACGTCGAGATTGCCGCCCTCGACATTAACGTCTCCGGCAAGATTTGAGGTAATGGCATCGTTGAGCCGCGCCTTGCCGGCTAGCTTGATTTGATTGAATTGGAGATCAGCCTTGAGCGGCATCGACAGGGCAAAGTTGCCGCTCGCCGTGCCCTCCAGGAAGTTGGACTTCAGCCCCACACTGGAGATATAGCCAAGCGGCTCTTGGTCGAGGAGTTCGAGCACCGTCGGGGTGGCGCCGTCAGCCCTGAACGTGATCTCTCCTTGCTGCGGATCCTTTCGCAAATCCGGGATGAAGAAGCGGCCTTGGCTCAACGCGATCTCTTGCCCAGAAGGGACGACGATCTTGCCTTGAGGAATGTCGACGGCGAATTGGATGCCCGAGACCGTAAGCTTGGCGTCGCCAGTCTTCACGGGCGGCATCTTGGGTAGGTAGGCGATGCTCATGCCGGAAATGTCGAGTTCGACGTTTACGGCTTCGGCAGGAAGCGCTCCTCCGGCCTCAACTTGCGCGAGCTCGCCTGGAGCAAGGCTCACGTTGAACTTGCCGTCTCGGACTTCCCCCCCGGCGACGCGCTCCAGCACCCAAGCCCGCGCCTTGCCCGCAAGGAATTTCGGCCAAAACCGCTTCAAGGTATCGACCGGCATCGGGCTCACTTCGCCTGTCAGATGAATTCCGGGCGACTCCGGCGCGTCAGCGAAGCTGCCAGAGAAAGAGATCGAAGCGGTCCCTGATCGAATGATGAAGTGGCTGACCGTCACGCCCTGTGGGCTGATGCTGCCCGTAGCCTGCCATTCATCCACCTTCATCGGTGCAAGCCTGAATTCCTCAACGGCAAGCGTTGCCTCGTTTGCCCTCAAGGCGAAATCCCAGGATGCCGGCGTGCCGCTTGCATCGCGTCTGGGATGGAATTCGCCACTGATGGTGGCCTTGCTCTTCCCCCACACAAGCGTCGAGGGCGCAATCTCGACGATGTCCCGTTCCTTCAAATAATGAACATGGAGATTGCCATGGTCGATGCGCATGGCAGTGTCAGGATCCCATGGGGGCGTGATCTGACCGCCCTCCAATTCGAGCCTCGCCTTGCCCGCCAGGAACTCGCCCGAGTCAGAAAGTTCGACGTTGGTCTCGCCGTTCACCACCAAGTCGAGGGCTTTGAGTGCGCCGATCGAGGGGAAATTTCCGGCGATGCCTGACGGCACGAGATTCTGAATGAGCGCGGTGATGCCGAGGCTCTGCCGCCTGACGCGCTGCTCGGTACGGACCTCGAGCTGCCAATCGCCCTTAGACGAGGCGATATTGGCTTGGCCCACCAGGAGGGTTTTCTGGCTGTTCTTGTGCTCAAGATCGATGGCGAAATCGGGCACCTGCCATGACGTCTCGGTGCCGTTCTGATTGAGCACAACAAGAGCGTTCTTAACGCCGAACCGCGTCAGATACGACGTGTTGCCGCTACGCGCGCGCTCGAACACCTCGGCTACGGTGCTGGTCACATCGAGGACACGGCCGCCTCCCGCAGGAATCTCTTGTCGTTTGGCGATGATGGTCTCGGGCGCCGTGGCCTGAGGTTGGCTGTTGGCAATAGGCTCACCGGAGGGCGTAGAACCTTGGAGGGCCGTTTGGCTTTCCGCCGCCACAGGCCGCGAAAAGGTCAACGCCAAGCCGCGCTTGGAATCGTAGAAAAGTAGGAGCCGGGGGCCGATGAAGTCGACACTGCCCGGGGCGACGCGCCCAGATAAAAGCGCGCTTCCGCTCATGCCAATGGCGGCGAGCGGCGCCTGTGCCAGGATCGCGCCGTTCTTGTCGATCAGCCTGATGTTGCGCAAGCGGAACAGCACGCCGGGTCCGTCGGGCGAGCGCTGAAGGATCGCGTCATCAATCTGCACCTTCAGGTCCGAGAGCTCGCCATTGATGGCGTCCTCGATGGTAGGGACGAGGCTCGGAAGCGAGATCGGACCGCGCGCAAGCCGGCTGTACCCGGCAACGATGATGACGAGTCCAACCACCAGAATGCCGGCGAAAATCTCGCGGCAGACATGGGCGCTGCGAGTGGAAAGCTTCTTGAGCTCGATTTGGACCGGCGGCGGAACGCGCTTCACCAGCGCCCTGCCCCGCTCAGGCAATGCGAGAAGCGCCTTACCACCTTCGGCGGTGAGCTTGGCGAGAGTGCCTGAGAGCGGCTCGTTCATCCAATCAATGGCCCCGCCATGACGAAGGCCGTTCGAGCATTGCGCCGCCCACTCCATCGGTAAGTCGCGAGCAGCCGAACGCGCTAACGGCCCCGCCTCTCATTCGAAAGCGACGCCCCACTCTACTCATGGCCCGTTGTCGGCATCCCCCTAACACTAAGCCCTCGACCCCACTTTTGCCGCCTTGTGACCACCGCGCCAATGCAAGGCTAAGGGCTTATGGCATAGAAGGGGCTAAAATCGGCTAAAGGAAGGCGGTTCTTCAAGTCCTTGCCGGAACTTAGCCCAATCGCATGAACACATCCCGAACTTTCACGAGATCGCCAATGACAAGCGGAAAGCAAGGCGATATTGTCAAGGAAGGAGTGGGCGCTGGGGTGTTGACCCTAAGACGGGAACCTCCGCGACAATCCCTTCAAGCGGCTTATTCCTGTTTGAGTCGCGATTCCAAGCGCCGAGGAGGTCTTCGGTGCGGCGTACAGTATCATGGGGAGATGCCAGTATGTTCACCAAGAAACCCGAGCCGGGTGAGAGCGTAACGAAGATGGGGGAACGGTCGGCGGGCGAAATGAAGACGCCCTTTACCGAGCGGCCCACAACCTATGCTGCCAAGAGCACAAGCCCTAGCGCAAGCAAGATGGTCCCCTCCATCATTGGCGAGGACCTCTCGATCACCGGCAACGTCACTTCCAAAGGTGAAATCCAAGTCGACGGCGAGATCCAGGGCGACATCCATTGCGGCTCGCTGCTGCTTGGCGACAAGTCGCAAGTGATCGGCAGCGTCATCGCCGAAGACATCGTGGTGCGCGGCCGCGTCGTGGGCTCGGTGCGGGGCCTTCGCGTCACCCTCCAGGCCCAGTCGCATGTCGAGGGCGATATTTTCCATCAGAGCCTCGCCATCGAGCAAGGCGCTTACTTCGAAGGAAAATCGCGGCGTTCCGACGATCCTCTAGCCGAGGTCAAAGCGATCCCACCATCGCCCAGCCGGGCCGACAAGCCAGCGGGCTTCGAGGCGGGAAACGGCTCAAGCACCGTAACGACCCGCGCTGCTGAATAGCGGCTCGTATTTTCGAAGGATTTGATGGGGACCCGCGTCTGAAACGCGGTTTCTAGACCTTTGCGTCGGCGTGAATGCGCTCGACGAGGGCCGCCTCGATGAAGCGATCAATGTCACCATCGAGCACGGCGGACGGGTTGGTGCTTTCGACCCCCGTCCGGAGATCCTTCACAAGCTGGTAGGGCTGCAACACGTAAGACCTGATCTGGTGACCGAAGCCGATGTCGGACTTCGCATCGGCCGCGGCTTGCGCCTCCTCCTCGCGCCGCTTCAACTCCGCCTCATAGAGGCGCGCGCGTAGCATTGCCCAGGCGGTCGCACGATTCTTGTGCTGCGAGCGCTCGTTCTGGCACTGCACCACGATCCCGGTCGGAATGTGGGTGATGCGTACCGCGCTGTCGGTGGTATTAACGTGCTGCCCGCCTGCGCCAGAGGAACGATAGGTGTCGATACGCACATCCTTCTCATCTATGTCGATATCGATGGTGTCGTCGATCGCGGGGTACACCGAGACCGAGGCAAAGCTCGTATGGCGGCGGGCATTTGAATCGAACGGCGAGATTCGCACCAGCCGGTGCACGCCCGACTCGGTCTTGAGCCAGCCATAGGCATTGGCCCCCTTGACCAGCACGGTCGCCGATTTGACGCCGGCCTCCTCACCATAGTGCTCGCCGATGATTTCGACTTTGTAGTCGTGCGCCTCGGCCCAGCGGGCATACATGCGCTCGAGCATCTGCGCCCAATCCTGGCTTTCGGTGCCTCCGGCCCCTGCATGGATCTCCACATAAGCGTCATTGGCGTCGGCTTCGCCGGAGAGAAGCGCCTCGACCTCGCGTGTATGCGCCTCATGACGCAGGCGCTTCAGTGCATTCTCGGCCTCGGCTACGACGCTTTCGTCCCCTTCCTCCTCGCCAAGCGCGACAAGCTCAATGTTGTCATCGAGCTCGCGGGCGATGCGGTTGAAGGTGGCGAGCGTAGCCTCGAGCTGCTGGCGCTCGCGCATCAGGCTTTGCGCGCGCCGTGCGTCGCTCCAAAAGTTGGGGGCTTCAGCTTCGCGGTCGAGGACCGCTAGTCGCGCCTTGGCCTGGTCAGGGTCAAAGATGCCTCCTAAGCAGAGACAGCGATTCTTTGATCTCGTTGACGATCGACTCAGTTTCGGCGCGCATTGCTTCGTCGATGGAGCGAAGGGATGGAATAGCGGAACTAGTAGAGGCCGCCGGTACCCGATGTCAAAGCATGGTCATTCCCGGGGGGCGGACCCGGAGGCGGGCCGGGAGGCGGACCGAGCGCAGCATCGGGCGGCGGGCCGCCGAATCCGTCGGAGGCAACCTGACCGCCAAGTCCTTCGTCCTCAGGCACCGAGCCGGCAGGCTCCTGGCCCGGCTTGAACGCCTCCAACACCGCCGTCTTGTCGCCGGGTCCTGCCGGTAACCCGGTCTTGTGGTTGACGCGCACCAGCTTGATGCCTGACGGTGCCCGGAAAGGAACCGGAGGAACATCGGCAAGCGTCTCTCTCATGAAGTCGCGCACCACTGGAGCCGCGAGATTGCCTCCGGTCTCGCCGTGTCCAAGCGAGCTCGGCTGGTCGTAGCCGATATAGACGCCGACAGCGAGATCAGGCGTGAACCCGATGAACCAGGCGTCTTTATAGTCATTGGTCGTGCCGGTCTTGCCGGCGATTGGCCGGTTCAGCACTTTGAGCTTCTGCGCCGTGCCGCTCTGAATGACGCCTTCCATGATATTGGTCATCTGGAAGGCCGACATCGGATCGACGATCTGCTTGCGATCGTCGGTCAGCTCGGGTTCGGGCTGTCCCGACCATTCACGCGCCGCGCATGTGCTGCAATCGCGGCCATCGTGGCGCCAAATCGTTCGGCCGTAACGGTCCTGAATGCGGTCGATGAACGTCGCCTTGATCTGCTTGCCGCCGTTATCGATCATCGAATAACCGGTGACCATGCGCAGCAGCGTGGTCTCGCCAGCCCCAAGCGCCATCGAAAGCGCCGGCATCAGGTTGTCGTAAACGCCAAAGCGCCGCGCATATTCGATGATGATCGGCATGCCCATGTCACGGGACAGGCGTACGGTCATCAGGTTGCGCGAGTGCTCGATGCCGAAGCGTAATGTGGAAGGACCAGCCGCCGAACCTGCCTCGTAGTTTTTCGGACACCATTGCGGCATGCCCGGGCCCTGCTCGATGCAGATCGGACCGTCGACGATGATGCTCGACGGCGTGTAGCCGTTATCGAGAGCGGTTGTATAGATGATTGGCTTGAACGAGGAGCCTGGCTGCCGGCGTGCTTGCGTCGCTCGATCGAATTGGCTCGCTGCAAAGCTGAAGCCTCCGACGATGGCCAGTACGCGCCCGGTATGCGGATCCATCGCAACGAGCGCACCACCGACCGCAGGAACTTGCTGAAGCGACCATTGTCCCTTGAGGCTGTCGTCGGACGCTCCTGGCGTGCCGTCGGCGGCGGGGGCCGGTACGCGCGGTGAGACATAGACGACGTCGCCAGGCTTAAGTACAGCGCTGACAGATGCCGGCGTACCACCGAAACCGGCGCCGACTTTGGGCCGCGCCCATTTCACCTCGTCGTAGGGAATGACTCCCGTATCGCGCTCCTTCAAGAGCGCCCCTTGCGGGTCGCGGCCGGGCCTAAGACCGATGGTGGCTTTGTCCTTCGCGACGTCGAGCACCACCGCAAGCCGCCAGGGTTCGATATCGCTCCACACCGGCAGGGCGCCAAGCGTCTTGCCCCAGTCGCCCTTGGTGTCGATGGTCTTTACCGGTCCGCGCCAGCCGGTATGACGATGATCGTAGGACACCAGTCCATTTACCAGCGCCTTGCGAGCGATGCCCTGGAGGCGTGGATCGAGCGTGGTGCGCACCGAAAGGCCGCCGCCATAGAGCTTATCCTCACCGAAGCGATCGATAATGTCGCGCCGAACCTCCTCGGCGAAGAACTCGGACGCGAAGATCTTGGGTCCGATCTGGCGCTTTATGACGCCGAGCGGCTGCGCCTTGGCCCTCTCGCCTTCATCGCGCGTGGCAAAGCCGTTCTCAACGATGCGGTCGATGACCCAATTGCGCCGTGCGACGGCGCGGTCAGGGAATTTGAACGGGTCGTAGTTGCTGGGCGCCTTGGGCAAGGTGGCGAGATAGGCGCAATCGGCAAGCGTAAGCTCGGGCAGAGCTTTGTCCCAATAAGTCTGGGCCGCGGCAGCTACCCCGTAGGCGCCGGCGCCGAGATAGATCTCGTTCAAGTAAAGCTCGAGGATCTGCTCCTTGGTGAAGGCGCGTTCGATGCGAATGGCAAGGATCGCCTCTTTCAGCTTGCGCTCGATGGTCTGGTCGCTCGTGAGGAGGAAGTTCTTGGCCACCTGCTGAGTAATGGTCGAGGCGCCGACCACGCGCCGCCCGGATTGCATCGCGCTCAGATTGGTGACGACGGCCCGCAGGATACCCTGAATGTCCAAGCCGCCATGCTGATAGAAATTCTTGTCCTCGGCGGAGATGAAGGACTCGATGACACACTGGGGAATGGCGGTGATCGGCACGTAGATGCGGCGCTCGCGCGAGAACTCGGCGATGAGAGAGCCGTCACTGGCGTGAATGCGGGTCATCACCGGAGGCTCGTATTTGGCCAGCACTTCGTAGTCCGGCAGCTCACTCGATACCTTCCACAGCACGAAGGCTGCAGCGCCCGCGACGGCGATGAGCAGAATCATGCTCGCAGCGAACATGAAACCCAGAAAACGCAGGAAAAAGCCGCCGCGACGCCTGCGCCGCCGTTGCTCCGGCGGCTTGACTGGAGCCGTAATGTCCATGGTTCAGACCCGTCCCGTTCCCGGTTTTAGTCCGCGCCGGGCACCCGAGGCAACCCTAGCGAAAATTATGGCGAAATCAGGTGTCCGGTCGGTCAGGCTTCAGAGCGTCACCGGTCAGAACGGGCTGCGTGCGACGCGTTTTGCAAAATATCCGTCAATCGACCCCACCACGCCATCGGCGATGCGATCGCGCCAAGCGTCGGAGGTCAGCCGCTTCTCGTCATCGGGATTGCTCAGGAAGCCGAGCTCGAGCAGCACTGAGGGGACATCGGGGGCCTTGAGCACGCGGAAACCGGCCGAGCGCAGCCGCCTCGTGTGCAGCGCAGATCTCGACGCGAGCTCGCCGACGATCGAGCGTGCAAACAGCGTCGAGCGATTCTGTGTCTCGCGCTGGGCAAGGTCGATGAGGATGTTCGCTACCACCTCGTCTGAATCGTTTGGCAGCTCGATGCCGGCTAGCGCATCGGAGAAATTCTCCTTGGCGGCGAGCTCCTTCGCCTCCTCATCGGATGCCTGCTCGGACAAGGTGTAGACGGTGGCACCAGTCGTCTTCTCGGTCTGGTTCGGGAAATAATCGGCGTGTATCGAGAGGAACAGCCCCGCCCCTTTCTTTTGCGCAAACTCCACGCGCTCGCGCAACGGCACGAAGGTATCGTCTTCGCGCGTGAGATAGACTTCGTAACGCCCGGTGGCGGCGAGCTTCGCCTTAAGCGCCTTGGCAAACGCCAAGACCACTTCCTTCTCCGGGACACCGTTCGGATTGGTTCCCGGATCAATGCCGCCATGGCCGGGATCGAGCACGACTACGGGCTTTGCATCTGGCGCGCGAGGCAGGGCTTGCGGAATGACGACAGGTCCTTCGCTTGCCGGCTGAGGCGGCTTGGTCTCCTTCAGCTTGGCTTGAAACGTTTTTTCGTCGGTGGGCACGAGATCGATGACGAGGCGCGCCGGCTGGTCGTCGCGGGGCTCGAGCACGAACGCCTTATCGATGAGGAACGGCCCGCTCACATCGATGACGATGCGCGATTTCCCAGGGGCGAACAGGCCGTAACGATAGGCCGTGACAAGGCCCCGCTTTTCCTTGCCGATGCCGTCCGGCATCTGGAAATTCACGTCCGGCGCATCGACGATGACCCGATAGGGATTGCCCAGGGCAAAGACATGGACATCGACCTTCTTCGATAGATCGGCGATGAAACGGGTGCGCTCGCGGTCTCCGGCCACCCGGGCGTTATTTGCAACCGTAGCGTTGGATCCGGCCTTGGCGTCGACACTCAAACCTCCGGTCAACGCAATGACGAGAGCGGCAGCGGCTAACGCTCCCACCCGGACACAGGCTGGCATGGCGCGCCTAACTCGCATTGTCCCCCACATGCTCGAAGCTTAAAGCGGTTCTTGGTTACGCCGGACGCCGGGGGCGGGCCGCATCTGGAGGCCGCGATGCCCCAAAATAGGAGCGGAACGAGCGCAAATCGTAACCACGTACCCGTTAAGCGACCGTTGTGACCCTTTTTGGGGCATGCCTAGCCGAGAGGCTTGCCAAATCTCCCGCCAAGCCCGTAATAAGGGTCAGGCTCGATTTCGAGCCGGAGCCCTTGGACGCCAAACGGCGAT
>JBKOWI010000219.1:0-2783 GCA_046724315.1 Pseudomonadota bacterium | reverse complement strand
CGGCCGGGCAATCATGGAAGCTCCGGCCGGCGCATTGTCGCAGGGCGACTCAGAGTTTACTCGACAAGTAAGGCGCCGAATAAGGCAACCAGATTGTCCAATTGGGTAAGGGTTAGGAGCTCGAGATCTTTGGTGTCCCGGTTGCCTTCAGCGGCAGCAGCCGGGACAACGGCGCGGGCGAAGCCAAGCTTCGCAGCCTCCTTGAGGCGCTGATCTCTATGGCCCACGGCCCTTACTGCACCCGTCAGGCTCACCTCGCCAAAATAGACAGTGTCCTCGGGAGAGGGCTTTCCCGTCAGCGACGAGATGAGGGCCGCAGCCGCGGCAAGATCGGCGGCCGGCTCTTGCAGCCGGAGCCCCCCTGCGACGTTGAGATAGACATCGTGGCTCCCAAGCCGCACGCCGCAGCGAGCCTCTAGCACGGCAAGCAACATGGCCAGGCGGTTGGGGTCCCACCCGACGACTGCCCGGCGCGGCGTGCCGAGCAGCGAGGGGGCGACGAGTGCCTGGATCTCTACGAGGATTGGGCGCGTGCCCTCCATGCCGGCGAACACCGCAGTTCCTGGGGCGCCGCGATCTCGGTCGCTCAAGAACAGCGCGGACGGGTTATCCACCTCCCTCAGACCATCGTGGCGCATTTCAAACACGCCGATCTCGTCGGTCGGGCCGAACCGGTTCTTGACCGCGCGAAGCACGCGGAACTGATGCCCGCTTAAGCCCTCGAAATAGAGGACGGTATCAACCATGTGCTCGATGACCTTGGGACCGGCGATCTGGCCATCTTTGGTCACGTGTCCCACCAGGACGACGGTCGAGCCGCTCCCCTTGGCATGGCTAATCAGGGCGGAAGCGCAGCCGCGGAGCTGGGTGATCGTTCCGGGCGCCGCTTCGACGCTCTCGGACCAAAGGGTCTGGACTGAGTCGATGATGACGAGCACAGGCGGCACGGTGCTACCTAGTGTGGCGACAATGTTGGCAAGATTCGTCTCGGTTCCGAGTGCTACCGGGGCGTGCGCAAGCCCAAGGCGCATTGCGCGCATGCGCACCTGCGCAGGCGCCTCCTCGCCTGAGAGATAGACGACGCGGGCGCCAGTTTCGGCAAGCTTAGCAGCCGCCTGGAGTAAGAGCGTCGATTTGCCGATACCTGGATCGCCGCCAACCAACACGGCAGAACCTGCCACTAACCCCCCGCCCAAGACCCGGTCGAGCTCCGCCATGCCGGTTGGCAGGCGAGGAGAGTCGATGGTGGCGGCGGCAAGTGTCTCGAAGGTTGCGAGCCGTCCTTTGCCACCCTTAATGGCGATGAGCGCAGGGGAGCCCGAGGGCGTCTGCTCCTCGATGATCGAGTTCCACTCGCCGCATGACGCGCATTTGCCGGACCAGCGTGCGGTCACTGCGCCGCAAGCCTGGCAGACATAAGCTTTGGAGATTTTCGCCATGAAAGGTGCCTAGCCGCCGATATAGCGCCTAAACGCGCGACGGCCGAGATTGGTCAGCACCTCGTAGTCGATCGTGCCGGCATAATGTGCAAGCACCTGTGCCGGAACGTTGGGACCGATCAGCTCGACCCATTCGCCGCGGCGGGCGAGCCGTTCCGGCAAGTCAGTGACGTCGATCGTGATCAGGTCCATGGAGACGCGGCCGAGAATCGGCGCTGCATGAGCGCCCATATATACTGTGAGGCCTTCTTCTCCGTCCTCAATGGAAAGAGAGCGGAAGAAACCATCGGCGTAGCCGACCGAGACGATTGCGATGCGCGAAGCTCGCTTCAGACTGCGGGTTGCGCCATAGCCGATTGTCTCTCCGGCTGAAGTCTTCCGAACTTGCAGGATGCGGCCTTTGAGGTGCACCACGGGCTTGAACGGGTTCTTCCCTGTGGCGTACGGCTTGCCGCCGTAGAGGGCGATGCCGGGCCGCACGAGATCGTGGGTATAGGCGCGGCCGAGCAAGATGCCGGCGGAATTGGCGAGGCTCGCAGGCGCCGTCGGTAGGCGGGCTCGCAGCCGATCAAAGACCTTCCTCTGCGCCTCACTCTTCGGATGTTTTGGCTCGTCGGCGCAGGCGAGGTGACTCATCACCAGCGACAGCGAGAAGGTGGACCAAAGATCATCGGCTGACGCAACCTCATCGACCTCCTCAAGAGAGAGGCCGAGGCGGTTCATGCCGCTGTCGATATGCACGGCGCAAGCTAGCCTCTCGCCCCGGCTTGCTGAGAACGCCGCCCATTCCTTGATCTCCTCGGCACTGTTCAGCACGGGCCGGAGAGCGTGTTTGCGATATTGTCCTGCCGTTCCCGGCATGAGCCCGGCAAAGACGTAGATCGTGGCGTCGGGGAGTAGTTGGCGCAGAGCTTTGCCTTCGCCAAGCGTCGCCACGAAGAAGGTCTTGCATCCTGTGCGCGCGAGAGCGGGTGCGGCTTGCGCCATGCCGAGGCCGTAGGCGTCGGCTTTGACCACGGCGGCGCATTCGGCGGGCGAAGCCATCTCCCGCAAGCGCCGATAATTGGCGATAAGCGCATCGAGATCGATGGTAAGGACTGCGGTCTCGCTCGGATCAGCCTCGGCGCTCAGTCCCGCCGCTCCGGCAGGCGCTCCTCGCTTGCGAGATTGCTGAACCTCGTGAACTCCCGCGTGAACTGCAGTCTTACCGTGCCGGTCGGTCCGTGGCGCTGCTTGCCGATGATCACCTCGGCCTTGCCGTAGGCGTTTTCGATGTTGTTTCGCCACTTGACGTGTTCGTCTGTGTTCGGAGTCGGCTCCCTATTCTCTAGATAATATTCCTCG
>JBKOWI010000069.1:0-6652 GCA_046724315.1 Pseudomonadota bacterium | reverse complement strand
TCCATGTTGCGCTTGGGCTCGTGTTCGACCCTCGCTACAAGGATTTCCCGCTCGCTTCGCTCACCGGGCCGGCGGTCGCCCTTTTCATCCTCGCTTTTGCCAATGCCCGCACCCCTCCCAATCCTGGGCAGGCCGAGATCGTGGCGGCGGCGGTGCTTGGCGGCTCGGCAGTCTTTGTTATGGCTAATGAAGGAAGCGCCAACTGGCAGGCCGTATGGTTTGCCCTGCTCCTTGTCCTCCTCGCCCTCACCGCTATTCGCGCACGGGCCTTGCCAGGCTGAGCACGAGAAGCGCAACCGCGAGTGCCGAAGCGCGCGTGTTGTAAAGGACAAGCCCAAGCAGGGCGAAGATGAGGCTCGTTCCAAAGGCGACGGTGTTCGGGCGCCACAGTTGAACTCCCGCGGTGATGATTGCCATCCAGCCAAATAGGTCCTGGATGAACATCAGGATCACTGCGAGCCTGATCTTGCAGATGAGGCTCACTTCGCCGGATTCGCAGGCGACTCCGATTACCGAATTCTGGATGATGCCGTAGCGCACGAACAGCGCGGTGCTAAGCGCCGCGATGCTGAGCCCAGCAAGGACAAAGCCGGCCCGCCGGGAGGGGAGAAAAAGCTTCGGCGCCGATTGGGTGTTCTGCTCACTACTCATGATTGGACGCGTCTTAAGCTAGAGAGGCGCGCATCGCCAGGGGTCACGCCTTGAGGTTTCTGGCTTGCATTCTTCGCCCCGCCCTCTAAGAGCGACGGCAAAGGATCGTCGCCATGCAGCAGTCCGATCGCCGGGCCAAATTCCTCAAGGATTATGCGCCCCCCGACTATGTGATCGAGGAGGTGAACCTTGACGTGGCGCTTGAGCCTAAGGCGGCTCGTGTCGCTTCGAAGCTGCGCCTCAGACCCAATCCCAAAATCGCAACCGGCGGCCGGCCGGTTGTGCTCGACGGCGAGGCCTTGAAGCTCGAGAGCGTTGTGCTCGACCGCAAGCCGCTCTCACCAACTGACTATGAGCTGACGGAACGATCTCTCACCATTCCCAAAGTGCCAGCGCGGCCCTTCACCCTCGAGGTCGTTGCGTTTTGCGATCCGGAGGCGAACACCGCCCTTTCCGGCCTCTACCTTTCGCGCGGCACCTACTGCACGCAATGCGAGCCGGAGGGCTTCCGCCGCATCACCTATTTCATCGACCGCCCCGATGTGCTCGCGGTCTACACCGTGCGCATCGAGGCGGATAAGGCCACGACCCCCGTGCTGCTCTCGAACGGCAACCCGGTGGCTCATGGCGACATGCCCGGCACCGGCCGGCATTTCGCCGTTTGGCACGACCCCTTTCCCAAGCCATCTTACCTCTTTGCCCTCGTCGGCGGCGGCTTGGCTTCCGTCCGTGACAGCTTCATCACCGCCTCTGGTCGCAAGGTTGCTCTCGCCATCCATGTCGAGCCCGGCAAGGAGGACCGCTGCTCTTGGGCAATGGAGTCTCTCAAGCGCGCAATGCGATGGGACGAGGAACGCTTCGGGCGCGAATACGACCTCGACGTGTTCAACATCGTCGCCGTCAGCGACTTCAATATGGGGGCGATGGAGAACAAGGGCCTCAACATCTTCAACGACAAGCTCGTTCTGGCCCGGCCTGATACCGCGAGCGACGCCGACTACGCCTCGATCGAGGGCGTAATCGCGCACGAATATTTCCACAACTGGTCTGGCGACCGCGTCACGTGCCGCGACTGGTTCCAGCTCTGCCTGAAGGAAGGTCTGACCGTTTTCCGCGACCAGGAGTTCACCGGCGATACGCGCTCGGGGCCGGTCGAGCGCATCGCCGCCGTGCGCATGCTGAAGACGCATCAATTTCCGGAGGATGCAGGTCCCCTTGCCCATCCGGTGCGTCCCGCTTCCTATATCGAGATCAACAACTTCTACACGGCGACCGTCTACGAAAAGGGCGCCGAGGTCTGCCGCATGTTGCAGACACTGCTAGGCCGCGAGGGCTTCCGCAAAGGTCTAGACCTTTATTTCGAGCGCCATGATGGCGAGGCGGTAACGGTCGAGGACTTCGTCGAGGCGATGGCCGACGTCTCGGGCCGCGACCTGTCCCAGTTCATGCGATGGTACACGCAAAGCGGCACGCCCGAGCTTGCCTGCTCGCTCGACTACGACGCCCATGCCAAGACCGCGCGCCTTGCCGTCAGCCAGGTCGTGCCGCCCACGCCAGGTCAGACCAAGAAGGAGCCGATGTTCATCCCGCTCAAAGTGGGCCTGATCGGGTCCAATGGCGATGAGCTTCCGCTTCGTCTCAACGGCGGCACGCCCAGCGACGGCCTGCTCGAAGTGACCGACCGCGAGCAGGTGTTCGAGTTCCACGAGATCCCTGCCCCGCCGACGCCCTCTCTCCTGCGCGGTTTCTCGGCGCCGGTCCGGCTTACCATCAGCCTCGACCCCGACAAGATCGAGTTCCTGATGATCCATGACAGCGATCCGTTCAATCGCTGGCAGGCGGCGCAGACCTACGCGACTAATCTCCTGACTGCCGCATCGCGCGACGGCGGAAGCCTTGAACGCGCCACGGGGCGTGAGGCGATACGGCTTGCGCACGCCCTCGCCACCACAGCGCACGACGATTCGCTTCTTCCCGCCTATCGCGCCGAATTCCTCAAGCTTCCGAGCGAATCCGACATCGCGCGCGAGCTTGCCCGCAATGTCGATACTGAGGCCGTGCATGTGGCACGCGAAGCATTGCGGTCGGCTGTTGGCAGCGAGATCAGGGCCACGCTTGCCGAGCTTTATGACAAGACCGCGCCGACCGGGCCCTATTCGCCCGATCCCGACAGCGCAGGCGTGAGGTCGTTGCGGAGCGCAGTCCTCGATCTTCTGATCGCGACCGGAGAGCAAGCTGAGATCGCGCGTGCCGAACGGCACTATCGTGAAGCCTCGAACATGACCGATGCCATCGCCGCGCTTTCCGTCCTCTCGCATCTGGAGGGAGCGCCGCGCGACGAGGCTCTGGACCTTTTCTATGCGCGCTGGCAGGACGAACCGCTCGTTCTCGACAAATGGTTCGCAGTGCAGGCGCGCGCCGCCCGCCCCGACTCGGTCGAGACGGTGCGTGCGCTGCTCTCCCACCCAAAATTTTCGCTGAAGAACCCGAACCGAGTGCGGGCGCTGATCGGAAGCTTCGTCCACGCCAATCCGACCGGCTTCAATCGCGCCGATGGCGCCGGTTATGAGCTGCTGGCAAGCCAGGCCCTCGAGATTGACGGCTTCAACCCGCATATCGCCGCGCGACTGCTTGGCGCCTTCGAAAGCTGGCGGATCCTCGAACCAGTCCGGCAGGCCCGCGCCAAGGCCGTACTTGAGGATCTTGCGGCCCAGAAGCTTTCCACCGACAGCTACGAGATCGTCACAAAGACCCTCGGAGCGTCCTAGAGTCGCGCTCCGTCAACCGGTCATTAACCCCTTTTCCACAGTTTTCCCCTAGACAGACGGAATCGTTATCGATTCCATTAGGTCGAGCGATTCGGAGATGCGGCACTTCTCCGCTTCGACGTGAGAAGAAAAAGGGGGACCGAATGGCGCTGGCGCGTTCTGCGCGTGAGGGATTCGGTGTCGCGGGGCCACGTTGGCGAGAGCTTAACTCGCTTGCCGGCCGATATTTTGCGACTGCCGAACCGCGTCGGGCGACTGCCATTCTCATAACGGCCTTTGCCGCCGTCGTCCTGATCGGATTTGCCTTCCAGATCCTGCACGGCAGGCGTACTGAGCTCGATTTGGCCCGCCACAGGCTCGGGCTGATGGCCGATATCGGCGCCCTAAACCTGCAAGACAAGGGTTTGAGCTCGACCATGAGCTGGCAGGCTGCGCTCGCTGCGAGCCTGCCCAAGGGTGCCACTGCCGAGGGTCGCACGGTGCTCCTCGCCGATGGCGACGGCAACATCAAGGCCAACGCCCCACTCGACGGTGCTCCCTCCGGCAACCTGCTGACAATTCTCGGACCCCAACAGCCTCTGACTATTTTCGGCGCTGAGGCCGGCGTTCTTGAGATCGCGCTCATGGATGGCACAAAGGCCATCGTCACCGTCCGCGACGTGCCGAACACCGAGGCGCAACTCGCTTTCATCCAGCCGGTCGACGAGGCGCTTGCCGATTGGCTCGGCGCAACGAGGCTTGAGATCACTCTCCTGATTTGCACTGGGCTCGTGCTCGCGCTTCTTGCTGGCGGCGTCCGAAATCTTAGATCGGCGGTCACACGCGAACGTGAGGATGGCCAGCTTTGGACCAAGGAACTCACCGAGGCCCTGCCCGGCTGCGGCATCTGGCGATGGAACCTCGCGCGCGCGGCCGTGCAGTGGTCGGCGCCGATGTACCGGATGCTCGGCCTAGAGCCTGCCGGCAAGGCCATGTCGTTCCGCCTCATCGCCCAGGCGCTTCACCCCGAGGATGACTTGCGCGGCGAGATCGATCGCCACCTCCGCGATGGCATCTCTCTCGTCGATGGCATCTTCCGGCTCCGCCACGCCGATGGACATTGGGTAGCCCTCAGGCTGCGCGGCAACATCACGCGTGGCGCGGGCCAAGAGCCGTACTTCACGGGCATTGCCGTCGTCGCGGACCACGAGCACGCCCACGCTCCTGCCGACGCCAACGCGCGGTTGCGCGATGCGGTCGAGACCATCTCCGAAGCCTTCGTGCTGTGGGACCGAGAGAATCGGCTCGTCATGTGCAACAGCAAATATCAGCAGTTCCACGGCCTGCCCGACGACATGGTCCGGCCCGGCAGCTCCTATGACGAGCTCATCGCCTCGGCCTCGGAACCCATTGTGTCCAAGCGCGTAGCCGTCGCTGGCACCTACGACGACGACAGCCGCACCTACGAGGCGCAGATCGAGGACGGCCGCTGGCTCCATATCAACGAACGGCGGACGCGCGACGGCGGCTATGTCAGCGTCGGCACCGATATCACCGTGCTCAAGGAGAGCCAACAGCGGCTCGCCGAAAGCGAAGGGCAGCTCAGAGCAAGCGTGGCCGAACTGAGGCTGTCGCGCCGCGAGCTCGAGCAGCAGAAGCAGCAGCTCGTCGATCTCGCCGAGAAATATGCCCTTGAGAAGAACCGCGCCGAGGCAGCCAACCGGGCCAAGTCCGAGTTCCTTGCCAATATCAGCCACGAACTGCGCACGCCGCTAAATGCCGTGATCGGCTTCTCGGAGGTGATGCAGAAGACCCTGTTCGGTCCGCTGGGTCATCCGAAATATCAGGAATATGCCCGCGACATCTACGCGAGCGGCACTTACCTGCTCGAGGTGATCAACGACATCCTCGACATGTCGAAGATCGAGGCCGGCCGCATGTCGCTCGACGTTGGCAGCGTCGACTTAGCCGATATCGTCGCCGACAGCATCAAGGTTGTGAGCCAGGCCGCGGCCGAGCGCAACATCACGCTCGACCGGAATGGCCCCTTGCATTTGACGCTCGAAGCGGACCGTCGCGCATTGAAGCAGGTCTTCCTCAATCTGCTGTCCAATGCCGTGAAGTTCACTCGCGACGGCGGCAGCGTCGAGGTACAGCTGTCGCGCACGCGCAGTCATGTGAAGATCGCCATCAAGGACACCGGCATCGGCATTCCCGAAGCCGACATCGCCAAGCTCGGCCGCCCCTTCGAGCAGGTCGAGAACCAGTTCTCCAAGAGCCATCAGGGAAGCGGGCTTGGGCTTGCCATCTCCCGTGCGCTCATCGAATTGCATGGCGGCAGCTTGCGCATCACGAGCCGCGAAGGCCAGGGCACAACTGTCACCTGCATGCTTCCGGTGCGGCCGGTGATCTCCGAGGAGCAGCCGAAGCTCGCCGCCTCTGCCTAGTTCCGCCTGCAAACCGTCCGCAAGCAATTTTAGTATTATTTGAGCCTATTACTGGCCGCTTTTCAGCAACTATCTCCCCACTATCGCGCAGGCTTGCCGTTTCAATGTGTTAGATGACATTGGTAACGCGATGGTAACGGCCTAGCGCTTCTTTGGCCTGGGAATCACGCTGGCCATCCCTTCAACCTCACCGCTTGCTGGTGGTGAATCGCACTCCGGCCGCGGGGCAGCTCTGAGGTGTAGTTTGACTGCGACGGGCATTCGTCACGATCACGCAGTGCGTGGTTGGGGGGTCGAACCGCAGGTTATTGCGCCGGAGCGCAGCGTGGCAGCGAGAAGGTGCAAGTCGGCACGCCTTCTTTTCGCATCTTCTCCGCTTTCTCAGGATTTTTCTCGTGCTGCCATTGATAGGGGCTGCGCACGTCCTTATGCGCGAAGGTCACCCTCACGAGTTTGTCGTTCTCGAAGACTAGGCTCGCGGAGCAGGTCCAGGTCTTGTCCTCTTTCTTCTTGAATTTGCAAAAGATGCTCTTGGGCTCCTTTTCCTCGGATTTTTTCTCTTCGGTTTTCGGCTTTTTAGCAGGCACCGGGCCGGCGCCAGAATAGTGATAAGTAAGCGTCTCTTTTTTTGGCGCCGCTCTTGAGACGCGAATGCGGCTCGCCGGCGCAGACGATGATCTGAGCCTCAGTCATGCCAAGATAGGGCGCACCGGGGTCGCGAGCCGCGGCAATGCCGCTCGCACAAAGACTAACGATGCCAGCTGCGAAGGCAAGCCTGACAAGACCCCCGGAAAGTGAGCGCATGGC
>JBKOWI010000205.1:0-5091 GCA_046724315.1 Pseudomonadota bacterium | reverse complement strand
GCCGTTCCTCGCATGAACTCCGCCCTTAACACCTTCCTTCTCGTGCTTGCCGCGATCTTTCCGGTGGTTAACCCGCCAGGATCGGCGCTGGTCTTCTTGGGCTTGACACGCGGAGCCTCGCCCGAAACCCGGCGCCTTCTCCCAAGCGCGTTGCCAGGAACTCGTTTTTCGTTCTGTTGTGCTCTCTGCTGCTCGGCGCACTGATCCTCGAATTCTATGGCATTTCGATACCGGTGCTCCGGGTCGCAGGGGGCCTCATCGTTGCCGTCTCGGGATGGAAGCTCCTGAACGAAGGCAGCCAGAAGGAGAGCCAAGCCTCCAATGACGGCCCGCCGCAAACCAATCTACTGGATCAGGCCTTCTATCCGCTGACACTGCCCTTGACCACGGGCCCGGGAACGATCGCGGTTGTTATCAGCCTCGGTCTGGGTCGCGCCTCCTACGCGAGTTCTACCGATGAGGTCCTTTCGTTTCTGGCCAGTCTTGCGGCTGTCGTCGTGATCTCCGTAACCATATTCGTGTGCTTTGCCTATGCGGATCGAGTCCAGCGGCTGCTCGGACCGGGAGGCACTGACATCGCGGTCAGGCTTTCGGCCTTCATTCTATTTTGCCTAGGCGTTCAGATTCTGTGGTCCGGCGGCAGCGAGCTTCTGCGCTCGGTCATTCATGCCGCCCCACCGAGCGCGCCAATCTGACTGCAGACCGAAATGCTTGCTCCCGCTCGCTCAGCCAATTATCTTCCCGGCCGAAACGACAGGTGATTTGATGCTGGCCGCTTGCAGGCATATTGGGGCAAAGAATGGCGCTTTGGCGCGCCCCTCCGCTCGCGCGCTCATTCTGAAACTCGTCCTTAGACGCCCCTGAGCTCCGGCGGAACCTGCTCAAGCGGGTCGGGCGTTCAGGGGATGGCAAGATAAATCCAAGAAAATCCAACTCGCTGGCCGGTCATGCTAGATTGGCCGCAAAGCCCTAAGGACAAGACTTATGGAGTCCAATCACCACAAGACCGCGGCACCGCGCAACGAACGCGACCGCGTCGTCATCTTCGACACCACCTTGCGCGACGGCGAGCAATGCCCCGGCGCCACCATGACCTTCGAGGAGAAGCTCGAGGTCGCCGAGGTGCTGGACGAGATGGGCGTCGACATTATCGAGGCAGGCTTCCCCATCGCGAGCCAAGGCGATTTCGACAGCGTGCAGGAGATTTCACGCCGCGCCAAGAATTCGGTGATTTGCGGTCTTGCGCGCGCGCAAATGAAGGATATCGACATCTGCGCCGACGCGATCAAGCCGGCGAAGCGCGGCCGCATCCACACCTTCATCGGCACCTCTCCGCTTCATCGCAAATATCAGATGGGCATCGACGAGGCCGAGGTGCTGGAGCGGATCACCCAATCGGTCGCGCGCGCGCGGGGCTATACCGACAATGTCGAGTGGTCGGCAATGGACGCAACCCGCACCGAGCACGATTTCCTCTGCCGCTGCGTCGAGGCTGCGATCAAGGCTGGCGCCACCACGGTCAACATTCCCGACACGGTGGGCTACGCCACGCCGGACGAGTTCGCCGAGTTGATCCGCATGATCATCGAGCGGGTGCCAGGCGCAGACAGCATCGTGTTCTCCACCCACTGCCATGACGATCTCGGGCTTGCCGTCGCCAACTCTCTAGCTGGCGTTGGAGGAGGGGCCCGTCAAGTCGAATGCGCCATCAACGGGCTGGGCGAACGCGCGGGCAATGCCGCTCTGGAAGAGATCGTAATGGCGATCAAGACGCGGTCGGACGTGATGCTGTACTGGACCGGCATCGACACCACCATGCTGACGCGTGCCTCTAAGCTCGTGTCGCGCGTGACGGCATTCCCGGTTCAGTACAACAAGGCCATCGTCGGACGGAACGCGTTCGCGCATGAGAGCGGCATTCACCAGGACGGCGTCCTCAAGCATGCTCAGACCTTCGAGATCATGACGCCAGAGAGCGTCGGCCTGAAGGAATCCTCTCTCGTCATGGGCAAGCACTCCGGGCGTCATGCTTTCCGCGAGAAATTGAAGGAGCTCGGCTACGAGCTCGGCGACAACGCTTTCGAGGACGCCTTCGTGCGCTTCAAGGCGCTCGCCGACCGCAAGAAGCACGTCTATGACGAGGATCTCGAGGCTCTGGTCGATCAAGAGATCGCAAGTGCGCACGACCGCATTAAGGTTGTTGCCTTGACGGTGATCGCCGGCACTGGCGGCCCGCAGCGGGCGACGCTGACGCTCGACGTCGACGGCAAGCAGCAGACCCATGAGTCGACTGGAGATGGCCCGGTTGATGCCACCTTCCGGGCCATCAAAGCCATTGTGCCGCACGAGGCGCGCATGCCGCTCTACCAGGTGAGCGCAGTGACGGAAGGAACCGACGCGCAAGCCGAAGTGGCAGTGCGGCTCGAGGCCGACGGCAAGACCGTCACCGGCCGGGGCTCCGACACCGATACCCTAGTCGCGTCGGCCAGGGCCTATGTCAGTGCGCTCAACAAGCTCCTTGCCCGCGAGGCACGGAGGAAGCCCGAGACGATGCTCGCGTCCTGAGGCTTGTCGCTGAAAAACGGCAGCCCAAATGCCGGTATCTCCGACGCTACCGGGCCGAGAATCGGGCTTTCGGGCAAGTACGACTCAAGGTTAAAACGGCCGGCGATCTGGCGGCCGCCTTAGCCACCTCCTCGGAATCTGATGGCGGAGCGGCCTATTCCCCTGAAAGCTTAAGGGACCCCGTCAACCGGACTGCCTCTTGGCCCGTTGGACTTTGGTTCCCGCGGGGCCCGACCAGCCGGTCAGCCCAAGCCAATTGTTTTTGTAAAACAGGCCTCAGACGCATTGCTTGCAATTGCAATTTGCAGCAAAGTACGCCGCAGCGGCGCGCTCGACAGACAGCCAAAAACCGATGGATCGGCAGTGCCATCTGTCGCTCGCAAGTGACGTGGCGTTGATGGCTGCCCGCGCGGGTAAGCCGATTTTTGGGGCGAGAGAATGTTCTCAGCCTTGGGCCTTGTCTCAAGCGACATGGCCATCGATCTAGGTACAGCGAACACGCTGGTTTACGTGCCGGGACGTGGCATCGTTCTCGACGAACCCTCCGTCGTCGCCGTGACTGAGCGAGGTGGCGAGCGCAGGGTCATCGCCGTCGGCCACGAAGCCAAGGGCATGCTCGGACGCACGCCGAGCAAGATCGAGACCATTCAGCCGCTGCGCGATGGTGTGATCGCGGACTTCGCCGCGGCCGAAGAGATGATCAAGCTCTTCATCCGCCGGGTGAGCCGGCGGAGAGGCTTCACGGGCCCCCGCATCATGATCTGCGTGCCGGCGAGTGCCACGCCGGTCGAGCGGAGAGCCGTGCATGAAGCGGGGCTGTCGGCCGGTGCGCGCAAAGTCTTTCTCATCGAGGAGCCGGTTGCGGCCGCGATCGGCGCAGGCCTCCCGATCGCCGAGCCGCGTGGCTCGATGATTGTCGACATTGGCGGCGGCACCACCGATATCGCCGTTCTCTCCATGGGCAGCGTACTCTATTCGCGCTCGGTCAGGGCCGCCGGCAACGCCTTCGACGAGGCGATCGTCAACTATGTGCGGTTCAAATACAACGTACTGATCGGCGCGACCATTGCCGAGACCATCAAGAAAGAGTCGGGCTGCGCCATCGCCAAGGCCAACGGTGAGCGCGTGTCGATCCATATCAAGGGTCGGGACTTGCAGCGCGGTTTCCCCACCGAGATTATGCTCGAGCCGCACGACATCGCCGAGGCCTTGACGCTGCCTATTCAGCAGATCGTGGGCGGCATCAGGGCCGCGCTCGCCGATGTGCCGCCAGAACTCACCGCGGATGTTTGCGACTCTGGCATTTGGCTGACCGGCGGCGGCGCGCTGCTGGAAAGACTCGATGCGAGACTAACCCATGAGACGGGGGTGAAATACCGGATCGCCGAGGATCCTCTGCGCTGTGTCGTGCGAGGAACCGGGAAGGCGCTCGAAGAAATTAACGACATGGCTGATCTTCTGATCAAGCCCTGAGGCCGAGGCAACGACCAAGGGATTGCGCAGGAGCCGCAAGCCCCAATTAGACTGAAGGAAACGCGAGGTCGCGACGTTTCCTTGACGTGAGACGCGAAGATGCGCGGGGCTAGATCACCGTTCAGGCCGAGGCCGAGCCGATGGCGCGGGCCGGTCGAGCTGCTTTCCTTCACGCTCTATTTCCTGTGTGCTGTTCTGTTGGTCCTGAGCCGAATCGGCCACGGACTCCTGGTTAATGTCCGTGACGACTTTGTCGACCTATCGGCGCCTCTGCTCGAAGCTGCGTCCATGCCTGCCATTCTTGGCCGCCACGCTCTGGAGCATGCGCGCTCCTACGCCGGCGCTTTTGCCGAGATCGACCGCCTGAAGGCCGAGAACGAGGAACTCAAGCAGTGGGAGTGGCGCGCCAAGTCGCTCGAAAACAAGGTCGAACATCTTCGGCTGCTGCTGAATGCGGTCGACGAGCCTGCGCTCCATTACGTGACGGGCAGCGTAATTGCCGATGCGCGGGGTCCCTTCCTCAGGAGCGCGCTCATTAATCTCGGAAGGGACAATGGCGTGCGCATTGGCTACGCCGTCATCAATGGCGACGGTCTGATCGGCCGCACGGTCGACGCCGGCGCGTCGGTCGCCCGTGTGCTGTTGCTGAACGACTTGAATAGCCGCATCCCGGTATTGGTTGGACCGGCCGGCGTGCGCGCGCTCGCCTCGGGCGACAACAGCGCCGAACTCAGGCTCGATTTCCTGCCCGACGGGGCCAAGCTTTATCCCGGGGACGAGGTCTACACTTCCGGGAGCGATGGCGTGCTGCCACGCGGTCTCCACGTCGGCGTGGTCAGCGGTTCGCCCGGCGCTTACAGGGTAAGGCCCCATGCCGAGCTTAGCTCGCTCGATGCGGTGAGCGTGCTCTTCTTCGATACTCCCACTTTGACCACCACCGATCCGCCGGTCCTCCCCGATCCGCGCGCTTTGTCGGCGGCGCCTGAAGCAACTCCCGCCGTGGCAGCGGCACCGTCGCCTACGGCCGCGCAAACACCCGCCGTCGCATCGCCG
>JBKOWI010000175.1:0-4692 GCA_046724315.1 Pseudomonadota bacterium | reverse complement strand
ATGGGTCTTCCGGTCGCGCGCCTCGTTATCGCCACGAACCTCAATGACAGTCTGCCCCGCGCGCTTGCCTCGGGTCAGTACGAGCCTAAGGGCGTGATCGCCACCTCTAGCCCGAGCATGGACATTCAGCTTGCAAGCAATTTCGAGCGCCTGCTGTTCGAGCTTTCAGGCCGAAGCGCGCAGCGGGTGAGAGCGCTCATGGACGAGCTCCGCACAACCAAGGCCTTCCGCCTCAGCGAGACCGAATTGGCAGAATTGCGCTCCCTGTTCACGGCGCATTCGGTCGGTGAGCATGATACCGAGATGACTATTCGCGGACTGTTCGAGGAGACCGGTGTGCTGGCCGATCCGCATACTGCTGTGGCTGTGACCGCAGCGGGGCGGGAAGGGGGACTTGGCTCGACGCCGATGGTCGTACTCTCGACAGCCCATCCCGCCAAATTCCCGGAAGCAGTCGCGCGCGCCACGGGCCGCGTGCCGGAGCAGCCCGAGAGGCTGAGGCTCCGGCTTGGCCAGACTGAGCGCTGCACGACACTTCCCAACGACTTTCCCGCCGTCGCCGACTTCATCGAAAGCAACGCTCGCGCGCGGGGCAGAGGCATGAACCCGCGCGGCCGCAAAGTTGAGGTGCGGGCGTGAGCGTCGAGCGGTCAGAGCTTGCCAATGGCTTGACCGTGGTGAGCCACACCATGTTCGAAGTCGAGACGGTATCGCTCGGCTTGTGGGTGGGGGCAGGGAGCCGCAGCGAGGAGACGATCGAGCACGGCGTCGCGCACTTCCTCGAGCACATGGCCTTCAAGGGCACCGCCCGGCGAAGCGCGCGCGACATCGCCGAAGAGATCGAGGCAGTCGGCGGCGAGCTCAACGCCGCGACGGGCGTGGACTCGACTGCCTATTATGCGCGCGTAATGCGCAAGGACCTCGCGTTGGCGCTCGACATCTTGAGCGACATCATCTTGGCGCCGCGCTTCGACCGCAGCGAGTTATCGCGCGAGCGCGACGTCATCCTGCAAGAGATCGCCGCCTCGATGGATTCGCCGGACGACATCGTCTTCGACCTGGTGCAAGAGGCTGCTTTCCCGGGCCAGCCGGTGGGGCGTCCAATCCTCGGCACGGCAGATAGCGTGAGGCGCTTCAAGCGAGCCCATCTCGGCGCCTATCTCTCGGCCCATTATCACGCACCCAACATGGTGCTCGCAGCGGCCGGCGCGGTCGACCACGCCGCGCTGGTCATAGAAGCCGAGCGAAGGCTTGGCGCGCTCGACGAGGCGGCGACGCCACAGCCTAGCGGCGCATCCTATGGCGGCGGCGTAAGACGCTCAGGCAAGCTGTTCGAGCAGACGCATCTCGTGCTTGCCTTCGAGGCGCCGGCTTATCGCCATCCCGACTATTTCGCCGCGCAGATTTGTGCTGGCGCGCTTGGCGGCGGCATGTCCTCGCGCCTGTTTCAGGAGGTGCGCGAGAAGCGCGGGCTCTGCTATGCGATCTATGCCTTTTCGAGCGGCCTTACCGACAGCGGCCTGTTCGCCGTTCACGCCGCCGGAGGTCCCGACAAGGCGCACGAGCTGTTCTCCGTGATCCGCGAAGAACTGGTCAAGGCGGCCGAGGAAGGCTTCGGCGAGGACGAGATTGCCCGCGTGAAGGCCCAGCTCAAGATGGGACTCTTGGCGGGGCTTGAAAGCTCAAGCGCACGCGCCGAGCAGCTCGCCCGGCAGATCCTGATCCATGGCCGCCCGCTCTCGACCCCTGAGCTGATCGAGAAGGTGGAAAGCGTCGAAGGCAAAGACGTACAAGGCTTGGTCGAGAGGCTGATCACGTCTCCGCTAAGCCTTGCCACGGTTGGGCCCATTCTCCATGTTGCAAGATTCGACAGGGTGGCGGAAAAATTCACGGTTCCAGCCACCAAGGCGGCCTGAAAGGTCCGCTTAAACCATGGCGTTGCTCAGAACCGCAACCCCGAGCGATCTTGGGCCGGTCATCGAAGCCGAGAAGGTCGTTTTGCGCACGCCGCAGATGTCGGACTATCCGGCCTGGGCCGAACTTAGGGCCGCGAGCCGCGAATTTCTCACACCGTGGGAGCCGCTTTGGGCCACCGACGAGCTGTCCCGCGCCTCCTTCCGCCGCCGCGTGCGCCACTACTTGCGCGATCTCCGCGAGGACGTGGGCTATGCGCTCTTCATTTTCGCCGCCATGAGCGGGTATCTGGTCGGCGGCCTCACTCTCTGCAACGTTCGCCGCGGCGTGACCCAGTCATGTACGCTCGGCTACTGGATTGGTGCCAAATACGCGCAGCAAGGCTACATGACTGCGGCCGTGCGCGCGGTAATTCCCTTCGTGTTCGACTCCCTTGAGCTGCACCGGCTTGAGGCAGCTTGCCTGCCCAACAACACGGCGTCGATCAAGCTGTTGGAGAGGACAGGCTTCAGGCGCGAAGGGCTTGCCCGTCGCTATTTGCGGATCAATGGCGTCTGGCAAGACCATCTGCTTTACGCGCTGCTCGACAGCGATCCACGCCCGTAAGTCGCTGGATCGAGTCGCTAGGCGCGAGACGGGGGAGGAATGGCGAAGCTGAACGCCTCACCGAGAGACGGAGCGGCGCCTTCCCGGCGACAATGTGAAGGCTGGACGAGGACACTCGCCCGGCTCGTGCTTCTTGTTCTTCTCGTCCTCCCCGTAAGCCTCGCCCACGCCGTAGAGGCGATTCAAGTCCAGCCCGACCAGGAGAAGATCGACATCACCGCCAAGGGCGAGCTTTACGAGGGCCGCGGCGACAGATTGCAGATCGAAACCGCCCCCGGCCCTGACGGCTACATCGGGCGCATGGCAGTGCAGGCCTCCACGCCAGGCACCAATCCTGGCTGGCTCGTCTTCGCCCTATCCAACCCGACTTCGGAGCGCATCGTGCGTTGGCTGGTGACGCCGCGTTACACGCTCGCGGATTCGCGCGTGCTGTGGCCCGAGCTCGACGCAGCGCGCATCTCCGCGGTCACGCCGTCGCTTGGCTTCCGCCCGGAGCCGCTCAAAAGCGACCGCGCCGACATGTTCCGGCTTAATCTCGAGCCCGGGCAGACCATCACCTTCGCTGCCGAGATGAGCTCAGGCCAAGTGCCGCGGCTCACGCTATGGGACCCCAATGCTTACCAGTCCAAGCAGCAGGACCGCATGCTGTTCAACGGCGTGCTGCTCGGCATCACCGGACTGCTTGCCATCTTCCTCACCGCGATCTTCGCCGCCAACCACAAGGCGATCTTCCCGGCCACCGCTCTCGTCGCCTGGGCCGCGCTCGCCTATTTCTGTGTCGATTTCGGCTTCTGGAACAAACTCTTTCCGATTGGTCCGGATCGCACCGCGCTTTACCGGGCAGCGGCAGAAGCAGGGCTTGCCGCGAGCCTCGTCCTCTTCCTCTACGCCTTCCTGCGCATCGGGTTGTGGCACATTTGGATCAGGACGTTGTTCTGGTGCTGGATCGCGGTCCAGTTCAGCTTGGTCTTCGTCGCCATCGTCGATCCTACTTTCGCCTCCGGCCTTGCCCGCGCCTCGACCGTGGCGATCGCGAGCATTGGTACTGCGCTGATCGCCTATCTCGCGCTGCGCGGCCAGGACAGGGCGCTCGCTGTGATCCCGAGCTGGCTGTTACTGCTCGTGTGGCTGTTTGGCGCGGCGATGATCGTGCTTGGCAAGCTCTCGGGCGACATCGTCATCTCGGGCCTCGTTGCCGGCCTCGTGCTCATCCTCGTTCTGCTCGGCTTCACCGTCACGCAATTCGCCTTCCGCGTCGGCGGCGGTCCCCAACTCGGCCCGCTCAGCCTCGTGCAGGTCAAGTCTCTCGCCGTCGATGGCTCTGGCACGCATGTGTTTCAGTGGCATGCCGGCCGCGACCAGATCACCATCGCGGCTGAAATCGAAAAAGAGCTTGGGCTCGATCCCGGCAGCCTCAATGTTGCCGTCGATGAGTTCCTCCAGCACATGCATCCGTCGGACCGCGAGCGCTTCCGGCTGATGCTGTGGTCGTTGCAGCAAAAGCTCGGCGGAGACTTGCAGACGGAGTTCAGGCTGAGGCGGCACGACGGCACCTATCTCTGGTACGACCTCAGGGCCCATGCCGCGCCGTGCGAGAATGCTCGGCTGCTACGCTGTCTCGGCCTGTTGCGCGATATCACCAGCCTCAAGCGCTCGCACGAGCGGCTGATGCACGATGCCGTGCATGACAGCCTGACCGGACTCCCCAACCGCGAGCTGTTCATCGATCGCCTCGGCGGCGCAATTACCCGCGCGCGCGAAGGTCAAGGCAACCGGCCGACCGTGATCTACATCGACATCGACCGCTTCAAGAACGTCAACAAAAGTTTCGGCCTCGTCATCGGCGACAGCATGCTGCTCACGCTCGGGCGGAGGCTCGGCCGCCACCTCAATGCCCAGGACACGCTTGCCCGGCTCGGCGGCGATCAATTCGCCATTCTGCTCATCTCCGACTCCGATCCGCAAGTTGTGGCGACACTCGCCGAACGGGTGAGGCGAGCGCTCAGGACGCCGATGAAGATCAGCGCCAAGGAGATCGTGCTTACCGCCTCAATCGGCATCGTCGTGCATGACGGCACGCAAGAGACGGCGCAGGACATGCTGCGTGAAAGCGAGATCGCCATGTTGCGCGCCAAGCGCAGCGGCGCTGACCGCATCGAAATCTTCAGCCCC
>JBKOWI010000209.1:0-7783 GCA_046724315.1 Pseudomonadota bacterium | reverse complement strand
TATCCAGTAGGCAAGCACGCCGCCCTGATCCGACTCGAAGCATTCGAGGTTCGACCGGCCCACGGTGCCATTGCATTTTCCGAACTGTAGGTGCACCTCGGGATGAGGACGGCTGGTCATTATCGCCTGAGAGAACAGTGCGATATCAATCGGCACATCGTATCCATTCGCCTTGGCTTCACATAACATGCACCCGAACAGCTTCAGAAAAAATAGGTGCACATTGATCATTTGCAGCCGAGTATCGTAACGGAAAATCCCATTAGCGCGCACCCATCGGCCGATCGCAAGGTCCCGCCTGCGGAGTTCATCTGACATGCGTTCCCAGGCCGGATCGCGGGGTTGGGTACGCGAGGTATTGCATTCATGGCAGATGCGGACTGGCGCCTTGAGTATCTTAGCGTCGAAACTCCGGATCGGCTTATTTCGCTGTTCCAGATCATGAAAATAGAGCGGTTGGCCCTGCGTTGGTGCGCGAAGAACGGCGGCAAGGTCGCTACGCTTCGTCTTATGCTCGCCGGAGTTTGCCTCGTTGCGGTTGCAAATCCAGCATAACGCGGCGCCGTGTTTTCTCTCGTCGTGGATCGACCATTGATTGGTCATAAATTGACGGGTGCCCTGCCGTTAGGGCCGGGTCCTCTACACTTCCGCCCCTTCCCTGCCGCCTTCTGCATCGCGTCGAAGCCCACGGCGGCTTTCTGCACGTCGGGAGGGAAGTCGGACATCTCCTGCACCTGGCGAATCTCGATGACCTCGTTCTCGGAGGCAGGACAGCGCTTCGCCCATTCGATTGCCTCCTCCCTCGACTTCACCTCGATCATCCAATAGCCGCCGATCACCTCCTTCGCCTCGGCGAACGGCCCGTCGGTCACCTTCGGCTTGCCGCCGGGAAACGCGACGCGCGCGCCCATGGATGGCGGGTGAAGGCCGTCCAGAGTGAGAAGCACGCCAGCTTTCTGCAAAGCTTCGTTGTACTTCATCATGGCTTCGACGGCCTTGGCGTCGGGCAAGGTGCCGGGAGCAGCCTTCTCATAGCCCCTGGGGATCATCAGCATCATGAAGCGCATCGTCGTGTCTCCATCCTAGAGGGACGCGACGCCGCTCGCGCAGCGTCGCGCCCCCTTTCGTGGTCGCAACTCGGTTAGATCGCGGCTTCAGCCTCGCGCGGCTGCCCGCACGGCTCGGGCTCTCCCGGCGCCGCCATCTGGCGAAGCTCGCATTCACCTTCCCAGCCGGGCATGTGCGTCTTGTGCAGCGCCATGAAGCGCTCGGTCACCCGGATCATGTGAGCCTTGGACGGCACGTCGAAAATCGCGTAGCCGCCGACCACCTCCTTGGCCTCGGTGAACGGGCCGTCGGTGACCGTGACCTTGCCGCCGGCAAGCCTCACGCGCGCCCCGGCATTGGTTGGGAACAGTCCGCCCGACTGCACCATCACGCAGCCTTCCTTGGCGAGCTCCTGCAAGAGCTGGCCCAGCGCCTCCATCATCGACTTGGACGGGGGGCTCGATTTTCCTTCGGTGTGCTTCACCATCGACAAAAAGCGCATTGCGTTTCTCCTTCGAATTTCGATCAGTTTCGCTGCAGTGGAATTTTGTGGGTCGCGTGGGCGCCTGTCGTCGCTACCCGAGGCCCATCTCCTTGAAGCGGTCGATCGCCTCGCTCTCGCCGAAGTCCTCGAGCTCGAACAGCTGGCGGACTTCGATCTCGCCGTCCTTTCCGTCGATCGACGGGTTGGGGAAGCGGCGGGTCCATTCCATGGCCTCTTCGCGCGACTTCACCTGGATGATGGTGTAGCCGGCGACGAGCTCCTTGGATTCGGCGAACGGGCCGTCGACCACGCTGCGCTTGCCGCCGGAATATTTGACGCGCCAGCCCTTCGAGGTCGGCTGCAGGCCGCTCGCATCGAGCAGCACGCCGGCCTTCACCAACTGCTCGTGATAGTCGGCCATGGCAGCGAACAACTCCTCGGACGGCCTCACGCCGGCCTCCGAGTCCTTGGTGGCCTTGACGATAATCATGAAACGCATGTGTCACGTCTCCTTCGGTTTGGCCGGCCCTGCTTGAGGTCATGGGCAGGCTCTACCGTCACGTCGAACGGCCTCTCGCGAAATCGACATGCCGCAATAATTTTTTTCTTTGGCTTTTTGGCGGTACCGCTAGCGGTGAGGCTCGCCCTTGCCGGCCAAGCCTTTCGCGATCGCGGCCTCGAGCTCGGCGATGCGCTCCTTCAGCCGCTCGTTCTCCTCGCGCGCCTTCTGCGCCATGGCCTTGACCGCCTCGAATTCCTCGCGCTGAACCACGTCGAGGTCGCGCAGCACCCGCTCGGCCTGGGCCCGCACCACGCCTTCGATCTCCTTGCGCACGCCCTCAGCCGCACCGGCGGCGTCGGTGATGAGCTTGCCGAGTTCGTCGAAGAACCGGCCAGTGGTCTGCGTCATTGCCGTCCTTTCAGCCTACAAAAGCTCGAAGGATGACTATGGGATGACGCTTGGCGCGGCGCAACCCGCGCGGCGGGTCGGGGAGCGGCCTTCGGCGCCTTGACAGTGAAGCGGTGGCAGTGAAGGGTCGCCGCTCCGCGAGGCACACGGGCGCGCAATGGACCTTCTCGTTATTCCCTATCCGGTGATCGACCCGGTGGCGCTGCAAATCGGGCCGGTGTCGATCCGCTGGTACGGGCTCGCTTATATGGCGGGCATCCTGCTCGGCTGGCTCTACGGCCGCTATCTCGTGTCGCGGCCGGAGCTGTGGGGCGGCAAGCCGGCGATGACGGTGCCACAGGCCGACGACTTTCTGTTGTGGATCACGCTCGGCATCGTGCTCGGCGGCAGGCTCGGCTTCGTGCTGTTCTACGAGCCGAGCTATTTCTGGGAGCACCCGGCCGAGATCCCCGCAGTGTGGAACGGCGGCATGTCCTTCCATGGCGGGCTGCTTGGCGTCGCGCTCGCCGTCTATCTGTTCGCCAAGATCAAGGGCATCAACGGCCTGTCGCTCGGCGACGTCGCCTCGGCCTCGACGCCGTTCGGGCTGTTCTTCGGCCGCATCGCCAATTTCATCAACTCGGAAGTGGTGGGGCGCGTCAGCGACGTGCCCTGGGCCATGGTGTTTCCCGGCGCCGGCGATCAGCCGCGCCATCCGAGCCAGCTCTACGAGGCGGCGCTCGAAGGCGTGGTGCTGTTCATCATCCTGCGCATCGCCACGCACCGCTATCACGCGCTGACGCGGCCGGGGACGGTGTTCGGATTGTTCCTCGTGTTCTACGGAATTTTCCGCAGCCTGGTCGAGTTCGTGCGCGAGCCGCACGCAGGCCACCCAATGGACATCGGCATCTTCACGCCGGGCATCGTCTATTCGCTGCCGATGATCGCGGTCGGCGCGTGGCTGATCTGGCGCGCGCGGCGGCAGCCTGCCCTCGCCTCGTCGTGATGGGCGCGCGAGCCAAGCTCAAGGGCACCGATACGCCGCTCGCGGAAAGGCTCAAGCAGCGGATCGCCCGAGAAGGACCGATCAGCGTCGCCGAATACATGGAAGTCTGTCTCGCCGACGCGCGGGCCGGTTATTACCGCACGCGTCAGCCGATTGGGGCTAAGGGTGACTTCATCACCGCGCCGGAGATCAGCCAGATCTTCGGCGAGTTGCTCGGGCTTTGGGCCGTCGCCGTGTGGCAAGCGATGGGCGAGCCGAGCCCTATCGTTGTCGCAGAGCTTGGACCTGGTCGCGGCACGCTCATGGCCGATGCGATGCGCGCTTGGCGCAGCGTGCCGAAATTTCTCGAGAGCGTCACGGTCGCACTGGTCGAGACGAGCCCGAGCCTGCGGGAGGCCCAACGCGCGAGCCTCAGCGACTCCGCTGCCCCGCTCCACTGGCACCACAGCATCGACGATCTGCCCAAAGGGCCGCTCATCGTCATTGCCAACGAGTTCATGGACGCCCTGCCGGTGAGGCAATTGGTGCGGGAGGGTGACATCTGGCGCGAGCGCTGCGTCGCGATCGACCGCAACGGCAAGTTCGTATTTGCCCCGGGAGAGGCGCTCGAAGATGCCAACCTGCCGGTGGCGGCGCGTGCGATCGACGCTCCCGACGGCGCGATCTTCGAGACTCGGCCTGCCATTAGCCCGCTCCTTGCTGCGTTGGCTGCGCGCGCGGCGGTAGCGCCAGTCACCGCGCTGTTCATCGATTACGGACACGGGCAGACCGGCTTGGGCGATACGTTGCAGGCCGTCGCTCGTCACAAATATGCCGATCCGCTTGCTGCGCCAGGCGAGATCGACCTCACCGCGCATGTCGATTTCGCCGCGATGAGTGGAGCCGCCACCTCACTTGGGCTCGCCGTGTATGGCCCGATGCCGCAAGGCGAATTCCTCTTGAAGCTCGGGCTCGAGGCGCGTCGCGACAGCTTACTACACGGCGCAACGCCCGATCAGAGGGAGGCGATCGTGTCGGGCGCCGCGCGGCTCGCGAGCCGAAGCGCCATGGGTATCCTGTTCAAGGTGCTTGCCCTCACAAGCTCCGGGCTTGCCTCTCCGCCGCCCTTCGGAGAGATTTAGCTGCTGGGCAGCTTCCTTTCATGGTTACGCCTGACAAAATGATGGTCTGTGGCTCGAGCCTTGCGGCAATCGATGGCGTACGCCACGGATTCTTCACCCGCCAAGGCGGCGTCTCGAGTGGCGTCTATGCCTCCCTCAATTGCGGGCCTGGATCGCGCGACGACGCGGCCAACGTTGCCGAGAACCGCGCGCGCGTCGCCGAGATCCTCGGAGTCAAACCCGACCGTTTGCTCTCGCTATCGCAGCAGCACAGCGCCGAAGCCCTGACCCTCAAGAAGCCATGGGATGCCGCGAAACAACCGCAGGCCGACGCCATGGTCACGGCAACGCCCGGTCTCGCGCTCGGCGTGTTGACCGCGGATTGCGCGCCCGTACTCTTTGCCGACGGCGAGGCGGGCGTCATCGGCGCGGCCCATGCCGGCTGGCGCGGCGCACTGTCGGGCATCATCGAAGCGACGGTCGAGGCGATGGAAAAGCTCGGCGCGAAGCCAGAGCGCATCACCGCCGTGATTGGACCCGCCATCTCTCAGAAAGCCTACGAGGTCGGCTCCGACTATGTTGAGCGCTTCCTTGCCGAGGAGCCGGGCAGCGAGGCGTTTTTCATCACCGACGAAGGCTCAGGCGAGCCGCATTTCGACCTGCCCGGCTACGTCGCCGAGCGGCTCGCCCGCGCCGGCGTCGGAAGCATCGCCGATCTCGGGCTTTGCACCTATTGCGAGGAAACGCGGCTGTTCTCCTATCGGCGGTCGCAACATCATGGCGAAGAGGACTACGGCCGCCAAATTTCCGCCATCGTGGTTGCCTGACTCCTATTCACCATACTGCTTTTGGGCGGGAAGCCGATACACGCTAAAACTGGACGCGAGCGGGCTCGCGCAGGTAATCTGTTGTGAGTGAAAGGGTTGAGAGTCCCGTCACGACAGATCTGTCGCGAGCGGTGCTGTGCGGCCAACAGAGGGAGCGTTTTGTTGGGCGCGGACTCACGACACATGGCCGGCTGCTTCAAGCGTAGTGTATCGCTGGTCCTCGCCATGCTCCTTGCCGCCTGCCTCAGCGCCTGCGGCGGGGGCGCGGGGAACCCGAGCAGCGTCGGCTCAAGTTTCTGGAGCAGCGCGACCAGTCTGCTCAGCCGCTCGACCAAGGTCGCGGTCGCTCCGATCATCGGCACCCCTCCGCAAGTGGCGACGGATCTTACCGATGCGCTGGTTGCCGCCGGCAAAGACCGCAATCTTACGCTCATCCCCGGAGGCAGCGGTGGCAACTACACCTTGCGCGGCTACCTCGTCGCGACGAGCGAGCGAGGCGGCGCGAAGATCTCTTATATCTGGGATGTGACTGACGCCCAGGGCGGACGGGTAGCGCGCGTCTCCGGTGACGAGATGATTTCCGGGCACGCGAGCGGCGATCCTTGGGCTGCCATCGACAGCGCGACCCTCAGGAGCATCGCCGGCAAGACTACCTCACAGCTCGCAGCAACATTGTCGAGAGGCGGCGGCGGCGCGCCAAGTGCGGTGGCGGCCTCCGAGCCGAGTCCCGCAACGACGGCCACCGCCGCGCCCGCTGCGGCCCCGAGCGCCAAGTCCAATGGTGTGGTGGTGGCGCCGGTCGCCGGCGCTCCGGGCGACGGGCAGAGATCCCTCACCACGGCCCTCAAGAAGCGCCTCTATGCCGGTGGCATCAAGCTCGCCAACGGTACCACCGACAATGTCTACATGGTGAAGGGCAGCGTCGTGCTGTCAGATGCGAGCGGCGGCAAGCAAAGCATCCGCATCGACTGGCTGGTGCTCGACCCGAGTGGCAGGAAACTCGGTACGGTGTCGCAGCAAAACACCATCCCGCGCGGCTCGTTGAACGGACCGTGGGGCGCCGTGGCCGACGCCGCGGCGGGCGCCGCAGCCGTCGGCATCATCAAGCTCCTCCCCAAATCGAGTTGAGCCATCCACAGACTTGCGACAGCTGGCGAGTTTACAGCGCCCGCAAGCGCTTGTTAAAAGCCCTGGCGCGGGGAGCGAGCCGCCTCATGGTTAAGCTCGTTGGTTGAGGAGCGATCGATGAAACTGGTTGCAGGCAACAGCAACCGCCCTCTGTCCGAGGCGATCGCCGGCTATCTCAAGACGCCGCTTGCCAAATGCGTCGTGCGCCGTTTCGCCGATATGGAGATCTTCGTCGAGGTCCAGGAGAACGTGCGCGGCGAGGACGTGTTCGTGATCCAGTCGACCTCGGCCCCTGCCAACGACCATTTGATGGAGCTGCTCATCATCATCGATGCGCTGCGGCGCGCGTCGGCGCGGCGCATCACGGCGGTCATTCCCTATTACGGCTATGCCCGCCAGGACCGCAAACCGGGGCCACGCACGCCGATCTCGGCCAAGCTCGTCGCCAATATGATCGTCGAGGCGGGCGCCGACCGCGTGCTCACCCTCGATCTGCATGCCGGGCAGATCCAAGGTTTCTTCGATATCCCGACCGACAATCTATTCGCCGCCCCGGTGATGGTGCAGGACATCAAGCAGGTGTTCCCCACCGACAATCTGATGGTGGTCTCGCCCGACGTGGGCGGCGTGGTGCGCGCACGCGGGCTTGCCAAGCGCATCGATGCGCCACTCGCCATCGTCGACAAGCGCCGTGAGCGGCCAGGCGATTCAGAGGTGATGAACGTGATCGGCGACGTGTCGGGGCGGACCTGTATCCTGGTCGACGACATCGTCGATTCCGGCGGCACCTTGATCAACGCGGCGGAGGCGCTGCTCGATCAGGGCGCGGCCATGGTGACGGCCTATATCACCCACGGCGTGCTGACCGGTGGCGCGGTTGCCCGCGTGATGTCCTCGCGGCTGAAGGAGCTGGTCATCACCGACTCGATCTTGCCGACCGAGTCGGTGAAGAACGCGCACAACATCAGAGTCCTGCCGATCGCGTCGCTGCTGGGTGAGGCAATCGCCCGGACCTCGGAAGAGCAGTCGGTGTCGAGCCTGTTCTACTAGCCGGTCTTCAGCACCATCTTGCCGCGCGAAATTCCGCGCTTACTGCGCGGCGGCGCCTTACTCGGTGATCTGAGCAATGTATTGAGTCAGTCTCGCGGCTCAGTGACCGCCTTCATATTTGAATGAGACTGTGAGCTTGGTCCGATAGGCCTCGACCTTCCCCTCTTTGGTGAGGACGAGGTCCTGCGCAACGACCTCCGCCACGCGCAGATCGCGCAAATGCTCGCCGGTGAGCTCGACCGCGTTCTTGGC
>JBKOWI010000206.1:0-4848 GCA_046724315.1 Pseudomonadota bacterium | reverse complement strand
GCGCCTGAGACGGTTTGGCTCAGTGCGGATACCAAGCTCGCCCCGGGCGTGACGATTGAGCCCAACGTGGTCTTCGGTCCCGGTGTCAGCGTGGCCGAGGGTGTGGTGATCCATTCCTTTAGCCATATCGCCGGCGCCTCCCTCGCCAAGGGTGTGGTCGTGGGGCCGTTCGCACGCCTGCGCCCCGGCGCGGATTTGGGCGAGGGCGCTCGCATCGGCAATTTCGTGGAGGTGAAGAACACCAGGCTCGGCGCCGGCGCCAAGGCCATGCACCTGACCTACCTTGGCGATGCCAGGATCGGGAGCGGCGCCAATATCGGTGCTGGCACCATCACCTGCAATTACGACGGCTTCGACAAGGGTGAGACGGAGATCGGCGAGGGCGCCTTCATTGGCTCCAATACCGCCTTGGTCGCGCCGGTCAAGGTCGGTGCCGGGGCGATCGTGGGTGCCGGCAGCGTCATCACCCGGGAGGTTCCCGCGGACGCCTTGGCGGTGGCCCGGGGGCGCCAGGAGCAGCAGGCTGGCTGGGCGAAGTCCTTCCGCGCCCGCAAGCAGAAGGGCAAGGGGCACCCGAAGGCCAAGAGTTGAGGCCACGGAGAGGCCGTTTTTAGGCTCTTTTACATTCCGTTCACGATGGCGGGACGGCGCCCGCCTCGGCGTGGCGCTTTCCTTGCGCCGGCAGACTCCTGCAACTATATTGAAAACGTTATCCTTTCCATTTGGATGTAAGAGAGCAACGGCATGGCGCGCGTAACGGTAGAGGATTGCGTGGTTAGAGTCCCAAATCGCTTCGATTTGGTCATGTTAGGTGCCCGTCGGGCCCGCGATATTCATTCCGGTGCGCCCTTGGCGGTGGACCGCGATAACGACAAAAACCCCGTGGTGGCGTTGCGCGAAATCGCCGAGGGCAAGGTCGATCTGCAGCAGGTGAACAATGCTCTGATCCAAGGCCTGCAAAAGCATGTCGAAATGGACGAGCCGGAGGAGGAGGCGACCTTCGGCGCGATCGAAGGCGAGTTCGCCGGCATCGCAGCCCAGGCCGCTTCAGTCGAGGCTCGCGAGGAGGATGCCCTCGAAACCGAGGGTGAGGAGGAGATCGAAATGGATGCCGACGAAGACGGCCCGGACGTCTTCGAAATGGGCGATGTGGAACCGACCGGGGAGGAGGAGTAGCCGGCGCCGAAGCAAATACGGAACGCAGTCCCGCCCGCGCCAATCGTCGAACAGACCGCGGGGGCGAGCGGCCCGTCGATGCGGATCGGCTCGAGGAGCGTTTGTCCGTGATCCGGCAATTCGAGCTGGTCGAGCGCGTCAGGGCTTACGATCCCGGTGCAGATGAGGACCTGCTCAACCGCGCTTATGTCTTTTCAATGAAGGCGCATGGCGCGCAGAAGCGCGCCTCCGGCGACCCCTATTTCTCGCATCCTCTCGGTGTCGCCGGCATCCTCACGGAGATGAAGCTCGACACCGCTTCGGTCGCGACCGGGCTGTTGCACGACACCGTCGAAGATACCGCGGCGACTCTCGACGAGATCGAGCGGCTGTTCGGTTCCGAAATCGGCAAGCTGGTCGACGGCGTCACCAAGCTCTCCCGGATCGAGCTGCAATCGGATCACACCAAGCATGCGGAGAACTTTCGCAAGCTGGTGCTGGCGATGTCGAACGACATCCGCGTGCTGCTGGTCAAGCTGGCCGACCGGCTGCACAACATGCAGACGCTGCATTTCATCCGCGATCCCGAGAAGCGCAAACGCATCGCGCTGGAAACGCTCGAGATCTATGCGCCGTTGGCGGAACGGATGGGCATGCAGCAGATGAAAGACCAGCTCGAAGAGCTGGCTTTCGCCGAGCTCAACCCCGAGGCGCGAGCCTCCGTCGCCAAGCGCCTTGCCTTCCTGCGTGAAAAAGGCGGTGATCTCGTCAGTCGGGTCATTGTGGAGCTGAGGTCCAGAATCGCCGAGGGGGGACTGGAAGCGACCGTTTCGGGCCGCGAAAAATCGCCCTATTCGATCTGGCGCAAGATGCAGCGCAAGAATGTCGCCTTCGAGCAGCTCTCCGACATTATGGCATTTCGGGTGGTGGTCGGCAGCATCGAGCAGTGCTACCAGGCATTGGGCGTTCTGCACAGCCGGTATCCGGTCGTACCCGGGCGCTTCAAGGACTACATTTCCACCCCGAAGCCGAACAACTACCGCTCGTTGCACACCACTCTGATCGGCCCCGAGCGGCAGCGCATCGAAGTCCAGATTCGCACTCGCGAAATGCATGAGATCGCCGAGCTCGGCGTGGCCGCGCATTGGCAATACAAGGACGGAGCACCGGCAACCGAGGGACGGCAATATCGCTGGCTACGCGAGCTGCTCGACATCCTCGAACACGCTTCCGGTCCTGAAGAATTCCTCGAGCACACCAAGCTCGAGATGTTCCAGGATCAGGTCTTCTGCTTCACGCCGAAAGGCGACCTGATCGCCTTGCCGCGCGGCGCCACGCCGGTGGATTTCGCCTATGCCGTCCATTCGGAAGTCGGCGACACTTGTGTCGGCGCGCGCGTCAATGGCCGCATCGTGCCCCTGCGGACCCGCCTTGAAAATGGCGATCAGGTCGAGATCATCACCAGCCGCGCGCAGACGCCATCGCCAACTTGGGAGCGGTTCGTCGTCACGGGCCGGGCGCGCGCACGCATCCGCCGATACATCCGTACGCAGCAGCGCCAGCAATACCTCGAGCTCGGCTATTCCATCCTGTCTCGCGCCTTCAAGCAGGAAGGCTATGAGCTGACGGAAAAGGCCCTCGATGGGGTGTTGAAGAAGTTCAAGCAATGCGAGAGCGTCGACGATCTCTATGCTCAAGTCGGTGAAGGTCATCTGACCGGGCGAGAAGTGGTGGTGGCGGTTCATCCCGAACTGCAGGCCAAGCCGCGAACCGAACCTTCACCGCGCCGCCGCACGAAGAAAGCCGAAGCCAAGGCCGACGCGGTGCCAATTACCGGGCTCATTCCGGGCATGGCCGTGCATTTCGCGGGCTGTTGCCACCCCTTGCCGGGAGACCGGATCGTCGGCATCGTCACCACCGGCAAGGGTGTCACCATTCACACCATCGATTGCGAAACCTTGGAGAGCTTCGCCGATACGCCCGAGCGCTGGCTCGACGTATCCTGGAACGTCTCGCGCAACGGCTCCGAAACGCATGTCGGCCGCTTGCACGTGGTGATCGCCAATGAGCCCGGCAGCCTGGGCGCGCTGACCACCACGGTCGGCCGCAACGAGGGCAATATCACCAATCTGAAGATCACCAATCGGGCCACCGATTTCTTCGAGATGTCGATGGACGTCGAGGTGAAGGATCTTCGTCACTTGACCAACATCATCGCCGCCTTGCGCGCGACGCCGTCCGTCAATTCGGTCGAGCGCGCACGCAGCTAGTCACCATGTAGGGAGCCAATGTCGAACCGTTTTCTTCGCCTCGGTGTCAACATCGACCACGTCGCCACCATCCGCAATGCTCGCGGCGGACGTCACCCCGATCCGGTCCGGGCCGCCCGAGTCGCCGCGCAAGCGGGCGCCGACGGCATTACTGCCCATCTCCGCGAGGATCGCCGGCACATCTCGGACGAGGACATCGATCGGCTCTCGCGCGAGATCGATCTCCCCCTTAATCTAGAGATGGCCGCAACGGAGGAAATGCTGCAGATCGCCCTCCGCCATAAACCGCATGCGGCCTGCATCGTGCCGGAGAAACGAGCGGAGCGGACGACCGAGGGCGGGCTCGATGCGGTCAATGGGTACGAACACCTGCTGCCATTCATGCGCGAGCTCAATCGTTCCAATATCCGCGTGTCGCTCTTCATCGAGCCCGACCCGAAGCAGCTTGACGCGGCGAGATCGCTCGGAGCGCCAGTGGTGGAGCTGCATACGGGCGCCTATTGCGAACGGGAAGGGCAAGCGCGCCAGAAGGAGCTCGAGCGCATACGCATCGCCGCCGCCCATGCCGAGGCGATCGGGCTCGAATGCCACGCCGGACATGGTTTGACGTATGAAACCGTCGGCCCGATCGCTGCCATAACCAGCATTGCCGAGCTGAACATCGGACATTTCTTGGTGGGTGAGGCCATTTTCTGCGGCCTCGAAACGGCGATCAGGCGCATGCGCGTGCTCATGGATCAGGCTCGCGGCGATGTCGCGGGCGAGCGCAGCGCTTGAGCCATGATCATCGGGATCGGCAGCGACATCATCGATATCAGGCGCATTGAGCGCACGCTCGACCGGTACGGACGGCGCTTCATTGACCGCATCTATACGCCCATCGAGCAGCGCAAATCCGAGGGCCGCTACCAACGGGCCGCGAGCTATGCCAAGCGCTTTGCCGCCAAGGAAGCTTGCGCAAAAGCCTTGGGCACAGGGTTCAGGAACGGCATTTTTTGGCGCGACATGGGGGTAGTGAACCTTCCTTCCGGCAAACCCACCATGCAGTTGGCCGGAGGGGCCGCACTCAGGCTGGCCGAGATCACACCCCCTGGTATGGTGGCCCAGATCGATCTCAGCATCACCGATGATCATCCACAGGCTCAGGCGATCGTCATTATCTCGGCAATACCAAACCCGGACCAGGCGTGACGGCGAATGGCTTGACAGCGTAGGTTCGGGCTGGCTTCATCCCTCGCTCGCAAGGGGGAGCGACCCTCCCTCTGCCCGGGAGGGGTCGTTCTCTGAACCAGGTCTCGCGCTCAATGGCTCGCAAGAAGGCCGGCGGTATCGCCGAGACGGCTCGCACGATTGCCTATGCCGCGATCATCGCGCTCGTCGTCAGGACCTTTCTTTTCGAGCCCTTCAACATTCCTTCAGGATC
>JBKOWI010000208.1:0-6781 GCA_046724315.1 Pseudomonadota bacterium | reverse complement strand
TCCTACTGAAGTTCCAAAGCGAACTGTCCCGCCTGTGCCGGAGGGCCAACCGCCTCGGCCGGCGCGGCGAAGCCTGCATGCTCTCGATTGGTTCGTTTTCTTCCTGGCCGATGCGCAAATGGGCTTCGGCCCGCTTATCGCTGTTTACCTCACATCACAGAAATGGACGCAAGGCGACATTGGGCTGGTGCTGACTGCCGGAAGTCTCATCTCTCTCGTAGGTCAGATGCCTGGCGGCGCGCTGGTCGACGCCGCACGCTCCGAGCGTTTCCTGTCCGGCTTTGCCGTTATGGGTATCGCGGTGAGCGCAGTCGTGATCGGCGTCTGGCCTTTCTTTGCCGCGGTATTGGCAGCCAAAGTGCTGCATTCGGCGGCGAGCTGCGTGCTCGGCCCGGCGATCGGCGCGATCAGCCTCGGTCTCGTCGGCCATGAGGATGTGGCAGAGAGGCTCGGCCGCAACGCTCGGTTCGCCTCGATCGGAGCCGCCCTCGCCGCCGGCGCCATGGGCGCTGCAGGCTATTTGATTTCCAACCAGTCGGTTTTTTTCGTCACTGCTGCTCTCTGTATTCCAACGCTCGTGTCGCTCTGGCTCATCGGCGCAGGCCAGGTCGATCCCGAGAGAGCCCATGGCGGCAAGGCTGCGCCGCATCCAGGCGATCCGACGGCGACATTTCGCGGCCTGTTGCGCAATCGCCCGCTCATGATCTTTGCCGGTTGTGTGGCCCTGTTCCATCTCGCCAATGCAGCGATGCTGCCGCTCACTGCGAGCGTCATAACCATGCGCTCGAGCGAATGGGCCGCCGCTTTGGTCGGAGCTTGCATTCTCGCGCCTCAGCTCCTTGTGGCGGCGTTGGCTCCTTGGGTGGGACGCCAAGCGGTAGTCAGGGGGCGCCTGCCGCTCCTCCTGCTCGGTTTCGGCGTGTTGCCTGTGCGCGGCGTCCTGCTTGCCTTCGTGCAAAGCCCTGAAATGTTGGTTGCCGTGCAGTTGCTAGACGGCATCTCCGCCGCGGTTCTTGGCGTGTTGGTTCCCCTCACGGTTGCCGACGTGACGCGTGGAACTGGTCACTTCAATCTTGCCCAGGGCGTCGTTGGCACCGCTGTCGGGATCGGCGCTTCGTTCAGCACTACGCTTGCCGGCTATGCGTGGGACTACTTCGGCATGGTGCCCGCATTTCTCATGCTCGCCGCGATCGCCACCGTGGGTTTTTTCACCGTCTTCGCCCGCATGCCGGAGACTCGCGGATTACCGCCGCAGGGCAACGAAATGCACCGCGCGGCGTTGTTTTCAAGATCTTCCAGCGCATATCGCCGTGGCTCAGACCAAGCCAGCGGTCGAGGTTTGAACCGGCGCCGTTAACGGCATAAATGCTTGCGGTAGAACAGAATGGCCCTAACTGCCGACACGCTACTGCTCTTCGGCGCCACCGGAGACCTCGCGCAGCGCATGTTGCTGCCGTCGCTCTTTGCGCTCCACGCCGATCGGCTGTTGCCGCCCGATCTTGCGATCCTCGGCACAGCACGCAGCGACATCAGTAACGAAGGTTTCCGCAACCTCGCCGAGGCTGCACTCGCGAAGCATTTGCCGGCCGACCGCCACAGATCGGGCTCGAGCGCTGATTTCCTGAGGCGCCTCCGCTATATCACCTTGGATGCCTCACATGCCGAAAGCTTCGGCAGGCTGTCGAAGACACTTGGCAATGGCGGAACCCAGACGCTTGCCGTCCTGCTCTCGACCGCGCCGTCGCTGTTTCAGCCGACCATCACTGGGCTTCGATCGGCAGGATTGACCGGGGAGAAGGCGCGGATTGGCCTGGAGAAGCCTTTGGGCGACGATCTCGACTCGTTTCGCACCATCAACGACGCCGTATCCGCCGCCTTTCCGGAGGAGCGGATCTTCCGCATCGACCACTATCTCGGCAAGGAGACGGTGCAGAACCTGCTCGCGCTCAGATTCGGCAATAGGCTGTTCGAGCCGTTGTGGAACGCGAGCGGGATCGAGCACATCCAGATCACCGTGTCAGAGACGGTGGGACTCGAGGGCCGCGGCGGGTTCTACGACAACGCCGGCGCGTTGCGCGACATGGTCCAGAATCACATGCTCCAACTTCTGGCACTGGTGGCGATGGAGCCGCCTGCTCGTTTCAACGCCACCGAGGTGCGCGACGAGAAGGTGAAGGTGCTGCGGTCGCTTCGTCCCATGGACCGGTCGACAGCCGCAACGCACACCGTCATCGGCCAATATGGCGCGGGCGTGGTCCGCGGTGCATGGGTGCCGAGCTACACCGACGAGCTTGGCGGTCCGTCCGGAACGGAGACCTTCGTGGCCCTGAAAGCCTATGTCGATAACTGGCGTTGGAGGGGCGTTCCCTTCTACATCAGGACTGGCAAGCGCTTGGCGAATCGCCAATCGGAGATCTTCATCCAGTTCCGGCAGGTGCCGCATTCGATCTTCGAAAATCGGGGCGGTCATGCCGAGCCGAACAAGCTCATTATTCGGCTGCAGCCCGAGGAAAACATTCGTCTGTTGGTGATGGCCAAGGAACCTGGCCTCGATCGTGACGGCATTCGCCTCCGCGAAGTCCCGCTAGACCTGTCGCTTACGAGCGCCTTTGCCGGCGTGCGCCGCCGCATCGCCTATGAGCGGCTGCTCCTCGATTTCATTGAAGGAGATCCGACCCTTTTCGTGCGGCGCGACGAAGTTGAGGCTCAATGGGAGTGGATTGACGGGATTCGGGATGGCTGGGCAGCGCACCAGATGCGCCCGCAAGCCTATGCGGCAGGCACCTGGGGTCCATCGGCAGCAATCGCGTTGACCGAACGTGATGGAGTGAGCTGGCATGATTGAGGCCGAGTGGCGTGCCTACGACACGACGGCAGAGATGGCCGACGCCGTGGCCGACGAGATTGGTTACCTCATCGAGGGTGCGCTCGAGGCCCGTGATGAGGCGTTTATTGCACTACCTGGAGGCAAGACGCCGCTTCCGATCTTTGAACGGCTGGCGGCAAAAAAGATCGACTGGAACCGGGTCACCATCATTCCGACGGACGACCGCCTTGTTCCGATCACAGACCCGTTAAGCAACGCCGCGACGATCGCGCACCATTTCATGCCTAAGGGTGCCCGCGTGCTCCCGATCGTAGTGAAGGAGACTGCCGACTACCACGCGGCGGGAGAAGCGGCGAATGCGCAGCTATCCGATCTGAAATGGCCCCCGGATCTCGTGTGGCTTGGTGTCGGTGCGGACGGCCATACCGCGTCGATTTTTCAAGGCCCGGACCTCGAGGAAGCGCTTGAAGGCCCCAAGAGACGCAGGGCTATCGGAGTCATGCCGGATCCTTTGCCCCCGGAGGCGCCGGTCGCCCGCGTAACCTTGAGCCGCGCGGCGATCCTGTCAGCGCGCATGATCATGCTTACATTGTCTGGTGCTGAGAAGCGCGCCGTCGTGGAGCGCGCTTTGAAAGACGGCCCCTCGTCGGAAGTTCCTATTGGACGGGTGCTGGCTGATGCCAGGGGTCCATTAGAGATTCACTGGAGCGCGACATGACTCTCCATCCTGCCGTCGAGGCCGTCACCGAACGGATCGTCGAGAGATCCCGGCCGACGCGTAGCGCCTATCTTGATTTCATTGCGCGTGAGCGCGAAACGGGTGTCGACCGCCCAGTGCTCTCCTGCGGAAACCTCGCCCACGGCTTTGCCGCAGCGGGCGAAGACAAGCGCGCCATCCGCGACGGCAAGGATATGAATATCGGCATCGTCACCGCCTACAACGACATGCTGTCCGCGCATCAGCCCTACGGACGCTATCCCGATCAGATCAAGCTGTTCGCGCGCGAAGCCGGAGCGACGGCACAGGTCGCCGGCGGGACTCCCGCTATGTGCGACGGGGTCACGCAAGGGCAGCGCGGCATGGAATTATCGCTGTTCAGCCGTGACACCATCGCTCTTTCGACCGCGATTGCGCTCAGCCACGGCATGTTCGAAGCCGCGGCGCTACTCGGCATTTGCGACAAGATCGTGCCGGGACTCCTGATTGGCGCCCTGAGATTTGGACACCTGCCGGCAATTCTCGTTCCCGCAGGGCCGATGCCTTCAGGCCTCGCCAATAAGGAGAAGCAGCGGGTGCGGCAGCTTTATACCGAGGGGAAAGTGGGTAAGGCCGAGCTACTGGAAGCTGAAGCCGCTTCCTACCACGGCGCGGGGACTTGTACCTTCTACGGCACTGCCAACTCGAACCAGATGATGATGGAGGTGATGGGGCTTCATGTCCCGGGCGCCGCCTTCATCAATCCCGGCACGAAGCTTCGTCAGGAATTGACGCGCGCAGCCATCCACCGCCTGGCCGGGATCGGCTGGAACGGCAATGATTACCGCCCGCTCGGGCGCGTCGTGGACGAGAAAGCGATCGTCAACGCAGCGGTCGGCTTGCTTGCCACCGGCGGCTCGACCAATCACGTGATCCACCTGCCTGCCATCGCGCGGGCGGCCGGAATCCTGATCGATTGGGAAGACATGGACCAGCTCTCGGCCGTCGTGCCTTTAATTGCGCGGATCTACCCCAACGGCTCAGCCGATGTGAACGAGTTCCACGCTGCCGGAGGCATGGCATTCACCATCGCCACGCTGTTGGAAGCTGGTCTGCTCCATCGGGACCTCATGACTGTCGGGGGCGAGGACCTTGGCGACTACGCTCGCGCTCCTAAGCTCGATGGCGAGACACTCTACTGGGAGGTCGCCCCTCCTTCGTCGCTGGATGAGACGATCTTGCGCCCGGCCTCGAACCCTTTCAGACCTGACGGCGGCATGCGTCTGGTCAAAGGCAATCTCGGCCGCGCAACGTTCAAGACGAGTGCGGTCGATCCCTCGCGCTGGACGATCGAAGCGCCTGCCAAGATCTTCTCGGATCAGGACGACGTGGTGAAAGCGTTCAAGGCCGGCGAGCTCGACAAGGATGCTGTCGTGGTGGTGCGCTTTCAGGGTCCGCGCGCGAACGGAATGCCGGAGCTGCACAAGCTCACGCCCTCGCTCGGCGTGCTCCAGGATAGAGGATTCCGGGTGGCGCTCGTCACCGATGGGCGCATGTCCGGCGCTTCGGGCAAGGTTCCCGCGGCGATCCATGTCAGCCCCGAGGCGCTTGCCGGCGGTCCGATCGCGAAGCTCCGCGACGGCGACATTGTGCGCCTTTGCGCCGACAGGGGAGAGCTGACTGCCTTGGTAGATGAAGACGAATGGGAAAGCCGCGAGAACGCGCCGGCCCCTCCGCCGCCGTTCGGCACTGGGCGCGAGTTGTTCGCCATGATGCGCCATGGCGCGGATAGCCCCGAGAGAGGCGCCTCGGCGATGCTCGCGGCAGCCGGATTGTGATGGAGCTGGTTACTGCCGATATCGGCGGAAGCCATGCAAGATTTGCTCTCGCCGATGTCGAAGGCGGACAAGTCAGGAAGCTAGGTGACGCGGTCACGCTGAAGACCGTCGATCATGCAAGCCTGCAAACCGCATGGGAAACGTTCGGCGAGCAACTGGGGCGCACTTTGCCCCGCGCCGCAGCCATTGCCGTCGCTTGCCCCGTCTCTGGCGAAATGCTGAAGCTCACCAATAATCCCTGGATCATCAGACCGGCCATGGTGGCCCAAGGGCTCGGCGTCGACCGCATAACCCTGATCAACGACTTCGGCGCTGTCGGACATGCCGTCGTCCAAGTCGGGCGTGAACATCTTCGTTATCTTTGTGGCCCCGATATTCCCCTGCCGGAGGAGGGCGTGATCAGCATCGTCGGACCTGGGAGCGGTCTTGGCGTAGCACATGTGTTGCGCCGCGAGGGACACAACCATGTCATCGAATGCGAGGGCGGGCACATAGATTATGCCCCGGTTGACGGCATCGAGGACGTCATCCTTGCGCGGCTGCGCGAACGCTACGGCCGTGTGTCGGTCGAGCGGGTAGTTTCAGGTCCCGGCCTTGTCAATATCTATGAGGCGCTGGCGGCGATCGACGACCGCGCGGTGCAGGCAGGCGACGATAAGGCCATTTGGACCGCCGCGCTTTCCGGCGCCGATGGCCTGGCAGTCGCAGCGCTCGACCGCTTCTGCCTGATCTTGGGCAGCGTCGCTGGCAACATCGCGCTGGCGCACGGCGCGAATGCAGTCGTCATTGCCGGCGGGCTTGGCGTGCGCATTGCCGAGCTCCTGCCGCGCTCGGGCTTCAGCGGCCGGTTCACCGCCAAGGGCCGGTTCGAGAAGATGATGTCGGCAATCCCCGTGAAAACTATCATCCATCCGCAGCCGGGCCTGTTCGGCGCTGCTGTCGCGTTTGCCGCGGAGCATGGCCAATGACCACGACCAAGACCATCGACAAGATCATGGAGCTGGCGCCGGTCATCCCGGTGCTGGTGATCAAGGATGCCGCCTATGCCCAGCCCATCGCCGAGGCGCTGATTGCCGGAGGCTTGCGTGCGCTCGAAGTGACGCTGCGCACGCCCGCCGCGATCGAAGTCATTCGAGAGATGGTCAAGGCGGAAGGCGCTGTGGTCGGCGCAGGCACGGTGCTGAGCGAGAGCGACCTCGAGGCGAGCGTGGCGGCGGGCGCGCAATTCATCGTCTCGCCGGGTCTCACCGAACCGCTTGGCAAGGCGGCAATTGCCTCGGGCCTGCCATTCCTCCCGGGCATCGCCACCGCGGCCGACATCATGCGCGGGCTCGACATGGGGCTTAGCCGCTTCAAGTTCTTTCCCGCGACGGCCGCTGGCGGCATCCCGGCGCTAAAGGCGCTCGCGGCACCATTCCA
>JBKOWI010000115.1:0-5536 GCA_046724315.1 Pseudomonadota bacterium | reverse complement strand
AGGCGGGTTCACCGGCAACTATCTCGAGGATGACCCGAGCGGCTACGTCGCTCTCGGTATTTATCGGTCGTTCTGAGGCTTTGGGAGAGGTCAGGCTTTGCCAGATTGCACTGCCGGCCCCGCTCCGGCAGTGCTTGGCCTCGTCTCGGCTTGCGGTGACATAGACCTCACACGGCTCGGCACGGCAAGCATCACCCTCTCTGGTCGTGCATCCTGTGTAAGAGGGATGTCCACGGGTGGTTCCCCAAGGACTCTCTCCAACGATGAGCATGACATGAAGACGACAGACAAAGCAAACGAGAGTTCTCGCTTACCCGCATTTTCTTTTCGCTGCTGTGAAGGCGCTGGAGCGCATGCGACAAAGCGCAACACAGAGTGCGCGAGTTGCGACTAACCGACTTGCAGCGATGCATTCAGGGGTGCTGGCGAGCGACGAATCCCATTCGCGAGATTCTATCGCACTATCAATCCGATCTGGTCAGCACCTGCGAGCCGAATAAACGAGAAGACCCTGACGGCCGCCGTTAGCGCGGTGCAGCTGCCTTTTGCGACCGCCAGGTGTCGTGTGCCGCAGGAGGAATCGCACGACATTTCTGTGGCACTCGGGCGACAGCGCAAGTCCCTCGCGACGGTGATATTTTTGCGACGGCTTCGCGTCTACGGGGCAGCTTGGGACGTGCTTGGGCGCGCGCCCTTGCCTTTAGCAGCTTCGGCTTCTCGCGGTTTGTCGGCTTCTGGAGGAGGCGGTGGCGGCTTCCATTCCTGGAAGCGCTTGGCAAGCTGCTCGCCGTGCTGGTTCCACCAGGCCTCATCGAAGCGCAGCGCTTTTTTGAAATTGTCAGGTGACGTCGGCAGGAAGTTCTTCATCTCCACCGCGATCACCGGATGCTTGCCAACAAGCGTGATTGCCGATTTCCGCATCGGGCCATAGGCGATCAGTTGAGCCTGGGCCGCGAGCCTTGCAGGATCCGTGGCGAAAGTGATGAAGCGCTTGGCACCGTCCTTGTTCTTCGCACCTTTGGGAATGGCCCATAGATCGAGATCGTAGATCTGACCGTCCCATAGAATTCCAAGTCTCTGCCGATCACCGACGACAGCGCGGAAAATCCGGCCGCTATAGCCCGCAGCCATGGAGACTTTCTTCTCAAGCAGCCAGCTGATCGGGTCCTGTGCGTTGTCCCACCACAGAACGTTGTCTTTAATCTTGTCGAGAGCCTTGAAGGCGCGATCCACCCCCTCGGGCGTAGCAAGCTGGTTGTAAACCTCTGCAGGGTCGACGCCGTCGGCGAGCAGCGCTAGCTCGAGGGTGTAGCGGGGGCCGTTTGGCAGCGCCCGTTTGCCGGGGAACCGCTTGATATCGATCAGATCTCCAATCTGCGACGGCTGAGCTTTGGTGAACGCTTGGCGGTCGAATGCGATGGCCTCGGACCACGCAACGCTCGCGATACCACACGAGGAAATACCGCCGGAGAGGAAATCCTGGTCCGCACTCTGGCCATCAGGCGCGGCCCCGAGGCTCGAAGCCTCGATCGGCTCGAGCAGACCGTCATTGCAGAGAACGCCGAGTGTCCCGTTGGAAACGTCAACGACATCGACCTCGGTATCCGTGCCGTCGATCATCTCTTTAATCTTGGTGAGCGAGCCGTCATAGATCTCGGTCGAGACCGTGGTTCCGGTCTCCTTCGCGAATGGCTCGAAATACGCAGTCTCCTGCGATTGACCGTAAGCGCCTCCCCAGGTCGCGATATTGAGCGTGGTGCCGCTCCCGCTCAAAGTCGCGGTATCCTCGGCGACCGAGCCTGTGCCCGGCGAGAGGCTCATGGCAAGAGCCGCCGCGAGCCCGCAATGCCGTCCGAGCGCCCAAGCTCTGGAAAACATCGCGCGAATCTGGCGCTTGGCTTGCGCCGGTATTGTCGTGTTCTCAGTCACAGGCTTTCCCGTGAAGCATCAGCGCGGCGAAACCTGGGTCGCCATCGGATTCGTCTGTGTCGATCCCTCGCCGAGGGTTGGCCGGTCTGCTCTTCGGATCATCGGCTGCGACAAGGACCCACGTATTGAGACTCGCGGCGGGGCCTCTGTGCTGAGCTGCGAAGCCTTCAACGGCGTTGCGCGACTGGCGACAAACAAATTCCAATCCAGCGTCTGTTGCGCCAAATCGACCTCACCGGATCCGGATATTAGCCCGCGGCGTGTTTGCATGCTGAACATTTGGCACCAAATATGGCCGGTACCGAGGCGGCAATCGGCCCTCAAGGAATCAAATAACGTCTGATTGTTACGGCTCCAGCCTTCGCCGTCGAGGGGTGCCGCCGAGGTAAGAAGGCGAGAGAAATCGATCGGTACCGCTCCGTTCTGCGCATCCACCCTCAGCGTGCCCGAAAGCCCGTGAATGAGCTCGTCATAATCGCTGCCATAGGTCGAGATTTCAGCCTTGAGTCCGCCGGTACCCTTGAACGGCACTCCAAGCACGGGCTGTTCCAGGCAACCATCGATGGTCATGCCGGAAACGTTGCCGACGAGTGAGGCGTTGGCAGCGTCTTGCGACATGTCGATGCCAAACCGACCCGAGGCCGAGCCCCCGCACAGCTCGAGCTCGCCGATTTCGCCGGCAAGCACACCGTCTTTGGCACTGATGGTGAATCCGCCCCGTCCGAGTTTGATGGCGGTAGCAGCAATTTCGCCGGCCGAAATACGCAGATCGGCGTCGAGATACTTCACGAGTGCCTGATTGAAGATCGGGTTCGTTGCGGCCGTCACGTCGGAAATTTTTCCGTCCCCGAAATAGGAATCGATATCGAGGCGGTCGAAGGCAAGCGTTCCCTCAACGCGCGGCCGCGCACCGGGCGTGATGGCGAGAAGCCCAACGGCACTATTGCCATCGAGCGTGAAAGAGCCATCGTCGAAGGTCAGCGCGGTTCCATTCCAATGAGCGCTGCCATTTGCCGTCAGTACCTTAGGGCTCTGTCCCGTAGGCAGCGGGATGCCGGCCCAGAGCAGGAATTCCCGCGCGTTGGGGATGCCGGCTTGCACGTCCCCGTCGATTTCCAGCCCGTTGGCGAACGATGCAGTACCGCTGACTCTGGCGCTGATCGGCGTGGAGGTAAGGGTCAGATTGATCGGCAGGCTTGACCCACTCGCTGTATCGGAAGGCGCGCCGCTATCGAGAGCGAAGCGCACGGTTTTATTTCTGAGCAGGAAGGAGCCGAAGCTCGACATGGCTCCGCTGCCCGAGCTTGCATCGAACCTTGCATCGACCTTGGTGATGGTCTCGACTCCCGCGGCGGTCGGCAATTTGATCGTGCCATCGCGCAGGCGAAGAATTCCGACCGGGGCGCCACCGAGCAGATTGGCGACGACCGCCTGCGATTGCTCGGCGGTCGAGGCTGTGGGCGATGTGCTGTCTTTGAGCGTGATTTCGGCGTGGGTAAGCCGCAAGGCATCGATGCAGATCACCCCACGCAGCAGATCGGCGAGATCAAGCGTGATCTTGGCGTCCTTCGCAGCGACGGATTGCACCAGTGGAAGCCGCGAGGCGTTGCTGACTTCGAACCCGCTTTTGATCGAAACGTCTGGGAAGTAGTGGACGCGCAAGGGTCCAACCAATTTGACTTCGCCGCCGGTCCAGTCAGCCAAGGCTTGAGTTACGCGCTCGGTAAGCCGAGCCGAGCCGCCGACCAGCCGAGGCAAGATTGCAAGACCGATTATGAGGAAGGCGCCGATGCCGATAAGAAGCCATTTCCAAGGGAGCTGGCGAGGCTTCATGCCGACCTTTCCCACCCGTTCGGCGTGGCCTAAGCCAAGGCCTCGCCATTCTTTGTTGGCCATTAGAAGTGCCTTTCTAGCCCGATTGTGCCGAGATAGCGAGCCCAACACACACATTTTCCTGGCTTATCTCCCGGCGGGGAACGCCCATTCCAGGCCTCCTTCAGCTGCGGCAGAACGGCTCATCCAGGCTCCCGGACGGCTTCCCGCGATGATGCCATGCAAGACTAATACTGGCGCCAAGCTGACCAACACTATGGTGAGCGCTGACAATCCCGCTTCCTCGTAGCGGTAAAGCGAGACCAACGTGAAGACTTGCGTTGCGAGCGTATCGAAATTGAAGGGTCTGAGCAGGAGCGTAGCGGGCAGCTCTTTCATGGAATCGACAAAAACAAGGAGAGCAGCGGCGCCGAGCGCGGGTCTCAGCATCGGTAGATGAACCTTGAACAGCATCTCGCTCACTGAGGACCCGAGGGTCCGTGCCGCTGCATCAATGTTGCGGGAGATCTTGCTCAAACCTGCCTCAACCGCGCCGAGTGATGCCGCGAGAAAGCGGATCGTGTAGGCGAGCACGATGGCGAATGCGGTGCCTGACAAGAGCAGGCCCGTCGAGAGTTCGAACAGCGATCGCATCAGCCCATCGATGATGTTATCGAGCCCGGCAAGAGGAATGAGGAGCCCGATCGCGAGTACCGTGCCAGGCACCGCATAGCTAATCGCGGGAAGGGTGCTGGCAGCCTGTATCAACTGCGAGCGCGTCTGCCTGCGCGCATAAGCGAGCACCACGGCGAAACCGATAGCAAGAATCGCGGCTGAGGCCGCGAGCAGGAGACTATTGAGTGCGGCGTCCCAGAACTCGGGCGCGAGCCCTGCCGTCACGTGGGCTAACGCATCATGCGCTAGGACGGAGGCGGGCAGCACGAAACCGAGCAGCACGGGAAGCGCGCAAATCCCCATCGCGAGAAGCCCTTTGCAGCCTGCGAGGACCTCCTCTGACAGATCGCGGTATTTACCGGTCGTGTGGTGATAGCGATGCCGGGCGCGTAGCGCCCGCTCGATCAGGAGCAGGACAAACACGAAGAGCAGCATCACGCAGGCGATCTGGGCGGCTCCCGCAAGGCTGTTGCGATCGAGCCATGTATCGTAGATCGCGACCGTCAAAGTTCTCACACCGAGGAATTCGACGGCGCCGATGTCATTTAGCGTCTCCATCAGTGTAAGCGCCACGCCTGCGGCAAGCGCTGGCCTGGCCAGCGGCAAGGCGACTTGCCAAAAGGTCTGGGAGGCGGTCCGGCCCAACGTACGGCTCACCTCGAGCACGCAGACCGACTGCGCGACGAAACTTGCCCGCGCGGTGATGTACACATAGGGATAAAGCACGGCGCTCATCACGAAGATCGCGCCGCGTAGGCTCCCGATGTCTGGGAACCAGTAACTGCGCGCGTTTTGCCAGCCGAACAGCTCGCGCAAGCTTGTCTGCACGATGCCGGAATAATCGAGCAGCTCGAGATAGGAATAGGCGATGATGTAGGTCGGGACGGCAAGGGGCAGCAGAAGCAGCCATTGCAAGACGCTGCGTCCCGGGAAACGGTACATGGTGACGAGCCAAGCCGTGCCGGTACCGATCAGGAGGCTGAGGACTCCGACGCCGGCCGTCAGCCCGAGCGTGCGGCGCAACGCACCCGGAAGCACGTTGGCGACGAGATGTGGCCAGGTATCGCCGCTCGACCGAAACGCGATAAAGGTCAGGGCAATGATAGGCAGGAGGACAATC
>JBKOWI010000140.1:0-13863 GCA_046724315.1 Pseudomonadota bacterium | reverse complement strand
TCGGTAAGACCTCCGCAAGCGTAGCGCGCACTTTGTCGAGCCGGCTCACGCTGCCGGTGGACTTGCTGCCATAGCCCCACCCATCGCCGGACATCGAACCTGACGCGTCGAACACGATCATGGCGTCTTCGACGCACGGCGCCTGCAAAGCCTTCTTGTCTTCCGCCGCCTGACCTGTGAAGGCCGACATGCCAATAAAGGCGATGGCGGCAAGCCGAATTGCAGGGGCGATGTCGGGCACGGCTACGAATGATATTCGGGCTTAAGCGCCGCTGACAGTGGTCGGGAGTAGAGAGGCGAGGCCTTCGCGGTAGGTCGGATAGCGAAGCTTGACGCCAAGCTCCGACTTGATACGCGCATTCGAAATGCGCCGGCTTCCTTCATAGAAGCTTCGCGCCATGGGACTGAGATCTGCTTCCTCAAAGGCAATCTCAGGAGGTGGCGGCACACCGATCAGCTTCGCGGCGTAGGCCACAACCTCGTCGGGCGCTGCCGGCTCGTCGTCGGCGACGTTGTAGATCGCACCGGCGCGTGGATGCGCGATCGAGGCTTCAAGCACGGTCGCGATGTCCTCGACATGAATGCGGCTGAAAACCTGGCCGTCCTTCTTGATGCGCCGCGCTGTGCCGGCATTGAGCTTGTCGAACACGCACCGGCCGGGGCCGTAGATACCGGCGAGGCGGAAGATCTGAACCGGAATGCCCGTCTTCTCGCCGAAATCAAGCCAGGCTTGCTCGGCCTCAGCCCGAGCCTCTGTGCGGTCGCTGTTAGGCTTGGGCTCAGCGGTCTCCTCCACCCAGCGTCCCTTCTGGTCGCCATAGACGCCGACGGTCGAGAGATAGCCGATCCATTTGACCGATCCGAGACCCGCGATCTGCTCGCGATAGTGTACAAGCACAGCATCGCCTTCGTGGCCGGGTGGGATTGAATGGAGGAGGTGGGTGGTACCGGGCAGCAGCTTGGCGACCGCACGATTGTCGGGCTCTCCGCCGAAGCGCAGCACCTCGTACCCTTGCGCGCGGAGCCGCGCGATATTGGCTTCGTCGCGGGCCGTGCCTGCGATCTGCCAACCCTTGGCGGAAAGGCGCGCCGCGAGCGCCTGCGCCGAGTAGCCGAGCCCGAATGCGAACAGCCGGCTCACGCCGCCTCCCTGATCCACTCCGCTCTGACGGCAGGGTCTGGATCGTTAGCGTGCGTCGTGCGGAGCGCGGAGAAGCGGGACGGCGCAAGCCGCGACAGCGCCCACACGGCCATGGCGCGCACGATCGGTGAGTCATCCGCGAGCCGTGCCTCGACCAAAGGCACCAGCATTGCGTCACCAGAATTGCCAGCCGCAATCAGAACATTGCGCAGAAAGCGGTCGTGGCCGGTGCGCTTGATCGGCGTACCGCGGAAGCGAGCCCTGAATGCGGCATCATCGAGCTGAAGAAGCTCGGCGAGTGCCGGATTGTTGCTTTCGGCCCTGACGCTGAGCTTCGTCTCACACGCGGCATGGGCAAATTTGTTCCACGGGCATACGGCGAGGCAATCGTCGCACCCGAAGATGCGATTGCCCATCGCCGCCCGGAAGCGCGGCGCGATGTGGCCCTTGTGCTCGATGGTGAGGTAGGAGATGCATGCCCGCGCATCGATCTGATAGGGCGCGGTGAAGGCGCCGGTCGGGCAAATGTCGAGGCAGCGCCGGCAAGCGCCGCAGTGGTCTTCTTCCGGCGCGTCGGGTGCGATCTCCGCGTCGGTAAAGATCGAGCCGATGAACAGCCAGGAGCCGAACTCGCGCGAGACGAGATTGGTATGCTTGCCCTGCCAGCCGAGACCGGCGCGCGCGGCAAGCGGCTTTTCCATCACCGGTGCGGTGTCGACGAAGATCTTGACCTGCCCGCCGGTAAGCTCCTGCACCCGCGTTGCCAGCGGCTTCAGCTTGGCCTTGAGCACATCGTGATAATCGGCGCCTTGCGCATAGATCGAGATTGCGCCGCGCGACCTCTCTTTCAGAATCGCGAGAGGATCGCCGGTGCGGTCGTAGTTGAGGCCAAGCAGGATCACGCTTTGGGCCTCGGACCATAGCGCGCGCGGGGCCTTGCGGCGCTCCGCGGTCGTCGCAAGCCAACCCATGTCGCCTTGGCGGTCCTCGGCGAGGAAGGCATTGAGCGCTTCGCCCGCGCCGTCGACCGCATCAGCCGAGGTAAAGCGAACCGCGTCGAAGCCAAGCGCTTTGGCCTCCTCTGCGATTCTCGCTTTCAGCGTTACTCCCATGCGACTCTATGTCGGGGCGCTTTAGCTAGAAATCGAGGTCAGCATAGGTGCCCGCGGGAGTGAAGCCCGCAACGCGGTCTTGCAGCAGCGGCCTGAACGAGGGCCTCGATTTCAACAGCGCGTACCAGTTCTTGGCCGGTTCAAACTCCTCCCACGGGACCTCGCCGAGAAAATCGAGGGTGGACAGATGCGCGGCAGCGGCGAGATCGGCAAAGCTCAAGGCATCGCCGGCAAGCCAGCTCCGCGTCTCGGTGAGATGGCCGATATAGGTGAGATGATACCGCAAGTTGTTGCGCCCTGCGCGCATCGCTTCCATATCGGGCGAGGCGCTCTGTGGCCCAAAACGCCGAAACACTTTCTCCTCGACGAGATAGGACGTGACCTCTTCAAAGAACTTGCGGTGGAACCAGTCGGTGAGCCGCCGCGCCTCGGCTCGCGCCGCGGCGTCGCCGGGGAAGGGCGCGAAGGAGACGCCGCTGCGCTCGTCCATGGTATCGCCGAGGTATTCTGAGATCGCGTAGGAGCCGGAGATCGCGCCCTGCGCGTCAGTAAGGAGCACGGGCAGCGTGCCGGCGGGGTTCAGCTTGAGGAATTCGGCCCGCCATTCCCAAGGCTTTTCCTCGGCGAGCTCGGCCTCAACCCCGCATTCGGCGAGCGCGAGCCGGATCGAACGGGAGAACACGCAGAGAGGATAGTGTAGAAGAGTCGCCATCGAGCCGTCGGTGGCCAAGTGTTCAATATCAAATGAATCGCGCGCGTTGAAGGCTCGGTATAGAACCTGCGCGCGAGTCGAACAAGCGGGGCCGCGAGGGGGCCATGACGATAGAACAGATCATCGTCCTTGCCGTGGTGCAGGGCATCACCGAATTCCTGCCCATTTCTTCCTCGGGGCACCTCATTCTCATTCCCCAGCTCATGCATTGGCCCGACCAGGGCATCCTGGTCGATGTGATGACGCATTTCGGCACTTTGCTTGCCATCCTCATCTATTTCTGGCGCGACGTATGGAAGCTCATTCTCGGCGGCCTCGCCTTGCTCAAAGGCAAGCTAACCGACGACGGCAAGCTCGTCATCTATATCGTGCTCGCCACGATTCCCGCCGTCGTCTTCGGATTTGTGCTCAAGAAATTCGGCTACACCGATCTCGAGCGAAACGTCGCTATCGTGGCCTGGAATACGATCCTTTACGGCATCCTGATGATGATCGCCGACATGGTTGGCAAGCAGGAGCGGACCATGGCCAACATGACGCTCGGAAGCGCGCTTGTGATCGGCGTGGCTCAGGCGCTCGCGCTGATCCCTGGCACGAGCAGGTCGGGCGTGACCATGACGGCTGCGCGGTTCCTCGGGTTCACACGGCCCGACTCGGCGCGCTTCTCCTTTCTGCTCGGAATTCCGGCGACGGCAGGGGCTATCGTGTTTACGGTCGGCGATGCGATGGCGAGCGGCGAGAAGATCACCATGGACATCCTGCTCTGCGCGGCTCTGACCTTCGTCGCCGGCATCCTCGCCATCGCGTTTTTGATGAACTTGCTCCGCCGCATCAGCTTTTTGCCCTTCGTGCTCTACCGCATGGTGCTCGGCGGCTTCCTCCTGGTCATGCTGTACGGCTGAGTGCGAGCTCAGGGCCGGAATGCGGAGAACTGACCGCGCGGGCGATACTGCTCGAGATATTCCGGCACCACGCTTGCAATCGCCACCGGTTCGATGCCGAGCCCTTCGAGCGTGCGGCCGGCACTGTGGGCCGTCTCGCTCACCACATTATCCAGCTCCAGCAGCCGCACCTGGTCGATGGTGAGCGGCGGCTTCGGTAGGAATTGCAGAAAAGCCGCTTGCAGCTTGGCGAGCCAAAATGGCTCGGGCACGAGCGGCCGCCTACGCATCGTGTAGGTGAGCACGCGCTGCATCACCTGTTTCATGCTGAGGATCTCTGGACCGCCAAGCTCGTAAGCCGCGCCAGCCGTCGCCTTACCGGTCAGCCCGGCAATGACGACCTTCGCCACGTCGCCGGCGAAAACCGGCTGAAATCTCGTCTTGCCGCCGCCGATCAGAGGTAGCGCTGGAGCGATCCGCGCAAGCGACGCGAAGCGATTGAAGAAATCGTCCTCAGGTCCGAACACGATCGAGGGCCTTAGGATGACGGCGCGGGGGAACACCTCCTGCACCGCCTTCTCACCCAGAGCCTTAGTATGCGCATAGACAGAAGGCGATTCCGGATTGGCGCCTATCGCAGAGACATGCACGAAAGCGAGCACCCCGGCCTTGCGCGCGGCCTCAGCGACGTGCCTCGCACCTTCATCCTGGACCGCCTTGAAGGTCTGGTTGCCGCTCGGAAAGAGAATGCCGACGAGATTGACCACGGCATCGGCGCCGTCCGCCGCCGCCAGCAGGGAGTCCGGATAGCGCACATTGGCTTGCACGGCGTTGATCTGGCCGACCCCGCCGAGCGGCTGGAGATGGCCGGCAAGCTCAGGGCGCCTGACTCCAACCCGCATGCGCGCGCCGGTCTTGGCGATGGCGCGTACCACGTGGCGGCCGATAAAGCCCGAGCCGCCATAGATGGTGATCAGGGCGCTGCTGTTGAGAGTAACCGCCACTTAAGCCTCTCGATGTACCTGTAACTTTGACAGCCGCAGCAATACACGAGGGCTGCAAAGCCTTGAAGGCGCAAGTGGCGACAATTGACTTTGCTGGTCGCCAATCGTACCTCCAGGGGTTCTTAGCCCAGGTGGCGGAACTGGTAGACGCGCTAGCTTCAGGTGCTAGTGCCCGAAAGGGCGTGGAAGTTCGAGTCTTCTCCTGGGCACCAGATTCCTCTTGCAAGCGGCCGCTGAGGATGCGCCAAGCTTGAGCCAGCCCCCGATTTTAGAGCTCCACAAAGGTGACCTGCCCCGAGGTCGCCTCACGGCACGGTCCATCGCCATCGATACCGAGACGTTGGGGCTCAATCCCTATCGCGACCGCCTTTGCCTCGTGCAGCTTTCCGAGGGCGATGGCCGCGCCGTGCTGCTTCAGTTCAGCGGCAACTACGATGCCCCGGAGCTGAAACGCCTTCTCACCGACGAGAGCGTGCTCAAGATCTTCCATTTCGGCCGCTTCGACATTGCTGTGCTCAAGCACTATTTCGGAGTGATGGCGAAGCCCGTCTATTGCACCAAGGTCGCCTCGCGCCTTGCCCGCACCTTCACCGACCGCCACAGCCTCAAGGATCTCGCCCGCGAGCTGCTTGGCATCGAGCTTTCCAAGCAGCAGCAATCCTCCGACTGGGGCGCGCCAGAGCTCAGCCAGGAGCAGCTCAACTATGCCGCGAGCGACGTGTTGCATCTGCACGCCATCAAGGAGAAACTCGATGCCATGTTGGCTCGCGAGGGGCGCGAGCAGCTGGCGAAAGCTTGTTTCGAGTTCTTGCCGACTCGTTCCGAGCTCGATCTCAGGGGCTGGTCAGAAATCGACCCGTTCGCTCATTAGGGGCGGAAAAGTGGGCAAAAAGTGCCATTTCCGGGGATTTTGGCGGTCGTAATGTCACCAAGGTCGTGCGGCTAGTCTAGGGCTTGGGCTGGCGAGAAATGCCGGTCTTTCTTTGAAGGTTTCGGCCCAAACAATGACGCTTGAGGCCAATCTCGTTCCAGCGGGCCGGCGCTATCGCATACGCTCGGCCGAGGAACGCACGCGCGCCTTCGCGAGCGCCAAGCGCCATACCCGGTTCGTGCGCATTCTGCGCAAGGCGCTCCCGGTTTTTGCGGTGCTCGTGCTCGCCTCGTATTTCATTACCACCCGCCTCAGCGTCAGCGTCGGCGATGTGACCGCGAGCATCAGCGGCATCGAGGTCGCTGACGGCAATCTGCGAATGATCAATCCTAAGCTGAAAGGTGCCGACAAGAAGAACGGCGCCTATGTCATCGGCGCCGACTATGCCGATCAGGACGTCAAGAATCCGAACATTATCAAGCTGCACGCCATCAAGGCCGAGCTTTCGAACACCGACGGCAACTGGTCACGCCTGGAGGCGGTGCGCGGCGTCTTCGACAGCAAGATCGAGCGCCTCGTGATGCAGGAGAAGATCACCGTCGCGACGAGTTCGGGCGTGAACGGCACGCTGAAGCACGCTTCGCTTGACATGAAGACGCAGACGGTGCGCTCGCATCAGCCGGTGACCTTTAACTTGACTAACGGGAGCGTTAAAGCGAATGCCATGACGCTCGAGTCCGCCAAGCACACGCTGACGTTCCGGGGGAAGGTGCTGGTCCATCTGATCAAGCCACAGGACGACGCCAAGGAGGCGGTGCGGAAGCCGCAAGGCGGACCGTCACAGGTTGCGGCGCCTGCACCTGCGCCTGACATGTCGACACCTCTCCCAGAGATGCCGAGTCCGATCCGTGCGACGGTGCCACAATGAGCGAACTTCGTCGTCTCATATCCCGCTCGTTCATGCGTCATAGCGCGGGATTCGTCGCGCTTGCCGTCGGGGTTCTCCTCGCGGCATCCGTGTCGGCCCAGACGCTCACCAATAGCTTCGGCGGCTTATCCAAGAGTTCCAAGGACCCGATCGATATCGAGTCTGACGTGCTTGTGGTGCATGACTCCCAGAAATACGCGACATTCAAGGGCAACGTGAAAGCCGTGCAGGGCACCACGACGCTTCGGGCGCGCGAGCTGAACGTCCACTACACAGGCGGCGGTGACAAGCTCATTGGCGGACAGGACAAGAAAGATAGCGGCGAGCAAGTCGCGACCGAAACCAAGGTCGCCGATGCAAAGGATGACAAGGGCGAGTCTTCCGACAGCGGCACCCAGATCACCAAGATCATCGCCAGAGGCGACGTCGTCATCACCAGCGAGAATGACCAGACCACGTCGAGCGACTGGGCCATCTATGACGTGCCGACGCAGCAAGTCACCGTAGGCGGCAATGTGGTGTTAACCCAAGGCAAGAATGTGCTAAAGGGAGACCGGCTCGTCATCGACTTGAAGACCGGCGAAAGCCGGTTCGAGAACACGGGCAATACTGCCGTCGCCGGGGGCCGAATCCGTGCGCTATTCATGCCTAAGGAAAAGGCCGATACCGCCAAATCGGGCGACGCAGCCTCTGGCCAGGCGGAAGGAACCGCGCCGGTGCCGGTTGGAGAGCCTTCCGCTACAAGCCAGCCGGCCGGTGAGGGGGACAGCACGGACACGAGCGCAAGCGCTGCCCCAAAAAGCGCCGAACCTGCCGATTCGCCGTGGCAGATCGTCCCTGGTGTGGCGCAGTAGCTTTTCTTGGATTTTGTCGGATGTTAACCGGCCGTCGCTTCAACTCTGAGGAGCGGAAGGGGTAGTGGGCAAATTGCTGTCGTTTCCAGGCCGCCCAGCAGTTGCCGCACAAGGGACCGTGGTCCCCGCGGAGCAGCCCATCCCTGCCCCGGGGCCGAGATCCGATCCCGGAGTTGGCCGGCTGACCGTCAGCAACGTCGTCAAAAGCTTCAAGAAGCGCACAGTGGTTCGCGGCGTGAGCCTCGAGCTCAACCGCGGCGAGGCGGTGGGGCTGCTCGGGCCGAACGGCGCCGGCAAAACCACCGTGTTCTACATGATCACCGGGCTGATCCCTGCGGACGAAGGCTCGATCAAGATCGACGGCCAGGACGTCACCAAGCTGCCCATGTATCGTCGCGCGCGGCTCGGTATCGGCTACCTGCCGCAGGAGGCCTCGATCTTCAGGGGCCTCACCGTCGAGGAGAACATCCTCGCCGTCCTGGAGACGGTCGAGCCGAGCAAGCATGAGCGCCAGATCCAGCTCGATGCGCTGCTCGAAGAGTTCCACATCACACGGCTCAGGACATCGCCGTCCATGCGGCTCTCGGGCGGCGAGCGGCGCCGCGTCGAGATCGCTCGCTCGCTCGCCACGCGTCCTTCTTTCATGCTACTCGACGAGCCGTTTGCGGGTATCGACCCGATCGCCGTTAATGACATCCGCGCGTTGGTCCGCCACCTGACCCAGCGCGGCATTGGCGTGCTCATCACCGATCACAATGTGCGTGAGACACTGGACCTCGTGAGCCGTGCCTATATCATTCATGACGGCATGGTGCTAACCCACGGCACCGCCCACGAGATCATCAACAACGAGGACGTGCGGCGCGTTTATCTCGGCGACCAGTTCAGGATCTGACGTCGACTTCTGAGTGCGTTCATAATGGCGATTACCACCAAGCTCGAACTCCGCCAGACGCACAATTTGGTGATGACGCCGCAGCTGCAGCAGGCAATCAAGCTGCTGCAACTGTCCAACGTCGAGCTTGCGACCTTCGTCGAGACTGAGCTTGAGCGCAATCCGCTGCTCGAACGCGCCGAGCCCGAGGAGACAGCGGCGGTGGCTGGCGAGCCTTCAGGCGATCTTCCGGCTGGATCGCTCAAGGAGGATGCGGAGGGACAAGAAACGGCGTCTCCGACCAGCGGCGCCGCGCCAGAAGGCGAACCGGAATCAAGCGACGGCGACGACGTCGAATGGATCAATCTGAGTGCGCCGGAAAGCGCCCGCAGCGACGATCTCGACGCCGAACCGCAAGACGTCTTTCCCGATGCTGACGACTTTGCGCCAGGCGCGCTCAAGGATTCCGGTTGGGCGGCCCTTTCTCCATCCTCCCTCCGGGCCGACACTGATGAGGTATCCAATCTCGAAGCCTATGTGGCCGAGGAGCGAACGCTGCGCGATCATCTCGCCGAGCAGCTCATGCTCGCCTTCGCCGATCCTCCGCGGCGGCTGATTGGCCAGCATCTGATCGACATGACCGACGAGGCTGGCTATCTGCGCGGCGAGCTTTCCGTTCTTGCCGAGCTTCTCGGCGCGCCGCTTGAGTTCGTCGAGGAGACGCTTCACGTCATGCAAGGTTTCGAGCCGTGCGGCGTTTTCGCCCGCGACTTGCGCGAATGCCTGATGCTTCAGTTAAAAGATCAGGACCGTTGCGACCCGGCGATGGCGGCCCTCATCGAGAATCTCGGCCTCCTCGCTGCACACGACCTCGTTGCGCTGAAGCGCGTGACGCGGGTCTCGGACGAGGACCTCTGTGACATGATCCAGGAGGTCAAGCGGCTGAACCCTAAGCCCGGGCTGAAATATGGTTCGAGCCCGACGCAGCCTATCGTGCCGGACGTGCTGGTACGCGCGCTTCCCGACGGCAGCTTCCAGGTCGAGCTCAATAGCGACACGCTGCCCCGCGTTCTCGTCAACCAGACCTATTACGCGACTGTGTCGAAGGCCGCGACGAGCAAAGAGGACAGGAGCTATCTCGTCGACTGCCTGCAGACCGCAAACTGGCTGGTCAAAAGCCTCGACCAGCGCGCCCGCACCATTCTCAAAGTTGCGCAGGAGATCGTGCGCCAGCAGGACGCCTTTCTGACTTACGGCGTGCGCCACTTGCGCCCGCTGAACCTGAAGACCGTAGCCGATGCGATTTCGATGCATGAATCGACGGTGAGCCGCGTCACCGCCAACAAATACATGGCGACCAATCGCGGCCTGTTCGAGCTCAAGTATTTCTTCACCTCGGCGATTGCGGCAACGAGCGCGGGCGACTCACATTCATCGGAGGCCGTGCGCCATCGTATCCGCGAGATGATCGACGCAGAGCCTGCGAGCGATGTGTTGTCAGACGACAAGATCGTGGAGCGGCTCAGGGGTGACGGGATCGACATCGCGCGCCGAACGGTCGCGAAGTACCGTGAGGCCTTGCGCATTCCCTCCTCGGTGCAGCGCCGGCGGCTCAAGCGTATCGCCTTCGGTGCGAGCGCTTGAAGGCACCTAAACCGCTGATAAACAAGCGGAATACTGTAAAGAGGTGAGCGCGAAATTGATGGTTTGACACCCCAGGACACGGGGTCTAGCTTCCCGCCCCGCGGTAGAGGCCGAAGTGAGGGTGTACCCAAGCGCTTCAGTTGCCTGGGCGGAGATCGGCCCCCGAGAAATGGCACGCGCCCGGGAATCGCGGTGGAAAAGGGCCATTAGATTTTCCACGGGCAAAGACGACATAAATTAGCGGAAAGACTCTGGACGTCGGTGAGACGTTGCGCAGTTACGTCCAGACTTCACCTATCGAAGCAGGCTTGGCGAGGGCGGAACCGTCAGCACATCGCAAAACCAAGAAGGCGCGCAAGCGGCGCTAGGCGGAACTTTACGCCCCTGTCGCCGTTCGAGTGAGGGTTTAAGCAAGATGCATCTCAGCGACTTCATCTCCCCCGATTCTGTCCTTCCGTCGCTCAGGGTGAAGAGCAAGAAGCAGCTCCTTCAGGAGCTATCTTCTCGCGCCGCCCGGCGTACCGGATTGCCTGAGCGCGTGATTTTCGACGTGCTGCTTCAGCGCGAGCGCCTCGGCTCAACCGGACTTGGCCAAGGCATTGCCACTCCGCACGGCAAGATCCCGGGGCTCAAGAGCATCGTCGGCATTTTTGTGAGGCTCGCCGAGCCGGTCGACTTCGAGGCCGTCGATGGCGAGCCAGTCGATCTCGTGTTCCTGCTGCTCGCCCCGGAAGGGGCGGGCGCCGATCACCTCAAGGCGCTCGCCCGCATCTCGCGGCTGTTGCGCGAGGGAAGCGCGGTCGAGAAGCTCAGAGCCTCGCGCGATGCTTCGGCGCTCTACGCCGTGTTGACGGAGAGTGAGACCTCGTCCTCCCACGCCGCTTGAGCCTTAGCGCGGAGCAATTTGCTCCAAGAGCTCGTTGGCGAACTGGCCCATCGCGAAAGCCGCGCCAAAATCGAACTTGTTGAGGGCGATGAACACCGCCGCATTTCGCGCCGGCGCAAACGCGATATAGGTGAAGGTGCCCTGGAGCCCGCCCGCCTTTTGCAGGATGAAGGGACGATCGTCCTTCGCCATCATGCCGATCCAGGCGAGGCCGAGCGCGTCCATGTGGCCGGATTCGTCCTTGCCTGAGACCGTCTTCAGTCCGTCGCGGTTGAGATAGAGCGTATGGTCGAGTGTCCGGGCCTCGGCGTCGTCAGGATTGAAACGGTCGAGATGCCACTTCATCCATTTCAGGAGATCGTTGGCGGTCGAGTAGAGGCCGCCCGAGCCGACGATGACCGAGCCCGTAGGAATATTGGGCATCTCTGTTCCGTCGGGAGCGTGACCTGGCATGAAGCGCTTCTTCTGCTCATCGGTGAGCGTGAAGCCGGTGTCCTTCATCCCAATGGGGCCGGTGATACTCTCCTGTAGCAGGTCGGGATATGGCTTCTTGGCTGCCGCCGAAAGGCTCATGGCCAAGAGGTCGAAGCCGAAATTCGAGTAGAGCACCGCCGAGCCGGGTGAGAAGAGCAGCGGCTCTTTCTTGATCCAGGCGGCGAAAGCGGCGCGGGTAATGGTCGAGAATGGATCGGTGTCCGGACCTGCCTCGTGCGGCACTTCCCGCGGGAAGCCCCCTGCATGTGTAGCGAGATTTAGCAGGGTTACGCGTTCGAGATCGGCATTCAAACCGGGCCCAAGGTCGGGCTGCCATTTCGTCAGAGGATCGGTGAGGGCCACCGTGCCCTTAGCGGCCATGTGGGCCAGAACGTCGCCGGTGAAGGCCTTGGTGATGGACCCGATGCGCATGATCGTGTCGCCATCAGGGGCCGGACTGCCGGGACCTGCGCGCTCGCCGAAGCCCGCCACAGCTGTATCGCCGTCGCGCACTGCCCCGATGACGACGGCGGGGACCTTGGTGTCGATAAAGAAGATCTGCCCGGTGAAATCGACGACTTCGTCGAGCAAGGCATCGGCACGTGCCATCGGCATTCCGAGCAAGACGGCAATGACGAGAATGGCTCCCGTCTTCAATGTCCAATCGGCAATCGTCATAGTTCGCATGCTGCCCCCTTGTTGCTGCTCGCTAGGAGAATATTTCTTGGTAACTGTCGGCGCGCTTCAGATAGGTCCAATCGCCATTGGCCTCGAGCAGGAGCCGCGCGGGCCGCGGGAAGGAATTGGCGTTAGAGGCGAAGAAGGTGGGATTGTAAGCGCCGGTCGATGAGATCAGGAGCACGTCGCCACGCACGGGCTCGCGTGGGAATGCGACTTTGAGGCGTGACAGCATGTCGGCGGAAAAACAGAGATTGCCTGCGATGAAGGTCTCGAAAGGTTCTGCATCGCGCTGCTTCAGTCCGGTTGCGAGCGCCCAGTGCCTTGCAGGCAAAGCCACGATCGGCTCGCAATAGTTCACCACGCCAAGATCGAGGCTGATGAGATTATGCACCCCGGCGATCCGCTTCTCGAACGCGACCCTCGCCAGAGTGATACCGCTATCGCTCACGATTGACCGCCCTGGCTCGATCATCAAGGCCGGCGAACCCGCCTCGGCAAGCGCTTGGGTCGCCTTCATGGTCCGGCCGTCTACCGAGACGTCACTTGAGAGAATCGCCTCGAGCATGGCCTCCTTGGCGTAGGGGGCAGTAAAGAGCTCGCCCTCCCACGTCGTGGTCGGCACGCCATCAGGCCCCATGGTGAAGCCGCCAAGTGCGTTGCCCCAGAGGTATATCTTGCTCGGGTCACCGGCCTTGGCGGCGAAAAAACCGTCGCGGATGCGGCGCAGAATCTCGTCCCACTCTGCCTGCGTCACGTAAGAAACCGGAAAGCCTCCGCCGATATTAACCACCTCGAATTTCTGTCCCGCCGTTCGGAGTGCAGTGCCGAGCTCGATGAGCTTGCCAAGCACGAGCTGAAAGGCAGCAAGATCGGTGATTTGGCTGCCGATATGGGTGTGGAAGCCAAGCAACTTCACCGGCATTCCATCGAGGCGAGACAAGAGCGGCGGAATGTCGGAAATGAAAATGCCGAACTTGCTCCACTCGCCCGCGGTGAAAATCGAAGGAGACGTGACTTTGTCGAGCGGAAAGCCGGTTACCCGCAACACGACGCGCGGCGCCTCTTGATGGTTCTTGGCGAGCTGGGCGATGCGTTCGAGCTCGGCAATGCTGTCGGCAATGATCAGCATGTTCTTGCTGATCGCGAGGTTGATGAGATCGTCGTCCTTGGAGTTGCCGTTTACGTCGAGTTTTTCCGGCGGAACGCCTGCCTCGAGCGCGCAGCGCGTTTCGTAAGGCGAGGCGACATCGATCCCGACGCCCGCCTCGGCGGCAAGACGAAAGACCGCTGGGTGCGTCGATGCCTTGCCGGCGTAACGGACCTCGCCCCTGGGATAGAGCCGCTCGAATACATCTTTGTAGGCGAGAAGATTTGCCTTGATATCGGGCGCGTAGGAGACGTGAAACGGGAGGCCGAAAGTCTCGATCCACCAGGAGAGCGGTCTTCCCCCGAGGATGAGCTCGTCGCCGGATACATCGATGAATGCCGCCGTATAAAAGGAGTTGGTAAGGGCGTCCGCACGCGCTGCACGCGAAGCAAGCGCAGCCATAGCGAGCGTAACGGTGGTTTGACAGAAATCCCGTCGTGAACAGCCCCTCCACGCCTCCCGCCCTGTGCACTCAGGGCTCGGGAGCCTACTACGGCTCTCGGGCGGGCGGAATATCAGGGCACGCTGACCGGAACGAGATCGTTTTCGATGGCGTTGGCGATTGCCGCAGTCCGGCTGTCGGTAAGCGCGATCGGTGTGCCGTCCGCGCCCAGCACGGCAAAAAGGTCGATGCCCTTTGGCGCGGTCTGTAGT
>JBKOWI010000073.1:0-2610 GCA_046724315.1 Pseudomonadota bacterium | reverse complement strand
GTCGCGCGCCGTGCTGACCCATGTCACGACCTTCCTCGCCATGCTGCCCTTCCTGTTCTTCGGCGGCGAGACCATCTTCGGTTTCGCATTCGCCATGTGCTGGGGCATCGTGATCGGCGCCTATTCGTCGATCTTCGTGGCCTCGCCGCTGCAACTTATCCTTGGCGTGAGACGTGAGGCGTGGAGCGCGAGCCCCGCGCCGGCCAAGGGGAGAGGAGCCGCCGCGGCGCGTATTTGATGCCGGCAGCTTCAGGCGGGCTGACCTTTGCATGAGGCCGAGCGACGCGACACGGTAAGACGCATTGCCCGCGCCGGCGATCCTGACCGGACGTTAGCGTCACTGTTTGCTCCGCGCGACGCACGCGACGATCTCGTCGCCCTTTATGCCTTCAACGTCGAGCTTGCGCGCATCGCCGAGCATGTGAGCGAGCCGGATCTTGGCGCCATCCGCTTGCAGTGGTGGCGCGAGGCGATCGATCGCGCCGGCGAAGGCACAACCACGGGCCATCCTGTTGCCGATGCGTTCGGGGCTGCGATAAGGCGGCACCGACTCTCAGGCGAGCGCATTGCTGCTCTGATCGACGCGCGGATTTTTGACATCACGACCAAAACCATGGCGGACCGGCCTGCGCTCGAGTCCTATCTTCACGACACCGCAGGTACTGTGTTCATGCTGGCGGCGCAGAGTCTCGGTGCGACAAGTCACGCGCTTCAGCCGATATCGTCCTCGGCGGGCATGGCTTATGGACTCGCCGGCTTGATGCGAGCAATACCCGTCCATGCCGTGCAAGGCCGCGTCTACCTTCCGGCGGATGCTCTGAAACGCCGCGGGACGTCGCCGGAGCGCGTACGTGCTCGCAAGGCGGACGATGGGTTGCTCGCTCTCCTCGCCGAGTTGCGTGCAGAAGCGCGCGAAGCTTTGGACAAAGCCCAGCAGGACATCGCGTTGCTCGACGAGCGAAGCCGGGCGGCCTTTCTACCGCTTCGCCTGGTTGACCCTTATCTTGCGGCGTTGGAGAAGAAGGGGCGCGATCCATTGCGGAAGGTTGCTGATATCAATCCGCTTTACCGCCTTTGGCGGCTTGCGGTCGGCAGCGGCCGCCGCCCAAAACAGGGAGGCTCGTGATGGCCGACGTGACGCGCAAATCGTGGTGGCGAAGCAGACTTCCCGATGTGAGTGCCGCGGTTTCGCGCTTTCCGCTGGCGGTGACCATCGCCGTGCTGTTCACAGCCTACAAGCTCACTCACGACAACATCGGTGAGGTGGAAGGCCGCCTCCTTGGGGCTCTTGCCGATTCCTTCCTGTGGGTGGTGGCAGTCGACTTCTATGTAGATAGCCAGAAACGCTCCTTTCCGGCTCGCGTTGGGCTGTGGGTGGTGGGGATCCTGCTCATTGCGGTCCTCATTCGCTTCGACTGGGATATCTGGTTCAGCCCGCCGCTTCTCCTCGGTGGGCTTCTCCTGCTGGTCGGACTCGCTGGCCATCTTGGCCGCGGCGAATCCAATGAGACCTTCTGGCTGTTCAATCACAGGCTCTGGCTTGGCGCGTTACTCGCTGTTGTCGCGGCGGGACTGTTTGGCGCGGGCCTGTCAATCATTCACGAGACCCTGAACCTGCTGTTCAGCCTCGACCTGCCATCGAAGTGGCATGAGTATATCTGGACGGTGAGCCTCGGGCTGATCGCGCCGGTGAGCTTCCTGGCCTTTGCGCCGCGGAGCTTCAGCGATCCCATCACCGCGCGCGAGGAAAGCGAGTTCACCATGCGCGCCATCGCCGCGCTGGTGAAGTTCGTGCTGGTCCCTCTGCTCCTGGTCTACACCGCAATTCTTTACGCCTACGCCATCAAGATCGTGGTGGCGTGGGAGCTGCCCAAGGGGACCCTCGGTGGCCTGGTCGTGGGATATTTGTTGGTCGGTGCGGCGACTCTGCTGGTCGGCTATCCCAGCCGAGAAAAAGGCGGGCCGCTGGTTCGACTGTTCTGGCACTATTGGGTCTGGCTCGCGGCCCTACCCGTGATCTTGCTGTTCATCGCCGTGGGGCGACGCATCTCCGATTACGGCCTCACCGAGGGCCGCTATTGGATGGTGCTGATCGGCGTTTGGGCACTGATCCTGGCAGCCATTCGCATCCTGAGAGGCGGCGATTTCGACCTGCGCCTCGTACCAGGCGTGCTTGCGCTTCTGCTGTTTGCTGCCTCGTTCGGCCCGGGCGGCGCCATCGGCTTCTCTGTCATGAGCCAAAAGTCGGAGCTCGCCTCGATCCTGAGCGAGAAGGGCATGCTGATCGACGGCAAGTTCGTGAGACAGGCTCAAGTAAGCGATTCAGAGAGCCCGCTCGGCAGTGACGTGGCGCGCGTGCGGGGCATCGAGTGGTATCTCAACACGCATCACTCGCTCGGCCTGATCGCACCCTGGTTCGAGGGTCAGCCCGACGATCCGTTTGCGCCCGGCAAGAAGCCCGAGGAGACCGCGCGCGAGGTGCTGGTGGCGCTCGGCCTTCGTCCCGATCTCGGCAATGTGGGAGGGATGGTTTATTTCACGCACTACTCCGACACGCCCTTGTCGATCTCGCTCGTGGCAGGCGGCAGCGTCGTCGGGCCGATCGTGTTC
>JBKOWI010000221.1:0-11093 GCA_046724315.1 Pseudomonadota bacterium | reverse complement strand
TCGGCTCTTTATTCTGTTTCCTGATCCTTGGCCGAAGAAGCGGCACCTCAAGCGCAGGCTCATCTCGCCGGAGACCATCGCGCACTTCGCTCGCGTACTGGCGCCCGGCGGCGAGCTTAGATTTGCGAGCGACAGCGGCGACTACGCAGCACATGCGCTTGCTGCCATCGGCCGGAGCCGTTACTTCACTTGGCTCGCCGAACGGCCATCGGACTGGCGCATGCGGCCCGCTGATTGGCCTGAGACCCGCTACGAGCGGAAGGCCTTGAGCGAGGGCGGGAAGCCTGTCTATTTGAGATTCAAGCGGGTCTAATCCGGAGGGGCTGATGCGCGTCGCTTGGATGGGTGTGACGATCGTGCTGATGCCCGTTGCAGCCATGGCGGGGACCGACATCGTCGCGACTTGCTATCAGACTTGCGCCGACAGCACGCATTCCAATCCCGAATATAAAGCCTGCGTCGCGCGCCGCGGACAGGGCAGATCAACTCCTGAACGACAGCTATAAGAAGCTGCAGGATGCGGTCCGTGCCGACGCCAAGGACATGGGCCAAAGCCCCGAGGTTCAGCTCGGCTATCTCAAGGACGCGCAGAAGCAATGGATCGCCTATCGCGATGCGAGCTGCACGTTCGAGGACAGCCTCGCCTTCGGCGGCACCTCGATTGGCGGCAATTATTCGTCATGTCTCTGCGCTTTCTCCTATGAGCGCATCAATGACTTCGAGCGCATCGAGAAGGCGGTGATGGGTTCCCCCTAAGCGGCGCCTCCCGGCCCGCGAAGGCGCTTGAAACCGCGGAAAAAGCTCGTATATTAAGTCCGAACTCATGATTGGTTTTGATCAGGAGTGGGCTTGCCGCCCGCTCCTTTTTGTTAGGCTCCTAGTCTCCTCGGCTTCCTGAGGAGTGTGGCCCGATGTCGAGCCCTGCCGCCACTGACCGAAGATTCGCCCGCGAGACGGGGCCGGCCCGGGTGATCGCCGATCTCGCCGAGCCCGTCCTCGAGGAACTGGGCTTCCGGCTGGTGAGGGTCAAGGTTTCGGGGCGCGACGGAGGCACGGTGCAGATCATGGCCGAGAGGCCAACGGGAGAGATGACTGTCGAGGATTGCGCTACGATCAGCCGCAGGCTGTCCCCGGTGCTCGACGCCTACGATCCGATGCCCGGCCAATATCGGCTCGAGGTTTCCTCTCCCGGTATCGACCGGCCATTGGTGCGACCGAGCGACTTTGCGTTGTGGGCGGGTCACGAAGCCAAGGTGGAGCTGAAAGAGCTGGTTGACGGGCGCAAACGTTTCAGGGGCGTGATCGAGGGCGTGGAGGATGACGAGGCGCGCCTCAGAATTGAGCTAGAGGGCAAGGCCGAATTGGTGACGATCGGCCTTCCCTTCTCGCTCATCAGCGAGGCGAAGCTCGTCGTCGACATGGACAGCTTCAGGGCCGACCTTGCTGGCAAGAAACATTGAGATTCAACCCGGGCCGCGAGAAGTCGCGAAGCCCGACGAATAGAGATCGGAGGCAAAAGACATGGCTCAGGCAGGCGTAAGCGCCAATAGGCTGGAGCTGCTGCAGATCGCCGACGCGGTCGCGCGCGAGAAGGCGATCGATCGCCAAGTGGTGATCACCGCCATGGAGGACGCGATCCAGAAGGCGGCGAAGTCCCGCTACGGCAGCGAGAACGAGATCAAGGCCGAGGTCGACCCAAAGACCGGAGAGATCAGGCTCGCGCGGCTCCTCGAGGTTGTCGAGCAGGTCACCATGGAAGCGACGCAGGTTTCAGTCGAGGAGGCGCGCCGGCGCAATCCGGCGGCGCAGGTCGGCGACTTCATTGCCGAACCCCTGCCCCCGCTCGATTTTGGCCGGGTCGCCGCGCAGAATGCAAAGCAGGTCATCGTGCAGAAGGTGCGCGAGGCCGAGCGCGAGCGCCAATATGAGGAATACAAGGATCGCGTCGGCGAGATCGTGAACGGCATCGTCAAGCGCGTCGAGTATGGCAACGTCATCGTCGACCTCGGTCGCGCCGAGGCCATTGTGCGCCGCGACGAGACGCTGCCGCGCGAGAATTTCCGCTACGGCGACCGCATCCGCGCGTATGTCTATGACGTACGGCGCGAGCCGCGCGGGCCGCAGATCTTCCTATCCCGCACCCATCCCGAATTCATGGCGAAGCTGTTCGCGCAAGAGGTGCCGGAGGTCTATGAGGGCATCGTCACCATCAAGTCAGTGGCGCGCGATCCTGGCAGCCGCGCCAAGATTGCGGTGGTGTCGCGCGACGCCTCTATCGACCCGGTCGGCGCCTGCGTCGGCATGCGTGGAAGCCGCGTGCAGGCGGTGGTGAATGAGCTGCAGGGCGAGAAGATCGACATCATCCAATGGTCGCCAGATGCCGCGACGTTCATTGTCAACGCGCTCGCCCCTGCCGAGGTAGTCAAGGTCGTGCTCGATGAGGATGCCGAGCGTATCGAGGTCGTGGTGCCCGATCCGCAGCTCTCGCTTGCCATCGGACGCAAGGGGCAGAATGTCAGGCTCGCTTCCCAGCTCACCGGCTGGGACATCGACATCATGACCGAGGCCTCTGAGTCCGAGCGGCGCCAGGCCGAGTTCGCGGAGCGCTCGCAGACCTTCATGGAGGCGCTCGACGTCGACGAGGTCATCGCGCAGCTGCTCGCTTCGGAGGGCTTCAGCTCGGTCGAGGAGGTGGCTTTCGTCGAGCCGTCGGAGATCGCATCGATCGAGGGCTTCGACGATAACACCGCGGCCGAGATTCAGACCCGGGCCCGCGAGCATCTCGAGAAGATCGAGGCGGAGCTTGACGCCAAGCGCAAGACGCTCGGCGTCGCCGACGAAGTCGGGGAAGTGCCCGGCGTCACCACTGCGATGCTGGTCGCACTCGGCGAGAACAACATCAAGACCGTCGAGGACCTCGCCGATTGTGCGACCGACGACCTCGCGGGCTGGACCGAGCGCGGTAAGGATAAAGAGGCCGTCCGGCATGAAGGCATCCTCGATTCGTTCCGCCTCACGCGGGAGCAGATCGAGGAGGTGATCATCGCCGCGCGCGTGAAGGCCGGCTGGATCGAGGAAGCACAGCCTGAGCCCGAGCCTTCTGAGGCTGAGGGCGAGGCCGCAACTCCGGTCGAAGGCGACTCGCCGGCCGGTGGGCCGAGCCAGAGCGCAGGCCACTAATGAGAAGGCAAGGAGACCAGGCCTTTGCGGCAAGTGGCGCCGGAGCGAGACCAAGATCGCGAAACGGCGGACACCGTCCGCCGCTGCGCCGTTACCCGCGCGCTTAGGCCCAAGGACGAGCTGATCCGCTTCGTGCTCGGCCCAGATGGGGCTGTGGTCCCCGACCTCAAGGAAAAGCTGCCGGGACGCGGCGTGTGGCTTACTGCGGCGCGCGACACGGTTGCCGAAGCGTTAAAGCGCAACGCCTTCGCTCGGGCCTTCAGGCAAGAGGCCAGAGCGCCTCAAGGGCTGGATGCCCAGGTCGACAAGCTTCTCGCCGAGGCGGCGATTTCTGCGCTTTCGCTCGCCAACAAGGCTGGCGAAGTGGTTTTCGGCTATACCAAGGTTGAAGAAGCGATCGCCAAAGGCCGGGTTATCGCCCTTGTTCATGCGCGGGAGGCGGCCGACGACGGCTGCCGCAAGCTCGACGCCAAACTCCGCGGAAAGAAAGGCGGAACGAGCCTTCCCGCCGTCCGCGTCTTCACCGTGGATGAATTGGGTTTGGCATCGGGCCGGACAAATGTGATACATGCTGCCCTAATCCAGGGTGGAGCGGCTCTAAAGGTTCTTGCGGCGGCCTCGCGGCTTGAGCGCTACCGCAAGGGCAGCGCCGCATTCAGAAACCCGAATGAATTGGATACGAACAACGAATGAGTGAGACGAACGAGACCGAAGGCAAGACCGCACGCAGTGGGCGCAAGATGACGCTTAACGTGCGCCGTACCGTTGAATCCGGCCATGTGCGTCAGAGCTTCAGCCATGGACGCTCGAAGTCCGTTCTAGTCGAGAAGAAGAAGCGTCGGTCGCTCGGCGCGGGGCCTTCCCCGCAACCGGTCGAGGAGCCCAAGGCAAAGCCCGCACCGCGCACGGCAGAGACGCCTGCTCCCAAGCCCGTTCAAGACGAAGCTCAGGCCAATCGTGCCCGTGTCGTGCTGCCGCAACTCTCCGAGGAGGAGAAGGACGCGCGCACGCGTGCGCTCGCCGACGCGCGTCAGCGCGAGGCCGCCGAGCGCGCACGAGCCGAGCAGATTGCCGCCGTCCAGGCGGTGACGCAGGAGCAGCGTGCGAAAGAGCGTCAAGAAGCCGAGGAGCGCAAGCGCAAGGAGGATGAGCGCCATCAGGCCGAGGCCAAAGCGCGCCAGAAGGGCGAGGAGACCGCGCGCAAGCATCTCTTGAAAGAGGAGGCGGAAGAGCCGACGCGCACACCCGACGCCCGCCACAAGAAGAGCCCCGTGGCACCCCGGCGCGGCGAGGAGCGCAGAGTCCGCGGCCGTCTGACCATCACCAACGCGCTCGACGAGGAGCAGCGGCAGCGGAGCCTCGCTTCGCTCAAGCGCCGCCAGGAGCGCCAGAAGAAGCAAACGATCGGACCGCAGGCGCAACAGAAGATTCAGCGCGAGGTGGTCGTCCCTGAAGTAATCACAATCCAGGAGCTCGCCAATCGCATGGCCGAGCGTGGCGTCGATGTCATCAAGTACCTGATGAAGGATGGCGCCATGCACAAGATCACCGACGTGATCGACGCCGATACCGCCCAGCTCGTGGCCGAGGAATTCGGACATACGGTCAGACGCGTGTCGGAGGCCGATGTCGAGGAAGGCTTCATCGGCGCAGAGGATCACGCCGAGGATCTCGTCCCCCGTGCGCCGGTGGTTACCATCATGGGCCACGTCGATCACGGCAAGACTTCGCTGCTCGATGCCATCCGAGCGACCAATGTTGTGAGCCAAGAGGCTGGCGGCATCACCCAGCATATCGGCGCCTATCAAGTGGAGACGCCGTCAGACCAGAAGATCACCTTCATCGACACGCCGGGCCACGAAGCTTTCACCGCCATGCGCGCCCGGGGCGCCAAGGTGACTGACATCGTGGTGCTCGTGGTCGCGGCCGATGACGGGGTGAAGCCGCAGACGGTCGAGGCTATCAATCATGCCAAGGCCGCGGGCGTTCCCATGATCGTCGCCATCAACAAAATGGACAAGCCGGGCGCCGACCCTCAGCGCGTGCGCACCGAACTTCTGAGCCACGAGATCGTGGTGGAAAGCTTGGGCGGCGACACGCTCGAGATCGAGGTCTCGGCGCTGAAGAAAACCGGTCTCGACAAGCTACTCGAGGCTATCCTCTTGCAGGCCGAGGTGCTCGAGCTCACCGCCAATCCCGACCGGCCAGCCGATGGCGTGATTGTCGAGGCCAAGCTCGAGCGCGGACGCGGGCCTGTAGGCACCGCGCTTATTCAGCGTGGCACTCTCAAGCTCGGCGATCTCATTGTCGCGGGGCAAGCCTGGGGCCGGGTGCGTGCGCTGATCAACGATGTCGGGGATCACGTGAAGCTGGCAGGGCCTTCGGTTCCGGTCGAGGTACTCGGCTTCGATTCCGCGCCCGAAGCTGGCGACCAGTTCGCCGTCGTCGAGAACGAGGCCCGTGCACGGGAGATTACCGACTATCGCGCCCGCGAGCGGCGCAAGCGGCTCGCCGTGGCGGGCGCCCGGGGCAGCCTCGAGCAAATGATGAATCAGTTGAAGGAGGCGGGCGTCAAAGAGTTCCCGCTCCTCGTTAAAGGCGACGTGCAGGGCTCTGTCGAGGCCATCACCACGGCACTCGGCAAGCTTGGTACTGACGAGGTAAGAGCCCGCATCATTCACGCCGGCGTTGGCGGCATCACCGAATCCGATGTCTCGCTCGCGGCAACGTCGGGTGCGGTCGTGCTTGGCTTCAATGTGCGCGCCAACGCGCAGGCCCGTGAGGTCGCCGAGCGTGACGGCGTCGAGATCCGCTACTATGCGGTCATCTACGACCTCGTCGACGAAATGCGCCAGGCCATGTCAGGCCTCCTTGCGCCGACGATGCGCGAGAATTTCCTCGGCAATGCCGAAATCCTCGAAGTGTTCACCATCTCCAAGGTGGGCAAGGTGGCTGGCTGCCGCGTCACCGAGGGCAAGGTCGAGCGCGGCGCCCAGGTGCGGCTGATCCGCGACCACGTCGTGGTGCACGAAGGCAAGCTTTCCACCTTGAAGCGTTTCAAGGACGAAGTGCGCGAGGTGGTTGCTGGCCAGGAATGCGGCATGGCCTTCGAGAACTATCAGGACATGCGTGTCGGCGACGTCATCGAGTGCTTCCAGGTCGAGCACGTCCAGCGCACGCTTTAGGACGGTCAAACCCCCGATTCGTCATTGCCGGGCTGGACCTAGCAATCCATTCCACTGGTGCTTCAGCTCGCTTGGGCCTAACGGTATGGATGCCCGGATCAAGTCCGGGCATGACGTCCAACAGGATTGAGAATGAGCAGCAAGAGCAAGCCCCCCTCCCAGCGCCAGCTCAAGGTGGGCGAGATGATCCGGCATGCGCTCGCCGAGATTTTTCATCGCGGCGAAATCGTGGACGACGTACTGAGCCGGCACTCGCTCACGGTGCCGGAGGTGCGCATGTCGCCAGACCTCAAGCTCGCTACCGTCTATGTTCTCCCGCTTGGCGGGGGTGAGGCCGAGGAGGCGGCCGCTCACCTCGAGAAGCACAAGCGATTCTTGCGCGGGCTGTTGGCAAAGAAGGTGAGCATGAAATTCATGCCGGAGCTCAGATTCAAGGTCGATACTTCGTTCGAGGCGTCCGCCCGGATCGACGAGCTGCTCGCTTCGCCCAAAGTCGCGCGCGATTTGGACGGCTAGCACGAGACTTATGGCCCGCCGGCGCAAAGGTTCGCCTGTTCATGGCTGGCTCATCTTCGACAAGCCAGAGGGCATGAATTCGACGCGCGCCGTGGGCCTCGTAAAGAGTCTCTACGATGCCGCAAAGGCGGGCCATGCAGGGACGCTGGACCCGCTTGCGACCGGCGTTCTCCCCATCGCTCTCGGCGAAGCGACAAAGACCGTTCCCTTCGTCGTGGAAGGCAGCAAAGTCTATCGCTTCACCGTCCGCTTCGGGATCGAGACCAATACCGACGATGCGGAGGGTAAGGTAACGGCGAGCAGCGATAGAAGGCCGTCGAGCCCTGAGATCGAGGCCACGCTTCCACGCTTCACCGGCGAGATAATCCAGGTGCCGCCGCGCTTTTCCGCGCTCAAAGTGGAGGGTGCCCGCGCTTACGAACTCGCGCGCGACGAGGAGCAGTTCGAGCTCGAGCCGCGGCCCGTTTCGATCGCCCGCCTGACCCTCGTTGCTCACCCCGACAAGGACCATTGCATTCTCGAGACAGAATGCGGCAAGGGCACCTATGTGCGGGCGCTCGCCCGTGACCTCGGCAGGGCACTCGGCTCGCATGGCCATGTCGCGGCCCTGCGCCGCACTCGTGTCGGCCCTTTCGGGGAAGACAGGGCCGTTTCGGTCGAAAGGCTCGAGGCGCTTGCTTCGGACCGCGATGACCTTGTCACAGCGCTGGAGCCAGTCGAGATCGCGCTCCGCGATATTCCGGCGCTCACCGTCAGTGCCGCCGATGCCGCCCGGCTCCGCCGCGGCCAGCCCGTGTTGTTGCGCGGCCGCGATGCGCCCATCCTCGCCGGCACGATCTACGCGATGGCGCGGGGCACACTCGTCGCCGTCGGCGAGGTAAGCGAGGGGGAACTCAAACCCCGGCGCATCTTCAATTTGCCGTGCTGAAGCTCAGGAAATTTGCGCAAATTCCTCTGGCCTCAGAGCAGATAATCCCTATATTGCAGCGATTGCATGGGCGCCATCGACAGCTCGCCCGCGCATGTGAACCGACCGTGCTGGACGACATCCCGGCTCGGCCCTGACAAACCATCGAACAGCAAGGATCAATCCGATGTCGATTAGCGCTGAGCGCAAGCAAGAGCTTATCAAGGAGTATGCGACCAAATCCGGCGATACCGGTTCTCCAGAAGTTCAGGTCGCAATCCTGACCGAGCGCATCACCAATCTCACCGATCACTTCAAGACGCATACCAAGGATAACCATTCGCGGCGCGGGCTGCTCAAGCTCGTGAGCCAGCGGCGCCGGCTGCTCGACTACGTCAAGTCGACCGACGAGGACCGGTACCAGAAGCTCATCAACCGGTTGGGCATCCGCCGGTGACAGCCATTCCGTCATGGCGTCTCCTCCCGCGGTTCGGCTTGCGACGATTGAACGTGGCGGCGCGTCAGCCATGAGGCTGACGATGCGGCCCTATCTCTCCCCACACATTGGGACACATCCACATGTTGAATAAACAAACCGTAGAAATCGAATGGGCGGGACGCCCGCTCAGGCTAGAGACCGGCCGCATCGCCCGTCAGGCTGATGGCGCCGTGGTCGCCACTTACGGCGAGACCTCCGTTCTCGCCACTGTCGTTGCCGCCAAGGAAGAGAAACCCGGCATCGACTTCTTTCCACTCACTGTGAACTACCAGGAGAAGACCTTCGCCGCGGGCAAGATTCCAGGCGGCTATTTCAAGCGCGAGGGGCGCCCGACCGAGAAGGAGACCCTCACCTCGCGCCTGATCGACCGGCCGATCAGGCCCCTTTTCGCTCCGGGCTTCAAGAACGAGACCCAGATCGTCGCCACAGTGCTCTCGCACGATCTCGAGAATGATCCCGACATCGTGGCGATGGTCGCAACCTCTGCCGCGTTGACTCTTTCCGGCGTTCCCTTCCTCGGCCCGATCGGCGCCGCACGCGTTGGTTATATCGACGGCAAATATGTGCTGAATCCGATGATCGATGAGATGAGCGAAAGCTCGCTCGACCTCGTCGTGGCTGGCACCGGCGACGCCGTGCTGATGGTGGAATCGGAAGCCAAGGAACTGCCCGAAGACGTCATGCTCGGGGCCGTGATGTACGGCCAGCAGCACTTCAAGCCAGTCATCGACGCGATTGTCAGCCTTGCCGAGCGCGCCGCGAAGGAGCCTTGGGAGCTGAAGGCCGAGGAAGATGCAGGGTTAGTTGGCCGCGTGAGGACGATGGCCGAGGCGGAGCTGCGTGAGGCCTATGCCATCGCCGCCAAGCACGAACGCCGCGACCGCGTTGCCGCCATCAAGGAGAAGGTGGTTGCCGCAGTTGTTCCCTCCGATGACGATGGCACCATGGCCCCCAAAGTCTCTGGCGCCTTCAAAGAAGCGGAAAAAGAAGTCGTGCGCGGAAGCATCCTTGAGACCTCAAGGCGCATCGATGGCCGCGATCTCAAGACCGTGCGGCCTATCGAATGCGAGGTCGGCATTCTGCCCCGCACCCATGGCAGCGCGCTGTTTACCCGCGGAGAGACGCAGGCGCTTGCCGTCGCCACGCTCGGCACCGGCGAGGACGAGCAATATGTCGATGCGCTCCAGGGCACCTACAAAGAGACGTTTATGCTCCACTACAACTTCCCGCCCTATTCGGTAGGCGAAGTCGGGCGCCTTGGCTCGCCTGGCCGGCGCGAGATCGGTCACGGCAAGCTTGCCTGGCGCGCAATCCATCCGGTCCTGCCTGACCGCGAGAGCTTCCCCTACACCATCCGCCTCGTCTCGGAGATCACCGAGTCCAATGGCTCCTCTTCGATGGCCACGGTGTGCAGCTGCTCTCTCGCCATGATGGATGCGGGTATCCCGATCAAGCGTCCGGTCGCCGGCATCGCCATGGGCCTCATCAAGGAAGCCGAGCGCTTCGCCGTGCTCTCTGACATCCTCGGCGACGAGGACCATCTCGGCGACATGGACTTCAAGGTGGCTGGCACCTCCGAGGGCGTGACCTCGCTCCAGATGGACATCAAGATCACCGGCATCACCGAGGAGATCATGAAGGTCGCGCTCAACCAGGCGCGCGACGGCCGCATGCACATCCTCGCCGAGATGAACAAGGCCATCAACACTGCCCGGCCCGAGCTCGGCGAATACGCCCCGCGCATCGAGACCATTCATATCCCGGTCGACAAGATCAGAGAGGTGATCGGTTCCGGCGGGTCGGTGATCCGCGAGATCGTGGCCGAGTCCGGCGCGAAGATCGACATCTCCGATGACGGCACGGTGAAGATCGCCTCGGCCAACGCCGAATCGATCCGCGCCGCCATCAACCGCATCAAGTCGATCGCCTCGGAGCCTGAGGTCGGCGAGATTTACAAGGGCAAGGTCGTCAAGGTGATGGAGTTCGGCGCCTTCGTGAACTTCTTCGGCGCCAAGGATGGCCTCGTGCATATATCGCAGCTCGCCGACGGCCGCCCCAAGGCGGTCACCGACGTGGTCAAGGAGGGCGACATTGTCTGGGTCAAGCTGCTCGGTTTCGACGACCGGGGCAAGGTCAGGCTGTCCATGAAGGTCGTCGACCAAGCGACCGGCAAGGAGCGCGAGAAGGCGGAAGCCGCCGCGAGCTAAGATCGGTCACAGATCGTGATTTATTAAGGGGGCCCTTCGGCCCCTTATTGTTGAGGCGTCTCGCTTTTGCCAGGCTCGGCCGGCTTGTTCGTATCGCCTCTGTTAGGCGCGACACTCGGCTCCCCGGTCTTTCCAGAATCGCCGCCCGCCGCGTTCTCCTCAGCCTTCACGCATTTCGTGGCAATGACGAGATACTGGTCTTTGTGATCGGTCTGCCACTTCTCAGACAGCTCCCGCGCCTGATGGTTACAACTTATCACGTCCTCCAAGGTCACGTCCGGCACAGGAATCTCCGAACAGGTGTGCGGCTCCGCCACGAGACAAACAACAATAATGAGATGGGCGGCCATGGCCTGTTTCCTCCATTACTCTTTCAAGCGCGCAATACTAGTAGCGCGCCTCGGTTCCCTCAATAAAATCCAAGACTTAGCTCAATATGCCGCACTCGGCCGGCGTGGTTATTGGGCGGCTTCGCGGGGCGCCTTCTCAACCGGCGCCTCGGCCTCCTCGATTTGCTCGATGACCTTGAGTGCGCCGATGCTCGGCATGGCGATGGTCGAGTAGCCGCAATCGACGAAATGCACCTCCCCCGTAACAGC
>JBKOWI010000065.1:0-10108 GCA_046724315.1 Pseudomonadota bacterium | reverse complement strand
GCCTGTGGCGGAGGTGGCGCAAAAAGTGAAGACATCGGCAGGGTCGGTAAGAAAGGCAGTCTCGAGCATGCCGGTTCCCGAGCTTGCGAGGGACACCGTGAGCAACGCGATGGAAACGATCGAGGAATCGTGGAAGGCGGCGGGGCTCGGGACCGTCGCGGTCAACCGCAAGATCCTCGATTTCGCGCGGCAGAACGTGTCATCGGGACTTCATTTGGCGCGAAGCCTAGCCGGCGCGAAAAACCCCGTCGAGATGGCGCGTCTGCACGTCACGTTCTGGGATGAGCAGATGAAGGCTCTGGCAAGCCAGGCCGAGGAGCTGCGGGCGATGTCGGCCGAGATCGTCAACAAGGCGTCGGAGCCGCTCCGCGAGCACATGCGCAAGAGCTTGTCGGATTTAGACGGGTAGCCTCAGCTACGCTCGCATCCTGCTTTGCCTGACGCAGCCCTGCGGCGACGGGGTGCAGGTTTACGATTTGGGACGTCGCTGTACGCTTCACAGATCGGGGGAAGGCAAGTTCGAAGGAGAGTCCCCCATGGCCAAGCTCGACGCCCACAACTCGGGCACGTTCAAGATCGGCGGCGACATCGAGATCTATCGTCTCGGCTTCGGCGCCATGCGCATCACCGGTAAAGGCATCTGGGGTCCACCGGAAGATAGAACGGAGGCGCTTAGAACTCTAAAGCGCGTGCCGGAGCTCGGCATCGATTTCGTCGATACCGCCGATTCCTATGGACCAGACGTATCGGAACAGCTGATCCGCGAGGCGCTCTATCCCTATGACGGTATCCTGATCGCGACCAAGGCAGGGTTCAGGCGGCCAGGACCTGGCGTGTGGGAGACGGACGGTAATCCCAAGTATTTGCGCGAGCAGGCGATCAGGAGCTGCCACAAGCTTGGCATCGAGCAGATCGGGCTCTGGCAGTTGCATCGCCTAGACCCGAAAGTGCCGCGCGAGGCGCAGCTCGCGGCAGTCAAGGCTCTGCTCGATGACGGCATCATCAAGCACGCCGGCTTGAGCGAGGTTTCAGTCGCCGACGTCAAGGCCGCCTCTCACGTCTTTCCGGTCGCGACGGTGCAGAACCGCTACAACCTTGTCGATCGCGGCAGCGAGGACGTGCTTGAGTATTGCGAGCAACACAGGATCGGGTTCATCCCGTGGTATCCGCTTGCTGCGGGCGAACTCGCCAAATCGGGCTCGATCCTCGACAGAGTTGCCAAGGCTCATGGCGCGACGCCAGGCCAGATCGCGCTCGCCTGGCTGCTTAAGCGCAGCCCTGCGATGCTTCCGATCCCTGGCACGTCGAAGGTGAAGCACCTCGAGGAGAATGTTGCGGCGGTGGACATCAAGCTCACTGACGAGGAATATGCCGCTCTCGACCGCGAAGGCCGCGCCGAATACGCCGTGGCTTGATGCACCTCACTCTTTGGCCGGAGGCACGACCTTGCCGGTGAGCTGCCCGTAAAGGGCGAGCGCGCGGTTGACATAAGAGGCCTGCGGCAGCGCAATCGACGATGCCAGACTCTCGCCGGCGAACGCCAAGCCGTAATAACCATAGACGCCCGGAGACTCGCGCTCGACGAATTGCACCGATAACAGCTCGCCGGGGTCAAACAGCGTTAGCATGTAGCTTCTGACCGGCGTCACGTTCTCGACCGCGACGACGAAGCCGTTGGCGCTCAGGTCTCTGACCTGCATGCGATAGACCACCTCCTCGGAGGTGCGGTTATCCTGCTGCGCGAAATAGAGGTCTTTGCCGCTTTTCATCTCCGCCAGGGTGAAGTCGGGCCGCGAATGCCCCGACTCGGGCGCGTCGAGAGCTTCGGCGCTGGTGATCAGCGTGCGCCAGCCGCCGTCGGTCACCGACCAATATTTCAGTCCCTTTAACGTCGAGATCGCCCCGAAACGCTTGAGCAGGTCGTCGGTCGAGCCCTTATAGGCGAAGCGGCCGGCAAGAGCGACCAGCACGCCGTCGTCCTGCGCCGGCCAACCCACGCAGGACGGTGGCTTCCACGCGGCAAGATCGGATCCGCTGATGACCTGAACGGCAGGTCCTGCATCGACGGCACCGTAGCCCGGAACAGGCAGCGTGCCGCAAGGCGGTTGCGGGTTCTTGTCGGCGGCGGAAGCAAGTCCGGCCGAGAGCAACATCACGACAATGGCGAGAAGACCCCTCACGAACGACATGCTCTACTCGATTTCGGACGGGCGTAAAGGGCGAATGTGTCGCTGAAAGCCCTGGACAGCTTGCCCTCAAAGATGACCAAATCCGCGGCTTGCAGCGTAAAGCTGTCGCCGATTTTGGAGGCTCGAGGGTCAAATGTTACGCGAGGGGCTGATCTTCGTTGGGACCTGCGACATCGCGGGTCACGTCCGCGGCAAGGGCTTCCCGGCGAGCGAGCTTCACGCGCGCCGCAAGACCGGCATCGGCTGGACCCATTCCAATCTAATGCAGACGGCGTTCGGACCGATCCTCGATACGCCGTTCGGTACCGGCGGTGACCTAATGATCGTGCCGGACCCTTCGGCAGAAGTGGATGTCGATTTCGGCGACGGATCGGCGCCCGAGCATTTTTTCCTCGGAGATATTCGCAAAACCGACGGCAGCCCTTGGGAGTGCTGCCCGCGCGAGTTCTTGCGGCGCGCCATTGCTGCGCTCGAAGAGGCAAGCGGCTTGCAGGTCATCGCCGCCTTCGAGCAAGAGTTCGTCTATACGGGAAACGAGGACCGCCCGGGCGAAGCCTACAGCCTAGGCGCGTGGCGCCGCCAGGGCAGCTTCGGCGAGAGCTTTATCGCTGCGATCCGGGCAGCCGGCGCCGAGCCCGATTCTTTTCTCCCCGAATATGGTTCGCGTCAGTTCGAGGTGACGGTGAAGCCAGCGCCTGCGCTCCAAGCCGCCGACCGTGCCGTGATCGCGCGCGAGATGGCGCGCGCCGCAGCCTTCCGTCTGGGTCATCGCGCCATCTTCTCGCCGATGCCCGCGGCGGAGGGCGTCGGCAACGGCGTTCACATCCATTTCAGCTTGCGTGACAAGTCCGGCGAACCGAAGACCCACGATCCAGATGGCCCGTTGGGCTTGAGCGAGGCCGCCGCGCAGTTCGCCGCCGGCGTGCTTGCGCATCTTTCGGCGATCTCCGCCATCACGGCGCCGTCGCCCGTCTCCTATTTGAGACTGACGCCGAACCGCTGGGCGCCGACCGCGATCGACATCGTGAAGCAGGATCGCGGCGCCGCGCTTCGCATCTGCCCCGTGTTTGCGGCGTCGAAGAAGAAGGACATCGCCAAGGCTTATAATCTCGAGTTCCGCGTTTCCGACGGATCGGCGAGCCCTTACGTGGCGCTCGGTGCGTTGATCTTTGCCGGCGCCGATGGCATTGCCCGCAAGCTCTCGTTGCCAGAGCCAGGCATCCAGCCGCCGCCTCTGCCTCGCTCGCTTGGCCAGGCGCTCGACAACATGGAAAACAGCCTGGCGGTGCAGAGTTGGCTTGGGCCGACTTTCCTCGAGGCCTATCTCCGCCACAAGCGCTCCGAGCTTGCCCATGTAGCGGCGCTCGATGCGCCGCAACTCTGTGCGCGCTACGCCGAAGTCTATTGAGACGCTGCAACGAGCTTCAGCACGTCCTCGGTGGTGAGCATCCGGCAATAGCCCTTGAAGCAAGAGAGCGCCGCCTCGTGTCGCGTTTCGCTCTCGGCGGTGCAAGCATCATGCACGCAAGTCATGTAGTAGCCGCGATCGGCGCCGTCCTTGATCGCGTGGTCGATACATTGGTCGGTGAGGAAACCCGCCACGAACACATCCTCAATGCCGATATTGCGCAGCACATAATCGAGGATAGTTGAATTGAACACCGACGAGGAGGTTTTGGGCAAAACGATTTCGTCAGCCTTAGGCGCAATCTCGGCCATGACTTGCGCCTCCCACGATCCCTTGGCTACCGATATGTTGGACAGCTTGTAGTCGAGACTACGGTCGCGTCCGTCCTCTGCCAGATTCTCTATGACGGTGTAGATTACCTCGAGCCGAGCGCCCCTGAAGGAAACGAGCAGCCGGTGGATGTTGGGAATGACGCGGCCGGTTGCGGCCGAATAGAACTCCGGGTTCTCCATTTTATGCTTCGGGCCGCAGGTCGCATTCTGCGCATCGATGACAAGCAGCGCGGCGCGGCCGCGCACGATAGGACGATCGCGGGTGAAATGGGTGGACGGTGTTGTCATCGTCGCTCACTGTGCTTGGGGTGAACTGAACATCAAAGTGAGGCATGATAGCCGGCTCTCTCCAGCCGGCTGCGGAAAGGAGCTCAGCATGCGGAGCCTAGCCACGTTCTGCCTCGCAGTCCTCATGATTGCTTCATTGTCTCCGGCTCTGGCCAGCGAGTCCGAGACCATCAAAGCGATCAATGAGTCCTCGAACGCGCTCGATAAGGCCTTCGAGAAGAATGACAAAGCTGCCATCAAGGCGCTGATGACACCGGACCATATCTCGGTCACGCCATATTACGATGGGCCGCAGACCACCGACGATCAGATCGCGTCCCTGCCCGAGCTCAAATGGGACCAGAAGATCGTGGGCGACGTGAAAGTGTCCCTGCTTGGGGATGATGCGGCACTCCGGACCTTTACCGCCGACCTCAAAGGCAGCTTCAAAGGCAAACCTTTGCCGGCAAAAGTGTTCGCGACCGGGATTGTGGTGAGGCGCAACGGCAAGTGGATCGAGAGATTTGATTAGGTCACCACGTTGAAACCTTGAGCAAGGGTGCAAAACCTGTGACGGTGCATGCCCGGAAGCTGTACGGCACGACGATTACAAACAGGAGGAGTTGAATGGCTGAGCAGGACATAACGCGCGAGCAACTCGCGCAGCTTCTGAACGAGGATCTGTCGCGCGAGTATCAGGCGATCATCGCCTATGTGGTCTACTCGCAGGTGCTTAAGGGCGCCGAATACATGAACATCGCCGCGCAGCTCGAGGAGCATGCGCATCAGGAGCTGCAGCATGCGCTCATCATCTCGCGGCAGATCGACTATCTCGGTGCCATGCCGAGCGTGACACCGAAGCCGGTGAAGACGTCAGAGAAGGCGCGCGACATGCTGAGCTTCGATCTCGACAACGAAAACGAGACCATCCGCAACTATCGCGACCGCATCCGCCAATGCGAGGCGCTCGGCGAATTCGCCATGGCCGAGCAGATCAGGGAAATCCTTGTGCAAGAGCAGGATCATCAGATCGATCTTGCCACTGCGCTTGGCATCGAAGTGCCCAATGTCGGCGCGGGCCGGCCGCGCAGCAAGGGGGCGCGCTAGCTGAAGCAGGAAACATGCAAACCAACAGCGCGGCGACTGTCACTTGCCGGTCCGCTTGATGGAGAAGCAGGTGGCGACGATCTGGTTGTTGGGAACGTCCGCCGACTGCGTGTAGCAAAGTTCCATCTCTTCGGCTGACAGGATGGTGAAGTATGCTGTAGCGAATTCACGTCTGAGCTCCCGGGGGAGGGCAGCGATGCGCGTTATCGTCTTGTTATGTCTCTTCCTGTGGCCCGGATTTGCTCTGGCAGGAGCCGACGATAACAGTCACCGTCGGCGACCAGACCCGCATCTTCACGCGGGACCAGCTTCTGGCGCGGCCGGACGCCGCCACGATCCAGGTGCCGCGCGACATCACCTACCGCGTACCCATGACCTACCGTGCCGTGCCGGTCGCGTCCCTGCTCGAAGGCATGACACTACCGCCCAACAGCGTCATCGAGGCGATTGCGCTTGACGGCTTCATCGCGCAGCTGCCGCTCGACCTCGCGCTCAATACCGATGAGAGCAAGGCAGTCGCCTGGCTCGCGATCGAGATGGCTGACCAACCCTGGCCGCATGTTCCGGAGAAAGACGCGAGCGCTGGCCCGTTCTACATCGTGTGGACCGGCGCTGAGGTCGGGAGCATCCGCAGCGAGCAATGGCCGTTCCAGATGGCGAAGCTGGTGAGCCAGCCTTCGCCGGCAGCCTGCTGGCCTGCCCTCGCCGTCGACCCCGGGCTGCCACCGACCGATCCCATTCGGGCAGGGCAGGCGCTGTTCGTGGTTCAGTGCCTCACCTGCCACAAGCTGAACGGAGCTGGCGCCGCCGATGTCGGGCCGGACCTCAATCTGCCGCAAAACCCGACCGAATACCTGACGCCGCAGGGCTTGCACGATCTGATCCGCAACCCGAAAGCTGTACGCACCTGGCCTGCTCAGGCCATGCCGCCCTTTCCGCCCGATTATCTCAGCGACCGCGAGATTGGCCTCGTTATCGCCTATCTCAAGCACATGGCCGGCCGGAAGCAGCCCCAGTAGCCGCCTCTACTTCTTGTCGGGTTTAGCGTCGGGGAAGGCGTCTGGCGCGTCCGTGAGGATCTTGGACATGGTCCAGCGCGGCTTCAAGGTCTTCGTGATGACGTCGATACGCCAACGCCCGTCCTCGAGCACGAGATCGAACAGCATGTCGCTCGGGCGATCGAAGTTCTTGAATGTCGCGCGCACTTTGGCTTGCGTCGCAGTCTGCGACACGGGCGTGATCTTGAGGTCGGTGAGCTTCCAGTCCTGCCCGTCGATGAACACATCCCAATCGATCCGGCCCACCATGCCTTCAGGTGTTTCCTTGTCGTCCTTGTCGATGAGGGCCTGGAGCCGCTTGCTGTAGACATGAGGCAACCCAGCCTTGTCCGTCTCGTAGGTCTTATAAATCGCGGTGATCAGAGTCACCGGATCGCTATCGATTGGTTTCGCGAATGCCGTGCCCGCGAGCGCAAGGCCGAGAAGAAAGGCAAGAATAATGTGCATCGAAACTGACTCACTCACGCCAAAGCGGGAAGCACCACGGCGGCATTGGCGGCAAGATAGGCGGCAAGCAGAACGCTCACCCAAATGCGGTCGGCGCGCGTGATCGATTTCTCGGCCGCATCATCCGCCCCGCGCCATGACGTCAAGACCACCCGCGCCAACGACGCGATTATGAACACGTAGGCAAGAAGATAGATCTTGTCGAGCATCATCAAATAATCGACATCGGGGAGCGTCGCGCTCGACGTGAGTTGCAGCGCGACGAGCGTCAAAAACGCGGTGATGCCAAGCCCGATGCGGCCCTCGACGTAATGCGGGCGGACGAAGAACACGAGCGCCGCGCAGATCACAATCAACCCGATCGGAACGAGGGTCTTGACCGACATCGCCATGAGCGGCCGGGCGACCGGGACGGACAGGACGACACGCGAATAGGTGTCTCCTTGAGGTACCGCCAGGTCTCCGAAATTCGTTGGGTAGGTGTTTGACACGATCCGCATCTCGGGCTTGCCCACCTTGAAGCCCGGCAGTGTGATCTGCGGGTCGAGGCCGAGGCTGTTTGAGGGATCCGGCACATAGATTTGCGTGTCCTCGCTCGCGATCGTGTCTTCCATCGCCACCGTCAGGAATTGCGTGTCGAAGGGATAGTCGGCGAGCTGGAACTTGGTCGAGAACCGCCCCTGATTGCGGATGATGGCGTAGAGGCTGCCGTCCGGCATTTGCTTCGGCTTGTCGTAGAGCTCATCCCGCTGATGATCGTTCGGGTCATACCGGTTCATGAACTCCATGGTCTTCGAGGGATCGAGGTCCGACGCCTTCCAGCGGAACCAGACATAGAGATCGACGGCGTAGCTGTTGATGTCGTTGATGTAAGCGCCGACCACGACCTTTGCCGGGCTGTCGGGAACTTGCGCCGCAGCGATTTGTGCGAGCACTTCCTGCGGTGGTGCAGATGGGATTGGCTCGCCCAGCGCGGAGGGCGAGAGGGCCAAAAGAGCGAGCGCGGCAGCGGCCAGGCCTCGCACGGTCGAACGCGTCGGAAATCTCGTCAAGCTCAAATCGCTTTTCTGGTGGAGGGGCTTAGGAAGGCTTTTCGGGAAGTCTATTTGCCACAGCCGGTGCGTGGATCAAAAGGCGTCTCGGCGGCTAAAATCGTCTGGCTCGCAGCCGGGGGCCCATGTCGATCGACGCTCGCAACGAAGGGTTCTTTGCCCACGATGTGGTCGAGGGCGCCCCGGTGCTCTCGCGCGCAATACCGGCCCGCGACCGCACGTTGAGTCTCGCCGGCTCGGCGAGCTTGCATGGGCTGGCACTTGCTGTGCTCATCCTCCTCGCGCCGTCCTCTGGGACAGATAGGTCAGGGAAGGGCTTAGGTCTCGTTCCGGTCGAGGTTGAGCTCGATTGGAACCGTGCCGTGCCCGCCGAAAAGCCGGCGCAACCCGCCGTCGCACCGTGGGGTAGCTCCTCCCAGGCGCCATCCGCCGCCGACGCGCTTGCGAGCAAGCTTGAGGCGCTGGCTAAATTACGTGAGCCCGGCGTTGCCGCGCCAAGTGAGGAGGATGGCCCGCGTGCTGCGACCATGCTGCCGTCGAGCGCGTCATCGCCCGGACAGACGGGCATGTACGGCTTGAAGGACTTCATTCTCGACCAGGTCGAGCGCCGCTGGAATCTCAACCTCGCAAATCTTAAAGACGCCGATTACTCCGTGCCGATCCGCGTCAAGATCGCGAAGAGCGGCGAAGTGCTGAAGGCGGAGCTCGTGGCCAATCCTCGCTCGGGAGACCCCCACTATGACGAGGTCGCGATCAGTGCCCGCAATGCGGTGCTCGCATCGTCGCCGCTCGCGCTTCCCGCCGGGCAATACGACGACGTGATGGACATGGTGCTCTACATGAACCCGCGGGACACGCTGCGCTGACCGAACTCAAGGCAGGTCCCGCGCCACGCGAAATCCGGTGAGGCTCGAATAGTCGGTGTCCTTGTCGCCGCGGTCGCTGCCGCTCCGCGCAGCCGAGCGGACGAACACCGGCAGAGAACTCCAAGAGCCGCCGCGGATCGCGCGCTTGCTGCAATCAGCCTCGCTCCACGCGCTGCCGTCGCCCGGCGCACCGACATAGCTTTGGTGCCAGCAATCGGCGGTCCATTGCCAGGCATTGCCTAGCATGCCGTAAAGACCGAACGGATTTGGCCTGAAGCTGTCGACATTCGCCAAAATGCGATTGTCCCACGGGCTGCCGCAGCCGTTGCAATTGGCGTTGTTGGCGCCGATGGCGTCGCCCCACCAGCGCGCTGTGGTCGTGCCCGCACGCGCGGCATATTCCCATTCGGCCTCGCTTGGTAGTCGGTAGGGGCCGTGCTCGCGCGCCGTCGCAGGATGCTCGGCGCGGATCTTGGCGTTGAGCCAGTCGATGTAGCGCTCCGCATCGCGCCAATCGAGACACACCGCGGGCCAGCGTGGCAGGTCGGCATCAAAAGGCGGCGATGCAAGCCCGTGACCTGGAGAATGCCATCTCATGTCGAGCATGGCGTTGCAGGCTGCTGGCTGATAGCCGGTCTCTTTCAGGAAGATGAGGAACTGCTCGCTCGTCACGTTGAACTTGCCGAGCGCGAAGGCCTTGAGGGCCACCGTGTGCTGCGGACCTTCAGAGTCGAAACGACCGCTCTCAGATGGCGGGCTGCCCATAGTGAACTTGCCGGCGGGGATGCCGACCATCACCGGACATTGCGAACACTCCTGAAACTCGCGTTCCTTCTGGTCGAGGGCGAAACTTGCCACGGGCCCAGCGCCGGCAACGGCTGCGACCACAAGAAGTCGTAGGAGCGTTCTGCAAACGAGAGCCATCCGCTCAGATCTAACTCGTCGCGCGGCACAATGACATCTGCCATTGCGCGCATTCTATGACCACGTGCGAAGCGGAGGGGCGCCTGTCTCGAAGGAGCGTCCAAATGACAAAATACCTTACAACCTTCGTCTTAGTTCTTTGCGTGGCCGGACCTGCGCTCGCCGCGACTCAGTCCAGGACCGGGCATTTCGCCGTCAAGGATGCGGTCGGCAACTGCGCCGTTGTCGACACGCTTCCAAGCAAAGTGAGCGGCCTGAGAATCGTCGGCAACAAAGCCGGCTATGCAAGCGTGGCAGATGCCCAGAAGCCGCTGGGCTCGGGCTGCATCGGCAAAATCGGTAGAGCCTAAAGCAGACGCAGCGTCTCAATCGAGCTTCTGATAGGTGTTGTCGAAATCGTCCTGAATGACGGTCGCCTCGCCTTGCGCACCGAGCACGAGGTCCTGGTCAGGAGTGGT
>JBKOWI010000207.1:0-12544 GCA_046724315.1 Pseudomonadota bacterium | reverse complement strand
CGCTTGACCCCGCCGTAATGCAGGAGCAGGAGCGCCGGCACCATCAGCAGCAGGATCCTATCAGCGCCGAGCAAGAGCGCGAGGAGCCGGGCAATGACAATTTTCAGAAAATCAGCGGCAGCGGGTGCCGAGTGTGAACAGGCAGACCGCGCCGTGGCCGACGCCCCGGGCCGCGGTTACCGTGCCGCGGGCGACGCCGCGCCCGGCCTGGGCCGCGCCATGGCCGACGCCTTTGGCGGCGGTTGCCGTGCCTTGGACGGCTCCCTTGACCGGCCTGGCGGCATCAGCGGGGATGGCAAAGCCGGCAACGAAAAGTGCTGCGAGAGTGGCGACAGTTAGGACACGCATGTCAGTCTCCCTTCGCGTTCGAGACGAGACGCCTTCTCCCTGCACGGAAACGGCAAAGGCTTGTGGAAAGTTCCGGGGTTCGGTCGCGCATGCATTTATGTCATGCCCGCGAACGCGGGCATCCAGTAACCACCGCCATGCGCGATAGCGAAGGTCGGCGCGTACTGGATCGCCCGGTCAAGCCGGGCGATGACGGTTTTAGTTAATTGTCGAGGAAGCTGCGGAGCTTCCGGCTGCGGCTCGGGTGCTTGAGCTTGCGCAACGCCTTGGCCTCGATCTGGCGGATGCGCTCGCGCGTCACCGAGAATTGCTGGCCGACTTCTTCCAGAGTGTGGTCGGTGTTCATGCCGATGCCGAAGCGCATGCGCAAGACGCGCTCCTCGCGCGGTGTGAGCGAGGCGAGCACGCGCGTCGTGGTCTCGCGCAAGTTCGACTGGATCGCTGCATCGATCGGCAGGACCGCGTTCTTGTCCTCGATGAAATCGCCGAGATAGCTATCCTCCTCGTCGCCGATCGGCGTCTCGAGGCTTATCGGCTCCTTGGCGATCTTCAGCACCTTGCGCACCTTCTCGAGCGGCATGGCGAGCTTCTCGGAGAGCTCCTCGGGCGTCGGCTCGCGGCCGATCTCGTGCAGCATCTGGCGGCTGGTGCGCACGATCTTGTTGATGGTCTCGATCATGTGCACCGGGATGCGGATGGTGCGCGCCTGGTCGGCGATCGAGCGGGTGATCGCCTGCCTGATCCACCAGGTGGCGTAGGTCGAGAACTTGTAGCCGCGGCGATACTCGAACTTATCCACGGCCTTCATCAGGCCGATATTGCCTTCCTGGATGAGATCGAGGAACTGCAGCCCGCGGTTCGTGTATTTCTTGGCGATCGAGATGACGAGGCGCAAGTTCGCTTCCACCATCTCCTTCTTCGCCTGGCGCGCCTCGCGCTCGCCCTTCTGCACGATGTGCACGATCTTGCGGAACTCGGAGATCTGCAGCCCGGTCTCGGCGGCGAGCTGGTGAATCTCGGAGCGCAGCTCCTTCACCATGCCGCGCTCGTCGCGGATGAAATCGGCCCAGCCCTTCTTCTTCAGCCGGCCTACGCGGCGAAGCCAGTTCGGGTCGAGCTCGTTGCCCTGATATTCGTTGAGGAAGTCATCGCGCAGCACGCCATAGCTCTCGGCGAGCCTGAGCAGCCGGCCCTCATAGCCGAGCAGCTTCTTGTTGATGTCATATAGCGTTTCGACCAGGCTCTCGATGCGGTTCGTATTGAGCGAGAGTGACTTGATCTCGGCGACGATCTCATCCTTGAGAACCTTGTAGCGCTTCTCCTGGCCCGAGGAGAGCGAGTCGTTCTTGAGCGCGCGCTCGACCACCTGGTCCTGAAGCTTGCGGAGCTTCTTGTAGTTGGTGGCAACGAGGTCGAAGGTCTCGAGCACCTTTGGCTTGAGCTCGGCTTCCATGGCGGCAAGCGAGAGCGAGTTCTCGAGATCGTCCTCGTCGTCCTCGAACTCCTCAGGCCGCGGCTCGGCCTCCTCGTCCTCGCCATGGCGCGCGCCATGCTGCGGCTGACCGGCGTGCGCGCCCTGCCCGTCCGCGCCATTGCCGTTCATCGTTTCGCCGGGCAGCGGCTGAGACGGCGCGGGCTTGGCGTCGGGGCCCTGGTAGGTCGCTTCGAGATCAATGATGTCGCGGAGCAGAATTTTTCCCTCGTTCAGCTCGTCGCGCCAGATGATGATGGCTTGGAAGGTAAGCGGGCTCTCGCATAGTCCTGCGATCATCGCCTCGCGCCCTGCCTCGATGCGTTTGGCAATGGCGATTTCGCCCTCGCGGGAGAGCAGCTCGACCGAGCCCATCTCGCGCAGATACATGCGTACCGGATCGTCGGTGCGTTCGGTCGGCTCCTTCGTGGTCTCTACCTTGGCGACGGGCGCGGCGGCGACCACGGGCCGCGCGGACTCGCCCTCCTCGGCTTGAGCGGCGGCACCCGGCTCTTCGGCCTCGTCGGTGTCGATCACGTTGATGCCCATGTCGGAGAGCATCGACATGGTGTCCTCGATTTGCTCCGAAGACACTTCCTCTGAGGGAAGCACCTCGTTCAGCTCGTCATAGGTGACGAAGCCGCGCGCCTTAGCCGTCTTGATCAGCTTCTTGACGGCTGCGTCGGACATGTCGAGCACAGGACCATCGGCGGGCTCGGCTTGCGGCTGCTCTTGGTCCTCGGCTTCAGCGGTTTTTGTGGCCATTCATTTACTCCGAAGCGCAAAATGTCGCTTTCTCAGGCATGGCTCGCCTCGGCGGCTGAGCTGCCTTCCGTGCGCTGCTCTCGAAACGCACAAACCCACGGAAGCGATTAACGGCCTCACCGTTAATCGTCAATTAAACATGACTTCGCCGCCAAGCCGCACCGCCAGCTCGTCTATACTGGCGCCGAACTTAGCGTCGACTGTCACTCTCCCACCAAACAAGCCCGGTTAAGGGCCGACAGAAGACTATAAACGTGCCGTTACTTCCGCTTCACTTGGCCTTGTCGTTTGGCCTAAGGATCTTGTCGATGCCACGCGGGGGGTGTGATCAGCCCTCGGATCTCGCCTAAACCCGCGCGTCCCGCCCCAAATCCTGGTCGCGCGGTAGCTGCACGTCGTGATCCATGACTTGGCGAGGGGCGCTGCCCCTGTCAAGATCGAGACCCTGCGCTGGCAGGAAATTCTTCCATTTTTATTTGGACCGTTGGCCTTCTCTTGCTGCAAGAACTAGGCCGAAAGAGGGCTCGCCGCCCATTAGCGCTTCTCGGGCCGGCGTCCGCGCTGTGCCGAGACATGCTCCTGTTTTAGGCGGGCTACCGTCTCTTGAAAACGTTTTGTGGCGTCACGCTCTCCAGCGTCGTCGGCCGAATGATGCGTTCCGACGCTCGCCACTTGCTGCTGCAAGGCGGCAAACCGCTCAAATTCAGCCTCCGACATGTCGGCCAGATGGTCAGCACTTTCCTCGAGCTCGCGATTGAGACTGGGCAGAGCGCAAAATCTGAAAATGATGTCTGCAAATTGCTGCTCGACATCTTGGGGTGGGGTCTCAGGCTGGAGGAACGCAAGGCGCGTGAAGGCGCTATCGCGGAAAAGCCGATCGAACAGTTTGGCGTGGCTGCCTGCCTTGATCAGGTCTGCCAAACGCTCAGGTGTGACGCCATGATCATCGAAGATGATGCGGGTGACCGAGCCAAGCAGAGCGGCGAGACTCTTGTCCCTGATCTCGAGCGTCGCGACTTCCTCGGCGAAGCGGTCGAGCAGCCAGGGATGATTGACGAGCGCAAGAATGATGACGGTGACAAAGCCTCGGGCCGACGGGAGCGGCGTCGGTCTGCCTGGCTCAACCGAGCGAGACGAGGGAATTGCCGGGCGCGTCCCTCCGCGTCCGGGCTTACCGCGCCAAAGCTCAAAAAACCGGTTCTTCACCTCGCGCCGATAGTGATCGCGCACGCGGATATTGGCGATCTCGGCGAGCAGACCGTCGAGCCTCGCTTCTAGGGCGGCGCGGCGCTCGGGCGTATCGACGGGATGTGATCTGAGCTCGCGGAGCCAAACGACGTCGATGAGAGGGCGTGCGCTTGCCAGACATTCGGCTAAGGCGCGTGGGCCCTTAGCGCGCACGAGATCGTCGGGATCGGAGCCGTGCGGCAGGAAGGCGAAGCGAAAAGAGCGGCCCTCGCGCAAATGCGGAAGCATGCGGTCGATCGCTCGCGCCGCTGCCGCCTCGCCGGCCTTATCTCCATCGAAGCAGATGACGGGCTCCGGCGCGAGCTGCCACAGGAGCTCCATTTGCCGCTCGGTGAAGGCAGTGCCGAGCGTGGCGACCACATTGGCGAAGCCCGCCTGGTTGAGCGCGATGACGTCCATATAGCCTTCGACCACGACGAGCTCGCCGGAGTCGAATGCGGCCTTGCGAGCGCGGGCAAAGTTGAAGACGGTCGAACCTTTGTCGAAGAGTCGCGTCTCCGGGGAGTTCAGATATTTCGGCTCCGCTGCCGGATCGAGGGCACGAGCGCCGAAAGCAATGACGCGAGACTTGGCGTCGACGATGGGAATGGTGAGGCGGTTGCGGAAACGGTCGTAGGTGGCGCGGCCGTCATCGGGCTTAATCAAAAGACCTGCATCGAGGAGCTGAGCCTCGGTGAAGCCCTTCTTTAGAAGCGCGCTTTTGAGTGCGTCCTTAGAGTTCGGCGCGAAGCCGATGCGGAATTGCTTCAGCGTCTCGGGTAAGAGTCCGCGCCCCTCCGCATAGGACAGGGCCGCGCGGCCTTCGCGCGTTTTGAGGTCGTCCTCGAAGAACCGGCACGCAGCCTCCAGCGCATCGAAGAGATCGAGCCGCTCCTTGGCTGACCGCTCATATTGTGGATCTGGCTTCGGCAGCTCGAGCCCTGCCTCGCCGGCAAGCCTCTCCACAGCCTCGGGGAAGCTCAGACCCTCGGTCTCCATCAGGAAGGTGAAGACGTCGCCGTGCTTTCCGCTCGAGAAGCAGTGATAGAAGCCCTTCTGGTCGTTGACCGTAAACGAAGGCGTCTTCTCGCGGTTGAAGGGACTTAAGCCAACGAACTCGCGCCCGCGACGCTTGAGCGGCACGCGGCGCGAGACGATCTGGCTGACCGGCAGCCGCGCCCTGATCTCATCGAGAAACGAATCGGAAAACTTCATCGCTTGGACAATGGGCTTTCATCTGGGGTGACGCGCCCGGCGATTCGCCATCTTCACCATTATCCACCGACTTGGAACAGAAAGGGAACTCTACCTCTGCGGAGGATTGAAATAGCAAACGCCCTCCGCGAGGGAGGGCGTTGAAAGTTTATCTGCCCGCCGAAATTCGGCAGGGGAGCGCGATGGCTAATTGTTAGGGTGCTCGCTGGTCAGGATCAGCTCCGGAGGCGCCACCACGGAAAGCGTCGAGGCATCAGCGCCGCAAAGCAGGTTCATTGACAGGCGCGCGTCGTCGAACCGAACCATCTGACCGGGACGCAAAGTCACCCTGACGCGAGACGATGTATAGGGCGTGTCAGCCCCGGCGTCCTTCCACATAATCGTGTTCACGGCGCAAGAGCCCCGCTCGGGCGTGAAGAAGGCGATAATGCGCTGCCCACCGACATTGGCGAGTATGGGCTCGTTCGGTCCGACGGGACCGAGATTGGTCGTATACTCGTCGGCGTGAGCAGACGCGCTCGCGAGCACACCAAGGGCGCAAACCGCAGCGAAGAGTCGGGTACGTGAAATCTGGACCATTGAATTGGCCTCCTTTCAAAAATCGAGCACGGAATCAGTCCGTGCTGCACTGCACAGGGATTATCGCTGCAGTGCGACAACTTTATGTTGCGGCGCAAGACAAATGACCGCAGGCTGAAGCCGAACGATTGATTTGAAGATCAGATCACGGAATACCGCGCTGACTCGTTGCATCTCCGCGAAAGCGGGAATCCGGTAACCACTGAATTCAGCTGCAACGGGCCGCAGTGATTACTGGATTGCCCGGTCAAGCCGGGCAATGACATGGCGTTATGCGGCTTAAGGCTCAGCCGAGCTTCGCCTTCACCAGCGCGCTAGCCTTGGCGAAATCCATCTGTCCCGCGTAGCGCGCTTTGAGCGCGGCCATCACCTTGCCCATGTCCTTCACGCTCGTGGCATTTGACTCGGCAATGGCGCTCGCGATCGCCTTCTCCATCTCTTTGTCGGAGAGCTGCTTCGGCAGGAACTCGCGGATGATCTCGATCTCCTCGCTCTCCTGCTTGGCGAGCTCGGCGCGGCCGGCATCGGCGTAGATCTTCTGTGACTCCTCGCGCTGCTTGATCATCTTGGCGAACAGCTCGAGCAGCTCGGCATCGGTCGCCTGCGTCTTGCCGACCGTGCGCGCAGCGATGTCGCGATCCTTGATCGCGGCGCTCACCAGCCTGAGCGTCGAGACGCGTCGCTTGTCCTGCGCTTTGGTGGCGTCCTTCAGAGCAGCGGTGATAGTCTCGCGCATGGGTCTCGTGCCGAACATTTCCGGGAGGAAGGTTCCAAGGTAATGGAGGCAAAGAGTCGTGGCAAGGAATTTTCCCGATTTAAGTTATTGTTTTCACAGGAAAATAATTCATGCTGTGGATTGACGCCTCCCATTCTCGAACGTAAGAGTGCGCGAGTAGTCCCCAAGTCCTCAGCATTAGTCCTTGACGCCGAAGTCTGCGCACCCGACTTTGCAACCGGCGGCCGAGCCTGACGGCCTCCAATAAGAGAAGATGAACGATACGAGCGAAACTCTGGCCGCAGAGGCCGCAATGTCGCGCGCGCGACCTGCCCCCGCATGGGCCGACGAGGCGCCGACCGCTCTTCTCGTTCTTGCCGACGGCACGGTGATCGAAGGCAAAGGCGCCGGCGCAACAGGCACCGCAGTCGGCGAGGTCTGCTTCAACACCGCGATGACCGGCTACCAGGAGATCCTCACCGACCCCTCCTATGCCGGGCAGATCATCACCTTCACCTTCCCGCATGTCGGCAATGTCGGAACGAACAGCGAGGACTTGGAGAGCGCGAGCCTCGCCGCCGCAGGCGTGCGCGGTTGCGTCCTGCGCGCGCCCATCACAGCGCCGTCGAACTGGCGTGCCGCTCAGAATTTCAACGATTGGCTGAAGGCGCGCGGCATCATCGCCATCACCCGCGTCGATACGCGGGCGCTTGCTGCTCTCATCCGAGAGAAGGGCATGCCGAACGCCGTCATCGCGCACGCGCCTGACGGCAAGTTCGACCTCGCCGCACTGAAGCGCGAGGCAGCCGAGTGGCCGGGCATGGTCGGGCTCGACCTCGCCAAGGACGTGACGGCGGGACAGAGCTATGCGTGGGACGAGACCGACTGGCAGTGGGGCAAGGGCTATGGCCGGCAGGAAAGCCCGCGCTTCCATGTCGTCGCCATCGACTATGGGCTCAAGCGCAACATCCTCCGCGAGCTTGCGAGCGTAGGCTGTAAGCTCACGGTGGTGCCGGCGACCGCGAGTGCAGAGGAGATCCTCGAGCGCAAGCCCGACGGCGTGTTCCTGTCGAACGGGCCGGGCGATCCGGCGGCGACCGGGGTCTACGCCGTGCCGGAGATCAAGAAACTCGTCGACTCGGGGCTGCCTCTGTTCGGCATTTGCCTCGGACACCAGATGCTCGGGCTCGCGCTCGGCGGCAAGACCGGCAAGATGCATCAGGGCCATCATGGCGCGAACCACCCAGTGAAGGACTTCACCACCGAGAAGGTCGAGATCACCTCGATGAATCACGGCTTCGCCGTCGACCGCGAGAGTCTTCCCGCCCATGTCCAGGAGACGCATGTATCTCTCTTCGATGGGTCGAATTGCGGGCTGAAGGTAAAGGACCGGCCGGTGTTCTCGGTGCAGTATCACCCAGAGGCCTCGCCCGGCCCGCAGGACAGCCACTATCTCTTCACCCGCTTCGTCGCTCTGATGGAGGAGCGGAAGGGCAAGGCGCCCGTCGGCTGACCATGCCAAAGCGCACAGACATAAAGTCCATCCTGATCATCGGGGCTGGCCCGATCGTGATCGGCCAGGCCTGCGAATTCGACTATTCCGGAACGCAAGCCTGCAAGGCCTTGAAAGAAGAGGGTTATCGGATCGTGCTGGTGAACTCGAACCCGGCCACGATCATGACCGATCCGGGCATCGCCGACGCGACTTATGTCGAGCCAATCACGCCGGACTTTGTCGCAAAGATCATCGAGAAGGAGCGCCCGGATGCGCTGCTGCCGACCATGGGCGGGCAGACCGCGCTCAACACTGCGCTTAGCCTCGACCGCTCCGGCGTGCTCAAGAAGTACGGCGTGGAGATGATCGGCGCGCGCGCCGCGGTGATCGACAAGGCCGAGGACCGGGAGCTGTTCCGCGAGGCGATGAAGGGAATAGGGCTCGAGACGCCGCGCTCAAGGCTCGCCGACGCCGCAGTGCTGAAGCGCGCCGACCGGCAGAGACATAAAGACGAGATCGCCCGCATCGAGGCGGCAAATCCCGACCCCGACGAGAGGGCAAAGGCGCTCTCGGCCTTCGAGGTCGAGTGGGCGCGGCACGAGGGCGGGCGGAAGCGGCGCTACGTCGAGAAGGGCCTGATCGAGGCGCTCGACGCGCTTCCCGAGATCGGACTGCCCGCCATCATCCGCCCCTCCTTCACGCTCGGCGGGACTGGCGGCGGCATCGCCTATAACCGCGAGGAGTTCGTGGAGATCGTCGAGCGTGGGCTCGATGCCTCGCCAACCACCGAGGTGCTGATCGAGGAGTCGGTGCTCGGCTGGAAGGAGTACGAGATGGAGGTCGTCCGCGACAAGGACGACAACTGCATCATCGTGTGCTCGATCGAGAATGTGGATCCGATGGGCGTGCATACCGGCGACTCCATCACGGTCGCGCCTGCGCTCACCCTCACCGACAAGGAATATCAGATCATGCGCAACGCTTCGATCAAGGTGCTGCGCGAGATCGGGGTGGAGACCGGCGGGTCCAATGTACAGTTCGCCGTGAACCCCGCCGACGGGCGGCTGGTCATCATCGAGATGAACCCGCGTGTGTCGCGTTCCTCCGCGCTCGCGTCGAAGGCGACCGGTTTTCCCATCGCCAAGATCGCGGCGAAGCTCGCTGTCGGCTACACACTCGATGAGCTCGCCAACGACATCACCGGGGGCGCCACGCCAGCAAGCTTCGAGCCGACCATCGACTACGTGGTGACCAAGATCCCGCGCTTCGCCTTCGAGAAGTTCCCCGGCTCGCAGCCGGTGCTGACCACTTCGATGAAGTCGGTCGGCGAGGCGATGGCCATTGGCCGCACCTTCCCGGAGTCGCTGCAAAAGGCGCTGCGCTCGATGGAGACCGGCCTCACCGGACTCGATGACATCACCTTCGAGGGCCTCGGTCAGGGCGATGACAAGAACGTGGTGCGCGCCGCACTCGGCACCCCCTCCCCCGACCGGCTGCTGAAGGTTGCGCAGGCGCTCCGGCTCGGCTTCGACATCGAGCAGATCTACGACTCCTGCAAGATCGACCCGTGGTACATCCGCCAGCTTCAGGACATCATCGATTGCGAGGATCGCGTGCGGCAACATGGCCTGCCGCAAAGCGCGGGCCAGCTTCGTGCGCTGAAAGCGATGGGCTTCTCGGACGAGAGGCTCGCCAAGCTCGCAGGCGTTGTGGCGAGCGAGGTCGCAGCGCTGCGGCGGAAACTTGACGTTCATCCCATCTATAAGCGCATCGATACTTGCGCTGCGGAGTTCGCCTCGCCCACCGCCTATATGTATTCGACCTACGAGGCGGGTTTCGCCGGCCCCCCGGTTTGCGAGGCGCGGCCAAGTGACAAAGAGAAGATCATCATTCTCGGCGGCGGCCCCAACCGCATTGGCCAGGGTATCGAGTTCGACTATTGCTGCTGTCACGCAGCCTTTGCGCTCTCGGCCGCCGGCTACGAGACCATCATGGTCAACTGCAATCCCGAAACGGTCTCGACCGATTACGACACCTCAGACCGGCTCTATTTCGAGCCCCTCACGGAAGAGGACGTGCTCGAGATCGTGCGGAAGGAGTCCGAGAACGGCAAGGTCAGAGGCATCATCGTACAGTTCGGGGGGCAGACGCCGCTTAAGCTTGCGCAGGCGCTGGAAAATGCCCATGTTCCGATCCTCGGCACCTCCCCTGACGCGATCGACCTCGCCGAGGACCGCGACAGATTCAAGGCGTTGATCGAGCGGCTTGGGCTCAGGCAGCCGCGGAGCGGCATCGCGCGCTCCGGCGCCGAAGCGAAGGCCGTCGCAGCCGAGATCGGCTTCCCGCTGATGATCCGTCCTTCTTACGTGCTCGGCGGGCGCGCCATGGAGATCGTGCACGACGAGCCGCAGCTTGCCCGCTATATCGCCGAGGCCGTGGTGGTGTCCGGCAAGTCACCAGTGCTGCTCGATTCTTATCTTCGCGACGCGATCGAAGTCGACGTCGACGCCATCGCCGACGGCAAGGACGTCTTCATCTGCGGCGTGATGGAGCATATCGAGGAGGCGGGCGTGCATTCGGGCGACTCGGCCTGCTCGCTGCCGCCGCACTCGCTGAAACCCGAGATCGTCGCCGAAATGGAGCGGCAGACCATCGAGCTGGCCAAGGCTCTCCGCGTGGTCGGGCTGATGAACGTCCAATTCGCTATTCAGAACGACGAAATCTACATTCTCGAGGTCAATCCGCGCGCCTCGCGCACCGTGCCCTTCGTCGCCAAAGTGATCGGCTTGCCGATTGCCGGCATCGCCGCGGAAGTGATGGCGAGCAAGCCGCTCGCCTCGTTCGGCCTTAAGCGGCCCACGCTCGATCATATCGCGGTGAAGGAAGCGGTGTTCCCCTTCGCGCGCTTCCCAGGCGTCGATCCGGTGCTCGGCCCGGAGATGCGCTCGACCGGAGAGGTAATGGGCATCGACCGCGACTATGCCATCGCGTTCGCCAAGAGCCAGCTCGGCGGAGGCTCGAGGCTCCCACTCTCCGGCACGGTGTTCGTCTCGGTGAAGGACAGCGACAAGGACAAGGTGGTGGCGCCGGTCCGGGAACTCGCCGAGATGGGCTTCCGCGTCATCGCCACGCGCGGCACCAAGCGCCATCTCGACGCCCACGGCATTCAGTGCGAGAGGGTTAACAAAGTCCTCGAAGGACGCCCGCATATTGTCGACGCCATCACCAATGGCGAAGTCGATATCGTGTTCAACACCACCGAAGGCGCCAAAGCTCTCGCCGACTCGGCGTCGATCCGCCGGTCGGCGTTGCTCAATCATATTCCTTATTATACAACCCTCGCCGGCGCGCTGGCCGTCACCGAGGCGATCAGAGCGCTCAGGGAAGGCAGTCTGAGCGTTGCACCCCTGCAAAGCTACGTCGGTAAGCGCGCCAAGAAGTCGCTTGAGACAACTTAGAAATCGGTCAAAATCAACAGATTCTTGACTTGGACCGGGCAATTCCTCGACAGTATTCGGTCGAGGGTGCCCCAGGGAGCTTTGATGAATGATGGATAAGGTGCCGATGACTGCGGAAGGCTATGCCGCTCTCGAGGCTGAGATCAAATATCTCAAGACCGTCGAGCGCCCGCGGATCATCAAGCAGATTTCCGATGCCCGTACTCATGGCGATCTGTCCGAGAACGCCGAATACCATGCCGCCAAGGAGCAGCAGGGCATCACTGAGGCGCGCGTCGCCGACCTCGAGGACAAGCTTTCCCGGGCCGACGTCATCGACGTGTCGAAATTGAAGGGCGACCAGGTGATGTTCGGGGCGACGGTAACGCTGGTGGACGAGGACACCGAGGAAAAGGTCAAATACCGGATTGTGGGCGAGCTCGAGGCCGACGTGAAGCAGGGCAAGATTTCCATCACCTCGCCGATCGCCCGGGCGCTGCTCGGCAAGCGCAAACGCGACATCATCGAAGTATCGACGCCCGGCGGCGGCAAGTCTTACGAATTGCTCAAGGTCGAATACAAATAGGCCAAATTGCCCAGGCTTCCCCGGCTGCGGCGGATTCTCGGGCGTTCGCCCATGCCCCGATCATGCTGTGATCGGCAAAGCACGGTCGCAAAAAATCGTCGGAAATAGCACGGTAGTTGCTTGCCGCGACACACTCTCGCGCTAGCCTCAAGGGGTGCAGGGAATCATGCACCCAGGATTGGCGGATATAGTGGCGCTTCCGGAGCCGGCCGCAAGCCTCGCAACGGAAGCCCGCTTCCTGATGTGCCCGCCGCGTCATTATGCGGTGAGCTACAGCATCAATCCCTGGATGAATCCGGTAAGCTGGAAGAGCGGCGGCAGCGCGCTGCACGAGGAAGCCGAACAGCAGTGGTTCGCGTTGCACGACACTCTGCTCGCCCTCGGCGCGGCCATCGACTTTATCGATCCCGAGCCGAACCTCCCCGACCTCGTGTTCACCGCCAATGCGGCCATCGTGCTCGATGGCAAAGCTTTGCTTGCGCGCTTCCGCCTTCCAGAACGTCAAGGCGAGGAGCCAATCTTCGGCGCCGCGCTCCTCGCTCTAAGGGAACGCATAGAGATCGATTCGATCATGGAGATGCCGGAAGGCATCTGGCTGGAAGGGGCCGGCGATTGCATCTGGGATGCCGTGCGCCGGCAGTTCTGGATGGGCTTCGGTCCACGCTCGCACCGCGAGGCGGCACATGTCGTTTCGGAAAGTTTCGGC
>JBKOWI010000040.1:0-10665 GCA_046724315.1 Pseudomonadota bacterium | reverse complement strand
GTGCAAACCCGATCAGCAGCGCGGCCAATGGGCCTGGGCGCCAAACTGCACGCCTGAGCCTGAAGGCATGTGAGCCTAGAGGAAGTAGTAAAGGGTGATCGCGATCAGGACGAGGACGACAGAGAAGATCACGGGCTGATCGTCGGCCCTGCCGAAATGCTCCCTCCACCAATCGAAAACGCCGATATACATGGCGGATCTCCGTGAGTGTTAGCTGGGGAGGGCGCATCACCGTGTAAAGGCCCGTGCTGCGATAACGCTGCGCGGCTTCAAAGGGGGAAGCATCAGCGTAATCTCGGCCAGCGTTTGGAGCCGTAAGCATGTGAAAATAAGTCTAGGATTTTTTTCTTGACAGCGTGCTATATCATGGCAGGCTCGGGCGGCACGGCAACCGGCGCGTGGGCGGGCTGGGAGAAGCGCGTCGCCCGAGTGGCGTTCCTATTTGCCTGGTGCCGGTTAAGGTGCCGGCTGGCTCGCCTGGTTCATCGACGAAGCCGCGCTCTATTCCTTCAACGGCACCAATTGGGTCATCGCCGGTCCTCAGCTTGGTCAATATATCGACCTTGCGGAGATCTCTCCGCCGTCGAGCCCAGGGGCCGACGTGGGCCGACTCTACGCCAAGGACGTGGCCGGCGTCACCAAGCTCGCCTTCAGGGACCATGCCGGGACGGAGACCGTGCTCGGCTCAGGAAGCGGCGGCTCAAGCGCAGGGCACAGCCTCCTCCATAATCCCGACTTCCGTATCGCGACGCGCGGCACGTCATTCACCAGCGCAGGCAATTTTCCGAACAATGACGGAGCCTATCTGCTCGACGGCGCCGTGCTGCTCTCAGACGGCAACAACGTCGCCAATGTCGATCAAGAGCTCACCACCGTTCCTCTCGGCGCCTACGCAGCGGCCAAGGTCACGGTGGCGACCGCGAACAAGAAATTCGGCTTCTTGTTTCCCATCGAAGCGAGAGACGCCAGACAGATTATCGGCGGCACAGCCTCGCTGTCGTTCAAGGCACGCAAGGGCGGCAGCAACGCGACGCTCGGCTCGCTGCGCGCAGCGATCATATCCTGGTCGGGGACCGAGGATGTAATTACCCGGGATGTGGTGAGCGGCACGAGCTGGGGCGCGGCTGGCACAAATCCGACCCTCGCAGCGAACTGGGCCTACGAGAACACTCCATCGAATCTCGCGCTCACCACCTCCTATCAGGAGTTCAAGATCGAGAACGTGGCCATCGACACGGCGAGCGCCAAGAATGTCGGCGTGTTCATCTGGACCGATGACACGAACGCGACGGTCAACGACATCGTCTACCTTGCCGACATCAATCTCGTGCCTGGCGCGGTCGCGACCTCATACATGCCAAGGGCATTTGCCCAGCAGCGGGTCATGTGCGGGCGCTTCCTGCCGCATTGGCGCGCCGACGGGGCCAGCTTCAATATCATCGCACTTGGCTACTCGGACAGCTCCACCAATAACTTTGCTGCCGTTCCGTTTTTCACGCCAGCCAGGGTCGCGGTCGCCGGCGCCGTGGTGATCGCGGCCGGCGATTTTCGAGTGAGGGCGAGCCCAGGCGGCACAGTCACGCCTACCGCCATCACCTTCAACCAACGCGGCGTCCACGCATGCTTGGTGAACATAACCTTGGCCTCCGGATCGACCGCCGGCTTCGCGCTTGAGTTTTTCTCAAACACCGCCACGCCGGGAGCCTATCTCATCTTCACGGGAGCTGAGCTCTAGCGGCAGGCATGCGCGTGCCATCGAGCACCGCATGACCGCCTTCGAGTGCGACCATGATTCACACCATCGAGAAACTAAGCGCAGGGCAAGCCGCCGCGGCTGGAGGAATCGGCTCCGGCATTTCGATTGCGACGGTCATTTCCCTCGATCCACTCGCTTTGACGCCGTGGCTGCGTGTCGCCACGCTCGCCGTCGGCCTGCTCACGGGCCTCGTCTCGCTTGCGATCGTGGTGATGAAGCTCGTGCAGCAGCGCCGGGATATGCGCTCGCGCCGAGCGTAGCAGGCCAGTTCCAGCACACCTTCTGCACATTGATCCTGAAAGGAGAAAAGAATGGAAAATCTCGCTTGGCTCATTAGCGGCGGCTTTGCCAAGGGCTACCGCACGCAGGTACTCGGCGTGACGACCGCCCTCTCGGCTGTGGCGCTCTGGGCTGTCGGCGACATGTCGCTCGCCAACCTCCTGGGCAATCTTCCCATTGCACTCGGCGGCCTTGGCCTCGCTGCCCTGGGCGCCAAGGTGGATGACGCCAAAAAGGCCGGGGGAGCCAAGCCTGCAAAGGCAAAATAACGCCTCAAGGCCTCGCGCGTTCATGCCACATTCAGGCGCTCTGCCTTAAGGTGCCGCCCAATATGCATTACGGGGCTGAACGATGCGGGCGCTGATGCCAACGATGATCACGGCGCTCGCCGCCCTCTTTATGGCAGCGGGTCACGCCGGTGAGCCGGACTGCCTCGACTGGAGCAAAGCTGGCTCGGTGATCGCGCAAAACTCGCTGCTCCCTGCAAACGTCATCTATGACAAAGTGCAAAAGCGGATGGGTGGAAAAATCGTCAACCAGGCCCTTTGCCAAGCCGGCGGCCGCTTCGTTTATAAGCTCGTGGTGCTCGGCGCCACGGGCGAGGTGACCAATGTTACCGTTGACGCTTCTACAGGCCAGTTCTAGGAGGGATCGAGGCCCCATGCCCCCGAGGGAGGGATAGCGGGTTGCGGCTCCTTGTCGTCGAGGACGATCCAGACCTCAACCGCCAGCTCGTCACCGCCTTGAGCGATGCGGGCTACGCCGTCGATACCGCCTTCGACGGAGAGGAGGGGCATTTTCTCGGCGATACCGAGCCCTACGACGCTGTGGTGCTCGATCTCGGCCTTCCCAAGAAGGACGGCCTTTCCGTGCTCGAGCAATGGCGGCGCGACGAGCGCAAGATGCCGGTGCTTATCCTCACTGCGCGCGAGCGGTGGAGCGATAAGGTGGCCGGCATGGACGCCGGCGCCGACGATTATGTCGCCAAGCCCTTCCACATGGAGGAGGTGCTGGCGCGGCTGCGCGCAGTGCTTCGGCGATCGGCTGGACATGCACGCAACGAAATGGAATGTGGGCCGCTCCGCCTCGATGCTCGGACTTCGCGCGTGACGGTCGACGGCCAGGCGGTGAAGCTCACCTCACACGAATACCGCGTGCTCTCTTATCTCATGCTGCACAAGGGCCGCGTGGTCTCCCGTACCGAGCTAGTCGAGCATCTCTACGAGCAAGATTTCGACCGCGACTCGAATACCGTCGAGGTGTTCATCGGACGCTTGCGCAAGAAGCTTCCCCAAGATCTCATCAAGACTGTCCGCGGGCTCGGCTACCGCCTTTCGGACGCGGGCGATGAGGCTTAACTCTCTCGCCTTCCGGCTTTTCGCCTCGGCCTCGGCCTGGACCCTTATCGTCCTCCCCGCCACCGCCATTCTCCTCACCTCCCTCTACCGCAACGCCGTCGAGCGAAACTTCGACGCGCGCCTGAATGTCTATCTTACCAGCCTCGTGGCAGCGACCACGGCAGCCGGAGGCACCCAGCCCAAAGCGCCAGCCAATCTCGGCGAGGCCGTCTTCAACCTCCCCTTCTCAGGCTGGTACTGGCAGATCAAGCCGCTGGACGGCTCGGCTCGTCCGCTACTCGTCTCAGACTCCCTGCTTGATCAGCAGCTCAAGCTGCCCAGCCAGAGCGCAATCCCCCCCGACCAGACCCTCACGCGGCGCGCTTATGCCGATGGGCCAGAACAGCAGCGCTTGCGTGTCCTCGAGCGCGAGATCAGGCCTGACGGCGGCTATGGCACGACCTATTCATATGCCGTGGCGGGAGACGCCGCGGAGATCGACCGCGATCTCTCCGAGTTCACCCGCCTGCTCATCGCGGCGCTCGGCATCCTCGGGCTTGGGCTTCTCGTCGCGACGTTCTTTCAGGTCCGCTTCGGCCTTCGTCCCTTGCGCGCCATCCGCCAGAAGCTCGCCGAGATCCGATCAGGCGAGACGGAAAAGCTCGAGGGAGAAATCCCGGATGAGATCAGGCCGTTGCAGCGCGAGCTTAACGCGCTGATCCAATCGAACCGCGAGATCGTCGATCGGGCGCGCACCCACGTCGGCAATCTCGCGCACGCGCTCAAGACGCCCTTGAGCGTGATCAGCAATGAAGCGCGCACGCATAAGGGCCCGCTTTCCGACAAGGTCGTGGAGCAGGCCGAGATCATGCGCACCCAGATCACGCATCATCTCGATCGGGCGCGCGTGGCGGCGCGGTCGAGCGTAATCGGCGACATTACCGACGTCGACCAGGTGCTTCAGGCGCTGAAGCGGACGCTCGACCGCATCTATGGGGACCGCGGCCTCGATCTCATCGTGGAGGCGAGCACCGGTCTCAAGTTCCAGGGTGAGAGGCAGGACTTCGAGGAGATGGTCGGGAACCTGCTCGACAATGCCTGCAAATGGGCGAAGTCGCGAGTGAGGGCAGATGCCAAGCAGGCTGACGGCCCCGCCCGCTTCACCGTCATCGTTGATGACGACGGGCCTGGTCTGAGCAAGGTCGAGCTGGCCAAGGGCGTGAAACGCGGACAGCGGCTCGACGAAAGCAAGCCAGGCTCGGGTCTCGGGCTCTCGATCGTGGCCGACCTCGCTCATCTTTATAAAGGCCGCTTCGAGCTCGAGCCCTCGCCAGAGGGCGGATTGCGCGCGAAACTCGAGCTACCGGCCGCTTGACCCTGAAACCAAACGCCTCTTTGCTCGTTCTTCCCCGGGCAGAGGAGGACGACCATGAAGAGATTGCTTTTGGTCGCCGCAGTCGCGGCGATTGCCTTGACTGGATTGTCGGCCAATAAGTGCTCTGGTTCGAGCGACCAGTCGGCACAGCAGCCGCCGGCTGCGCAGCCAAACCCACCGCCAGCAGAACAGCCTGCCGCGCCGGTAGAGCCGGCACAGCCGCCGAAGCAATAGGCCTTAAGGCCTGAACAAAGTCCCGCGCTGGCTCCGGCCCGCGCCATCGGCCGGATTCCGCCATTTTACAGGTTGTTAACCTAATTCGGCCCGAATTGTTTTCGTAAAGAGTAATTGGGACTGCTACACTCGGTCCCGGTCTCTAGCCGGGGCCCTGCGCGTTGGTACCGCGGGTCGAAGGGGGAAGCGATGAGACTAGCGCCCATCGTTATGATCGCAATGCTGCCGGCCATCGTGGCCGCTTGCGGACCGGGCAATAAGCAAGGCACAGGGACGATCGTCGGCGCCGTCACCGGCGGTGCCGCAGGTGCCGCCATCGCTGGCGGCAATGGAAGCCGGGCTGTTACGGGCGCTGCCATCGGCGCCGTGGTTGGCGGCATCGTCGGCAACGAGGTCGGTCGCCAACTCGACGAGCGCGACCGGCAGATGGCCGCCGCGGCCGAGTACCAGGCGCTTGAGTATGGCCAGCCCGGCGCTGCCACGCCTTGGGATAATCCCGCATCACAGCATCGTGGGCAAATCGTCCCGGGCAAGCCCTACCAGCAGGGGAGCCTCTTCTGCCGGTCCTACACCCACACAATCTATATTGGCGGGCAGCCACAGACGGCCCGCGGCACAGCCTGCCGCCAGCCCGATGGCACCTGGAAGACAGTCGGCTAACGTCAGAGGCCGGGTTTTCTCACTACTTTCGCGTTGCCCAGAATTAATCCTGGCGAGCCACCCAGACCTTGCCCCGGCTTGCGCGTTTCCCCTATGGCTAGGCTCGTCATTATCTAGTGGAGGCCGGCCCGTCCCGTGCTGCTCTGGATCGTTCTTGCGTGCCTTACAGCGATCGTGCTCCTCGTCTTGTTGCGGCCGCTCGCGCGCGCCGACACCAAAGGTCCGGCACCTGAGGCCTTTGACGCCGCGGTTTATCGCCATCAACTCGGCGAGATCGAAAGCGATCGCGCCCGCGGGCTGATCGGCGAGACGGAAGCCGAGGCGGCACGCATCGAGATCGCGCGCCGGCTGCTTCGCGCCGACAGCAACGAGCAGGCGTCAGACCGCACTGCCAAGCCGAGCACGGCCAAGTTTGTTGCAGCGATCGTCGTGGCGCTTGTGCTCCCGATTCTCGCGCTCGGCCTTTATCTTTCTTACGGCTCGCCACGGCTTCCTGATCAACCGCTCGCTGCACGCCTCGAGGACCCTGCAAGCGACCGAAACCTCGAAGCCCTCGTTGCCCGCGTCGAGGCGCGTCTCCGCGAGCACCCCGAAGAAGGCGAAGGCTGGGACGTGATCGCTCCGGTCTATCTTGGATGGCGCCGCTATAACGATGCCGCCGAGGCCTACGAGCAGGCGATCAGGCTTCTCGGCGAATCGGCCAAGCGCCTTTCGGGTCAGGGTCAGGCCCTGGTACTTGCCAATAGTGGGGTGGTGACCGAGGAGGCCCGGCGTGCGCTCGAGCGCGCCGTCGAGCTCGATCCAAGCCTCGTCGAGCCTCACATCCTCCTCACCATCGCGAAAGAGCAGGATGGCCAATTCGCAGCCGCCATCGCCGATTGGCGGGCGCTTCTTGCCAGAGAGACCGGCGATCAGCCCTGGCGCGAGATGGTCGAGAAGAGGATTGCCGAGGACGAGGCGCATCTTTCCGGCAAGCCTGTCGCACAAGCTCCGCAGGCCGCGCCTGCAGAGGCGAGCCAGCAGGTTCAGCGTGGTCCGAGTGCCGAAGAGATCGCCGCAGCGCAGAATATGAGTCCCGGCGACCGCCAGGCCATGATCCAGCGCATGGTGGAGGGACTTGCTGCGCGGCTCGATCAGCAAGGCGACGATCTACCCGGTTGGCTCAAGCTGGTCAGAGCCTATAGCGTGCTTGACCGCAAGGACGACGCGCAAAAGGCGCTTGCCCGGGCCAAGAGCCAATTCAGCGGCAACACGCAGGCGATCGAGCAACTCGATGCGCTTGCTGCCGAGCTTGGGTTGAAATCATGACGCGGAAGCAGCGGAGAGGCGTTCTGATCGGCACCTGCCTCGCAGTGCTCGGGGTGGCGGTCGGCCTCGTGCTGTACGCCATGCGGGATTCGATTGTCTTCTTCTATACGCCGAGCGAGGTGACCTCGATGCAAATCGCCCCAGGCCAGCGCTTCAGGCTTGGCGGTCTTGTCGAAACGGGCAGCGTGGTGCGGGGCGACGGGACGACCATCCGCTTCGCTGTCACCGACAAATCTAAGACACTGCCGGTGACCTATACCGGCGTGCTTCCCGATCTTTTCCGCGAAGGTCAAGGCGTGGTGGCCGAAGGAACTCTAAGCGCGGACGGCGTTTTCCATGCCGATAACGTCCTCGCCAAGCATGACGAGAACTACATGCCGCCCGAAGTGGCAAAGAAGCTGAAAGAGCAGGGTGTATGGCGCGGCGATGCCAAGGCGAGCGCCGCGGAGCCGCAAGCCAAGGTGAATTAGAAGAGCACGAGAGCCGCGAGATGATAGCCGAAACCGGTCATTACGCGCTGATCCTGGCGCTAGGCGTTGCCATCGTGCAGATGGTCCTGCCGCTCATCGGCGCGCGCATTCGCGATCAGCAATTAATGGCGGTCGCCGGTCCCGCGGCGCAGCTGCAGTTCCTTCTCATCGCCATCGCTTTCATCGCGCTGATGACTGCGCATATCACTTCGGACTTCTCGGTCGAGAATGTCTGGCGAAACTCGGCGGTAGCAAAGCCGCTGCTCTACAAAATCTCCGGCGTATGGGGGAACCACGAGGGCTCGATGGTGCTGTGGGTGCTGATCCTCGCGCTGTTCGGCGCGGCGGTCGCGATCTTCGGCACTAATCTTCCGTATCAGCTCAAGGGCAATGTCCTTGCTGTTCAGGCATCGATCGCCGCGGCTTTCCTGCTTTTCATCGTTACCACGTCCAATCCCTTCGTCCGTCTCGACCCGGCACCGTTCGACGGCCAGGGCTTGAATCCGGTGTTGCAGGACCCGGCGCTAGCCTTCCACCCGCCCTTCCTCTACACGGGCTATGTCGGCTTCTCGATGGCATTCTCCTTTGCCATCGCTGCACTGATCGACGGCCGCATTGATGCCGCCTGGGCGCGCTGGGTGAGGCCGTGGACTCTTGCCGCCTGGATGTGCCTTACGCTCGGCATCGCCATGGGATCGTGGTGGGCCTATTACGAGCTCGGCTGGGGCGGGTTCTGGTTCTGGGACCCGGTCGAGAACGCCTCCTTCATGCCGTGGCTCGCCGGCACGGCGCTTCTACACTCGGCGGTGGTGATGGAGAAGCGCGACGCGCTCAAAGTCTGGACCATCCTGCTCGCCATCATCACCTTCTCTCTGAGCCTGATGGGGACCTTCCTTGTGCGCTCGGGCGTGCTTACTAGCGTGCATGCCTTCGCCATCGATCCCGCACGCGGTATCTTCATCCTGGCCATCATGGGTGTATTCATCGGTGGCGCGCTCGCGCTGTTCGCCTGGCGGGCGCCGCTGCTTGCGCAAGGCGGGTTGTTCGCCCCGATCAGTCGCGAGGGAAGCCTCGTCCTCAATAATCTCCTGCTCACGACTGCGTGTGCCGCAGTGTTCGTCGGCACGCTCTATCCTCTCGCGCTCGAGGCACTGACCGGCGACAAGATTTCGGTCGGGGCGCCCTTCTTCAATCTCACCTTCGCGCCCCTCATCGTACCGCTTATTGTCGCCGTGCCGTTCGGGCCTTTGCTCGCCTGGAAGAGGGGAGATTTGCTCGCTGCGGCGCAGCGACTCATGGCAGCCGCATGCCTGGCGCTTGCCGCGATCGTCTTGGTGCTGGCCTTCCGCCAGCGCGGGCCGTGGCTTGCGCCGCTCGGCATCGGGCTTGGCATATGGCTCATTGCCGGTGCGGTGACTGAGCTGGTCTATCGAGTGAAGCTATTTGACGCCTCTTGGTCGGAGGCTCGGCGCAGGCTGCGCAGTCTGCCTCGCTCTGCTTACGGAACAGCGCTCGCTCATGCAGGCCTCGGCATCGTGGTGATTGGCATCGTCGCTACGACTGCCTGGCGCTCCGAAGCAATCCTCGCAATGAAGCCTGGCCAGACGGCCAGCATCGCCGGCTACACGCTCACCTTCAAAGGCGTCGCGCCGCGTCAGGGCCCAAATTACCGCGAGCGCGTGGCGCTGCTCGAGGTCACGCGCAACGGCGAGGAAGTGACCGAACTCACCCCGTCAAAGCGCGAGTTCACCCTTGAGAAAAGCGGCACCACGGAGGCCGGCATTCACCCGAACTGGCGGGGCGACCTCTATGCCGTGCTCGGCGACCAGCTCAAGGATGGTGGGGCCTACAGCATCCGCCTTTATTTCAATCCGCTCGTTCGCCTCATCTGGCTTGGAGCGCTGGTCATGTTCATCGGCGGCGCGGTCTCGTTGTCTGACCGGCGCTTGCGCGTCGGAGCACCGCGGCGCGCACAAACCAAGGCTACCCCGGTGCCGGCGGCCGAGTAACCATGCGCGTTAGCTTTTCGTCTCTCATCTTGTCGCTCGCGATGGCGCTACTTGCGGCCTGTCCCGCGCATGCCGTGGAGCCCGACGAGGTCCTGCAAGATCCAGCCCTCGAGGCTCGCGCGCGCACGATCTCCGAAGGGCTGCGCTGTCTCGTCTGCCAGAATCAATCGATCGACGATTCCGAGGCGCCCCTCGCCAAGGATTTGCGGCTTCTGGTGCGCGAGAGGCTGAAAGCGGGCGACAGCAACGAGCAGATCGTCGACTTCATCGTCGCGCGTTATGGCGAGTTCGTGCTGCTCAAACCCCGTTTCGAGACACACACGCTGGTGTTGTGGCTGGCAACGCCAGCGGTGTTTCTTGTTGCGCTGCTGATCATCGCGCTTGCCTATCGGCGGCGGAGGGCGGAGGCCACTAATCCTCCGCCTCTAAGCGTTGCCGAAAGGCGCAAGCTCAAGAGGCTCATCGGCGACGGCTAGCCCGAAACTGTGCGGCAAAAAACCGTTGCTCGGAGCCGGTTTCCGCACCCAACCTTACTGAAATTTAATGCCGCCGAAACCGCAGCGTAATTGGCGAAGCCCTATATCTTGGACCTAGACGCCGCGCTCCTTCGTTGATGCAAGGCTCTATCCACGGGATTTCTTTTCAGGAGAGAGGTTCGTCCCAATGAAACTAGACCAGAGCTCTGCTACGAACGAGAGCCCGCGGTGGCGGAAGCTTATCCGCAAACCCGCTCTCCTCGTAGCCGCAGCCCTTTTCGCGACAAGCGCATTAGGGCTTACGCTCGGCAACAGTGTGCCGTTCGCCGCCGCCGAGACTACCACCACCCAGCCGCAGACCATTGAGACTCCATATGGCCGCGCGCCTTTGACCTTCGCGGATATCGTGCAGAAGGTGACGCCGGCCGTGGTCAGCATCAATGTCAAAGGCGACGTCAAGGTCGCTGACAACGAGCAGATCCCAGGCCTTCCCGATCTGCCCGAGGACAACCCGCTCTACGACTTCTTTAAGCAGTTCCGCAAAGGCATGCCGCAGCAGCCAAAGTCGCAGCCAAGCCTCGCTCAGGGCTCCGGTTTCTTCATCTCGCCTGACGGCTACGTCGTGACCAACAACCACGTGGTCGAGGATGCCGAGGACATCACGGTGACGATGGAGGATGGCGCGAAATATCCCGCCACCCTCGTCGGCACCGACCCGCGCACCGACGTGGCGCTGATCAAGGTCAAGGCAGAGGGCAAGA
>JBKOWI010000119.1:0-1890 GCA_046724315.1 Pseudomonadota bacterium | reverse complement strand
GCAGGCCATGCCATGCCGGGCGGCAATACGCGCACAACGATCCATTTCTCACCGTTTCCCCTGTGCATGTCCAAGGGAGAAGCAGGACGGCTGACCGATGTCGACGGACATTCCTACGCCGACTTCGTCAATGAATACTCGGCCGGCCTTTTTGGCCATTCCAATCCGGTGATCCTGGATGCAGTGCGGTCAGCCGCGGCTGATGGCATCGCCTTCGGCGCGCCCAACCGCTTCGAGGCACAGCTCGCCGCCGAGGTGACCCGCCGCTTCGCGTCGATGGACCGGGTGCGATTCTGCAATTCCGGCACGGAGGCCACCCTGCTCGCGCTCTCGACGGCGCGCGCTATGACCGGCCGGCCGAAGATCATGGCCTTCGAGGGCGCCTATCACGGCAGCCTGCTCAATTTCGACCGTGGCGGCTCACCGTTGAACGCTTCGTTTCCGGTGGTGGTCTCAACCTACAACGACCTCGAGTGCGCGCGTGCCGACATCTACGAGCACGCCGCTAGCTTGGCCGCTGTGATCGTCGAGCCCTTGCAAGGGGGCGCTGGCGCTATCCCTGGCGAGCGCGGCTTTTTGGAAGGATTACGAGCGGCGTGCGACGAATGCGGGGTGTTGCTGATCTTCGATGAGGTGATGACCTCTCGGCTTTCACCGGCCGGCCTGCAAGGCGTGTTGAATATCCGTCCCGACCTGACCACGCTTGGCAAATACCTGGCCGGCGGACTCACGATCGGCGCGTTCGGCGGCCGCTCCGATATCATGGCCCGTTTCGATCCCGTCGCACCGAACGCCTGGCCGCACGGAGGCACTTTCAACAATAACGTGCTTGCGATGGCGGCCGGCCACGCCGCGCTCGCAAAAGTCCTCACGGCCGAGGCGCTGGAATCAATGAATCGGCAGGGCGACAGGCTGCGCCACCGGCTCAATGATCTGGCACGCCGGTACGATCTGCCAATGCAGGTGACTGGCGCGGGCTCTCTCTTCGGCATCCATTTCCATCACGGCCAGATCCGCAACGTGGGAGATTTGCGCCGCGGCGAGACGGGACGCGAAAGCGCGATCCGTCTGCTCAAGGCGCTGTTCCACCTCGACATGCTCGCGCAAGGACAATATCTCTCCCGCCGGATCTTAGGGAACTTGTCCCTGGAGACTACGGAAGCGGATTTGGACGATCTGTGCGCCGCCATCGAGGAGTTCCTCGCCAGCCGGGGCGCGCTTATCCGGGAAGCGGTGTCGGCGCCTGAGTGAATGTACGTGTATCTCCACGGCTCGTTGGTGGCTATTCGTCGAAGTGACGTCTTTGCCTGCAATCGATGGTCTCTTTTAAGCGGCTGTCGAACGTAGCCCGCGATTATGTCCGTACGAGATACTTCTCGATGATGTCCATGTCGGGCTCGATCCCCAGCCCCGGCTCCTGGGGCACTTTGGCCATGCCGTCGGTGATGGGAATCGGATTGCGCGCGAGGCTACGCGAAATCTCGCTTGGTTCTACGCAATACTCCAGAAGAAAGGCGCTCTTGATCGCCGCCAGGAAATGGAGCGAGGCCGCCGTGTTGATGTCTGTCGTAAAGTTGTGATTGACGCAAGGCAGACCTCGCTGCTCGGCAGCTGCGGCGATCTTCATAGCTTGGCTCAATCCGCAGCGCGTCATGTCAATTTGAACCACGTCAATTCCGCCGATATCCATAAGCCGCGTGAACCCGGCCAGAGTGGCCTCTTCCTCGCCGGCAGCGATCCGCGTGTCGACGGCCTCGGTCACGCGTGCGTATCCCCGTAAGTTATCCGGGTGAAGCGGCTCCTCTATCCATGTCAACCTAAACGGTTCGAACAGTTTGGCCCGACGTATGGTCGTCTTGGCGTCCCATACCAGGCCGACGTCAAGGATCA
>JBKOWI010000066.1:0-10409 GCA_046724315.1 Pseudomonadota bacterium | reverse complement strand
TGCCCATGAGCCGCACCGTATTGCCTTCTATCTCTATGATCTTGCGGCGGACTTCCACGGCCTCTGGAACCGAGGCAAAGACTTGCCACAATTACGATTTATTTACGAGAACGACCGAGAGTTAACGCGTGCTCGTGTAGCCCTTGTAGCGGCCACGAAGCGTGTTTTGTCGTCAGGTTTGGGGATTCTCGGCGTTGAAGCCTTACAAGAGCTTCACTGAGACTGAACCGGGGCGGGGGGTGGTTTGAGGGAAGTACCATGTCCACGCGAGAAGACGGGCATGGCCGTAAGGCCGGTCCGAACCCGGGGTCACAGTCAGATTTCGCCAGCACAGCGAGTGTGGGAAAGGCTCCAAGCGCACAGACTTGGGGCAACAACGCGCTCAAAGCTCAACCGAGCGAGGTAAAACCTATGGCGCATGGAGGGGGAAGGCCGGGTCAGCCGGCTACGGGACAGCGGCCAATGTTTGGTGGCAGCAGTCCGATGTTTGCGCAGATGCCGAACTATACGCCGGTAACGCGCGGGAACGAGCAGCGTCAGCCGGCTCCGCAGCCCACCCAGCCAAGCTATTCTTCCTATACGCCGAGCCCGCCGGCGCCAAGCCAAGCGCCGTTGAATTACCAGAGCTCTTATCCGCAAGCACCAAGCCAACCGAGCTATCCGGCTTCTGTCCCGTCCTATCAAAGCCCGCAACCGGCCGCTGCGCCCTCTTATCAGAGCTCGCAACCCTCTGCCGCTCCGGACTATTCACATCTGCAAACCGCGACACCGGGCTACCAGGCCTCCGATTTCCAGACGGCCTATCGCAATGCCAGTCAGCAGGTCCGCTCGCCGAGCTTCCAGGAAGTAGAGCCGGCGGCGTCCCAGAGCTTTTCCAACTCTGGCTATAACGGCGGTCAGGCCTTTCCGAGCCAATCCTTCAGAGACCAGAGTTTCACTGATGCAGGCTTCCCAGGCCGGAACGGCGCGGACGCAAGCTTCTCCGAGCAGGACTTCTCGGATCAGAATTTCGCCGACGCGAACTTCGGGAACAACCAGAACTTCGGCAATCAGAGCTTCGCCGATGCGAGCTTCCCCGAGCAGAGCTTCGATTCAAACTTCCAGGATGCGAGCTTCTCCGAGTCCTCATTCGATCCTCAAGAGCACGGTCCCGATTCGGACAGCGGCGGTTATGCCCAGGCGCAACCCCAGGCCGATCACGGCTTCAGCGCGTTCACCGAGGAGCCTTCACACGATTACGGAATGCCCTCGCATTCGGGGGACGTTCCGCCGAGCGATCCTCGCCGCCAGTTGCAGGCCTTCGACGCACTTTACGATCAGCCGCCGCAGATAGCTCTCGGCTCGATGGAGACCCCGCACCGGCGCGCTCAGGACTTCTATGAAAGCGAGCGCGTGGATGCCGATTTTCTCGATGAGGGTCAGGTGCTTCCGCCACCTGGCGCCCGTTCCAAGCTAGGCTTTTCGATCAAGGGCCGCAGCGCCTTCATGGTCGGGAGCGCCCTCCTTGGCGCGATTGCGCTCGGCGGTGCCCTTGCCTTCGCCTACAAGCAGAGCGGCGGCGGCATTGGCGCAGGGGACCAGCCTCCTGTCGTCACGGCCGATGCGCGGCCGGTCAAAGAGGCGCCCGACGATCCTGGCGGCAAGGATTTCCCCCACAAGAACAAGCTGATCTACGATCGGCTGCAGAACGGCGATGAGCCAGAGGCTGACCATCTCGTACCGCGCCAGGAGGACGTTGCCGTTCCTGCCTTGCCGCCTTCCACCGATACCGCCAGCGCGGCTGCACCGACTGATCTTGGCGCGCCGCCGACCACTCAAGCCGTGGATAGCTCGGCGCCTGCGACGGTCGCCGCCGTCGACGATCCGAATGCCGCCGACGGCGGTCCGCGTAAGGTGAAGACTATGGTCGTGCGCCCTGACGGCTCAGTCATGGCGCCGCCTGCCGGAGCCGCGCCTGCCGAGGCGCCGACCGACATTCAGCTTGCCGCTGCTAGCCCGGCTCCTGCTCAAGCTCCTGCCGCCGATGCGGCCGCGGCGCCTGCGCCGGTTGCTGCCGCCGCGGCTGCGGCTCCACAACAGGCCGCTGACATGCCGGTTCCGGCAGCGAAGCCCAAGCCGGCGACACAGACCGCTTCGATCACGCCTGCTGCCACGCCGACCAAATATGTCGTCCAGGTCGGGTCGAAGAAGAACCAGACCGAGGCGCTCGCGAGCTTTGCTGACATGCAGCAGAAATATCCGACGCTGCTCGCCAGCTACCGGCCCATGGTGCAGAAGGCTGACCTAGGCGCCAAAGGCGTGTGGTACCGGTTGCGCATCGGCCCGATCGCCGACAAGGCGGCGGCCGCGAAGCTTTGCACGCAGCTGAAGTCGCAAGGCCTGCCTGACTGCCTGGTGACGGCGCAATAGAGAGCGGAACCGCACCGAGCGCCCTTGACCGGAAGGCGCGACGCACGTTACCCCGCGTCGTGGACTTCAAAGCCTTCATCTCAAGCTGCGCCGGGCTGAAGCTCAGCGACGAAGAGCGGCGTTTCTTCGCCGTGGAACGGCCCTGCGGTTTGATCCTGTTTGCACGGAACTGCGAGTCGCCTCAGCAGATCCGGGCACTCGTCCGCTCTTACCACGAGGCGGTCGAGAGCGACGACGCGTTGGTCCTCGTTGATCAGGAGGGAGGCCGCGTTCAGCGGCTTCGCCCTCCGCATTGGCGGAACATGCCACCCGCCCGCTGCTATGGCCTGCTCTATGAGACCGACCAGGAGATGGCGAAGAAGGCCGCCTTCGCTGGAACGCGGCTAATGGCGCAGGAGCTCCACGACTGTGGCATTACCGTCGATTGCACGCCCGTCCTCGACGTGCCCGAGAGAGGCGCGCACGAAATCATCGGCGATCGCGCCTTCTCGACCAATCCCGAGGCGGTGATCGCGCTTGGACGCGCGGTAATGGAAGGGTGTCTCGCCGGCGGCGTTCTGCCGGTGATCAAGCACGTGCCCGGCCACGGGCGGGCGAAGGCCGATAGCCATCTTGCGCTCCCGCGCATCGACACCTCAGCGGCAGAGCTCGAAGCCGTTGATTTCCGCCCTTTCCAGGCGCTTCGCGAAGCGCCGCTTGCCATGACGGCCCATGTCCTGCTGACGGCCTTCGATGCTGCGCGACCTTCGAGCGCGTCGGCAGTTATAATCAGGAAAGTGATTCGTGATTTCATCGGGTTGACCGGTTTTCTGATGAGCGACGACATCGGCATGAAAGCCCTTGGTGGCCCCTTCGCTGAGCGCGCCCGTGCAGTGATCGAGGCGGGCTGCGATGTCGCGCTCCATTGCAGCGGCGACTTCAAGGAGATGGTCGAGGTAGCGGGCGCGGTGCCGCCGCTCGAGGGACTTGCCGCCGAGCGCTTTGCGCGCGCACTAAGCCTCTTCCATAAGCCGCAGCCCTTCGATGAAGCCGAAGCCATGGCGCTCGTCACCGAGGCGGCAGGCACGAGGGTGGCATGAGCGCGCGCGAGACGCCGATGAGCGAAGAGCCAGGCGGGCCGGATATGATCTCCGATTGGGAGAACGAGGACCCGCGGCTCGAGGCGGGGCCTGGTGACACGCTGGTGGTCGATGTCGAGGGCTTCGAAGGCCCGCTCGATCTTCTGCTCGCGCTCGCCCGCACGCAAAAGGTCGACCTCGCCAAGATCTCCGTGCTCGCGCTCGCCCAGCAATATCTCGACTTCATCGCCGAGGCGCGCCGCCTGCGTCTTGAGGTCGCCGCCGACTATCTCGTCATGGCGGCCTGGCTCGCTTTTCTCAAATCGAAGCTCCTGCTTCCGGCTGAGAAGGACGAGGAAGGTGAGCCCACCGGGGCCGAGCTTGCCGCGCTCCTCGCCTTCAGGCTGAAGCGCCTGCATGCCATGCGTGAAGTCTCGGCGCAGCTCATGACGCGCAAGCGGCTCGGCCGCGACGTGTTCGCGCGCGGGACTCCAGAGCCCATCCGCATCACCCGCAAGAGCATCTACGAGGCTAATGTCTACGACCTGCTCAAGGCCTATTCGCAGCAGCGGCAACGCACCGCAATCCGCACCTGGCAAATCAGGCAGCGCACGGTGTGGTCGCTGAAAGAGGCGCGCGCCGAGCTTGAGCGTCTGCTCGGTATCGATTGCGACTGGGCTCCGCTCGACCAACTTCTCGCCGAGTTTCTGGTCGAGCCCGAGCTGAGAAAAACCGCGCTTGCGTCGAGTTTCACGGCGACGCTTGAGATGACGCGCGAAGGCGCGCTCGAAATCCGGCAAGCGAAGTCGTTTGCGCCGCTCTTGATCCGCCGGCGCATGCGGGTCGCTTGAGATGAGGCCTAGCGAGGAACAGCTAAGGGGGAGGGAATGACAGCGAACCAATTGAGTAGGGTACCGGTCATGACGGAAGACGAGACGGAGCGCGAGCGCGGCGGCCCGCGGCTTCTCTTGCCGCTTCCCTCCAATGTCATCGCGCTGCAGTCGACCGACCGGCGGGAGAAGCTGCGCATCGTCGAGGCGCTGCTGTTCGCGGCCTCAGAGCCGCTCGACGAGGCGGCGCTCGCCCAGCATTTCGTCGAGGGCGAGGACATGATCGCGCTGCTCGAGGAGCTGCAGAGCCTCTATGCCGCGCGCGGCGTCAATCTGGTGAAGGTCGCCGGCAAATGGGCATTCCGCACCGCGGATGATCTCTCCTTCCTGCTTGAGAAGCAGGCAGTCGAGCAGCGCCGCCTGTCGCGGGCTGCGCTTGAGACGCTTGCCATCATCGCCTATCACCAGCCGGTCACCCGCGCCGAAATCGAGGAGATCAGAGGCGTTAGCACGTCCTCAGGCACCATCGATATTCTGCTCGAAACCGGCTGGATCAAGTTGCGCGGACGCCGTCGCGCGCCGGGACGCCCGGTCACCTACGGCACCACGGCGAGCTTCCTCGAGCACTTCGGCTTCGACCAGATCCAGGACCTGCCGGGGCTAAACGAGCTCAAGGGCGCGGGCCTGCTCGATTCGAACCTGCCACCCGGCTTCTCCATGCCCAATCCCAATGACGCTCTCGACCTCCGCGAGGACGAGGAGCCTTTGGAGGACGAGCCGCTTGCGGCAGAGCCTCTCGCCGAGGACGAAGGCAGTGGCGAGCCCGCCTGACTAGGGGGCGACCTCCGGCAGCGTCTTGTCCTTCCAATAGTCGTGGACGAGCTTGAGATTTTGCTCGTGCACCTCCCGGTAGGGCTCGAAGGGCCTGATCCAGCCCTTCGCCGCCGAGTGGGCGAGATAGTCTTCCATCGAGCCGTCCAGATAGTTGGCATCGTGGGCTCTCGACAGCATCTGGGTGATGTAATCCACGGTCGCATCGATCAAGGTCTTGTCGTATCCGCCTGCTCTGATGATGTCCGGGTCGCCGTGATCGGGAAGGATCTTGGCGATATCCCAACCTTTCATCTCTTTGAGCTGCCTCAAATGCTCGGCGAGATTCTCCAACTCGATCATGTAGGTTAGCGGATCTTCGAGCGTATCGCCCGCGAGCAGGAACTTGTCACGCGGCAGATAGACGACGCAGCCATCGATACTGTGGATGTTCATGCGGCGGAGCTCGAGCTCAATTTCTCCCACGCGGAGCTCCAGGTGGTTGTCGAACACGATGTTGGGCAATATCAGCGGCGCGATGGGCGGCGTCCCCCAGACCTTGCCCGCTTCGATGTCGACCTTGTGCCTCAGAAGCGCGGCGCGCGTGAGCGACGTGGCGATGATGTCGCCGTCGTCGAATGCCGCGTTGCCGGCGATGTGATCGAGGTGCCAATGGCTAAGGACCGCGGTGAATTTCCGAATCCCCAATTGTTCGAGATAGCTGCGCACGAATTCCGCATGGGCCACGCTGGCGAAGGTATCGTAGACAACGGCCTCCGCGCCGCTGTGGATGGCGTACATGGCTGTGCCGAGCTTTAACGCGGAATCGTCGAGCCAATTCCGCTCCTTGAGATGGCGCTCCGACTGATCCCGGCCTGCGTAGAAGGAGATCAGGTAGTCATTGTGATGATGGACTCTGATGTGAGGCGTGGTCTTGGTCATCGCTTGCGCTTATCCCTCGATGGCAGGGTTTGAGTATCGGCGAACAAGACGCTGGCGGCAATTTCCTACGCCATTTGGCTTTCGTCGGTCCGGTCCGGCCTCGGTTGACGGCTCGGGGTTGCGCCGAACACGTTTCACCGCCTAGATCAGCGCGATGTTCGAAGCCCTGAAAGCGCGCGGCCGCGCCCTGACCAACGGCAAAGCGCGGCGCACTGGCGCGGGACGCGGCAAGGCCGCGGTCAGCTTCGCCGCGCGGCTCACCTTCGACGACCTGTCGCGCCGCTATGGCGCGACGCTCGCGCTCGACCATGTGAGCCTCGACATCGCGCCAGGCGAAATCCTCTGCCTGCTCGGGCCTTCTGGCTGCGGCAAGTCCACATTGCTCAGGATCGCGGCCGGCGTCGAGCGGCCAAGCGCAGGCCGCGTTCTTCTCGACGAGCAGGAGGTGGGGGGGCCTGAGCGCTTCGTTCCGCCGGAGAAGCGGGGCGTCGGGCTGATGTTCCAGGACTTCGCGCTCTTTCCCCATCTCTCGATCCTCGACAATGCCGCCTTCGGGCTGAGATCGCTTACTCGCCGCGAAGCCAAGGCCGAGGCTCATGCGGCGCTGGATCGCGTCGGCCTCGCCCACTATGCCAACGAATATCCGCATATCCTCTCCGGCGGCGAGCAGCAGCGCGTGGCGCTCGCCCGCGCCATCGCGCCCCGCCCGAGCGTGCTTCTGATGGACGAGCCGTTCTCGGGTCTCGACCCGCGACTTCGCGAAAAAATGCGCGAGGAGACGCTCGCCATCCTGCATGAGACGCGTGCCACCTCGATCGTCGTTACCCACGACGCCGAGGAGGCGATGCGCATGGGCGACCGCGTGGCGCTGATGCGGGCAGGGCGTATCGTACAGACCGGCGATGCGCTTGACCTCTACCGCGCGCCCAAGGATATCCTCGCCGCGCGCACCTTCTCTGACCTGAACGAGCTTCCCGCCCGCGTGGAGCAAGGGAGTGCCGCCACTCCACTCGGCCGCTTCTTGGCCAACGGCCTGCCCGATGGCGCCGACGCCATCGTTTGCGTGCGCCAGCGCGGCGTGCGGTTGCTCGGCGCCGGGCAGGGGGTGCCGGCCCGCGTGCTCGACGCCCGCTTCTTGGGCGACATCGCCCTGGTCGAGCTTGCCGTGCAGGGGCTGGACGCCCCGATCCTTGCCCGCGTGCGGGAGGCAGACGTTCCGCCGCAAGGCGCGGAGATCGGCGTTTCCATCGATGCCGGCGCGGTGCTGGTCTTCGAGGCGGAGAACGGCGAGCCGGCCCCTTCACAATAACCCCGGAGCGCGGCTTGCGACCGGGCTGCCTTTGCTGCCATAGTGCTGCTGAATTCTAGCCGCGCGAGGCGAGCCCTCGCGCTGGAGAACCGTCAAATGGGATTGAGCTGGTCGCATATCCTGATCGTGCTCGTGCTGTTCGTGCTTCTGTTCGGGCGCGGCAAGATCTCCGAGCTGATGGGCGACGTCGCGCAAGGGATCAAGAGCTTCAAGAAGGGCATGGCCGAGGACGAGGAGAAGCCGGCCGAGCCTGCCAAGCCCGAGCCCAAGGTCATCGAGCACAAGGCGGAAGTCGGAGCCCGCCCGGCCAAGACCCCTGCGAGAGCCAAGGTCACGCGCACCCGGAAATCGGGCTGATACGAAGGGCGGCCATTGACCGCCTGGCGCTTCCGAAATCGCGCGCGTAAATCACGACTATGTTCGACATCGGTTGGTCGGAGCTTCTTGTTATCGCCGTGGTGGCGATCGTGGTGGTGGGTCCAAAGGACCTGCCGCGGCTGATGCGCAGCTTCGGCCACTATGCCGGCAAGCTCAGGCGCGCCGCTTCCGACTTCCAGAGCCAGTTCGAAGAGGCCATGCGCGAAAGCGAGATTGACGAGGTGCGTAAAGCGATCGACAGCGTGCGCGAGAATACGCCCTCGGTCGACCTCAAGGCTCCCATCGACAAGCCGGTGATGCTGCCGAAGCCGACCCCGCAGCCTTCAGTTCCCAATGCTCAATCGGCCGGGGCTGCCGCGACCGTTCCCGAGACCAAACCGAAGCCCGCGCCGCGCAAGAAGCGGGCCTCCGCCAAGCCTAAGACGCCGCGCGCAAAGCGCGTCAAGAAAACCGCGGAGCCAGGCCCATGACCCACGAGGACATCGAGGCCACCAAGGCGCCTTTGATCGAGCATCTGATCGAGCTGCGCCGCCGCCTGATCTGGTCGCTGCTCGCGATCTTCGTCGCCTTTCTCGTGTGCTACTGGTTCGCCAAGCCGATCTATAACCTACTGCTGTTTCCCTATCGGCTCGCCGCGGGCACCGACGCGCCGATCGAGATGATCTACACCGCGCCACAGGAATTCTTCTTCACCCAGGTCAAGCTCGCTCTATTCGGCGCGATCTTCATCGCCTTCCCGGTGATCGCCTCCCAGATCTACATGTTCGTGGCGCCGGGCCTTTACCGCAGCGAGCGCCAGGCGTTTCTCCCGTTCCTCATCGCGACACCGATCCTGTTCCTCGCCGGCGCTGCGCTCGTCTATTTCGTCGCCATGCCGCTCGCCATGAAATTCTTCCTGTCGATGCAGCAGACCGGCGATACCCAGGTTCAGATTCATCTCACCGCGCGGGTGAGCGAATATCTCTCGCTGATCATGACGCTGATCCTGGGCTTTGGCATCTGCTTCCAACTGCCGGTTCTGCTCACTCTGCTCGCGCGCACAGGGCTGATCACCGCCGACCAGCTCAAGGCGAAGCGCCGCTATGCGATCCTCGGCGTGTTCGTCGTCGCCGCCGTGCTCACCCCGCCCGACCCGATCAGCCAGATCGCTCTCGCCTTGCCCACCGTGCTGCTCTACGAGCTCTCGATCTATACGGTGAAGCTCGCCGAGAAGAAGCGCGCTTCGGCCTCCGCGGGTCAATCGGTCGGCAAACCCGCCTAACGGTGAGGCGGGGGCCCCCCATGGGCCAACCCGCCTCGCCGCTTATTCTGCTCTGACTTTGGGCTCGCGCGTCAGCGTCGCGTTACGATCGCTCCGGATCCGTGCTCGAGCGAGGACGACCAGAGCGCCAGAATCACCAGCAACGCCCCGACGACCAGCGAGCTCCACAGGATGCGCGCGTTCGATACCGCGCCCAACACCCATGGGGAGATGAACACCCAGACGCCGATGGCTGCCGTCAGCCATCTTCCCACCTCTGGTAGGCGAAGATGGCCGACAGGGCGAGAAGCGCGATGATGATGCCGAAGATCCAGGCGTTCGTCGCCACTTTTCCGGCGTCGCTGAAGCCAAGGACCCAAGGTGAGATGAAGAGCCACGCGCCGAGCACGAAGTTGGCTACGTTCTGCCAGCGCGCGTTCCTTGCAATGTCAAGGTTTGCCATAGTTAATCCTCCTCCTTTGGCTGACAGAAAAAAGCGGAGCTTGAGGGCGAGGTTGCGGGGCGGGGGTGCGACCGTTTCGTCACCCGCGCCCCTAACATCGCCTATTGCAACGACTTGTTTCGCTTGGCGTTTACACCCCCGGCAAAGAAACGAGGTGTCAAATGGCCAAATCATCACCAAGTCAGAGGAAGACCGCTGGCCGCGTCATGCACGAATTCAAGCATGGCGAGCTCAAGAGCGGTCCCGGAGGGCGCGGCGGCAAGGTCAAGAGCCGCCGTCAGGCGATTGCCATCGCGCTGAGCGAGTCCGCAGCGTCGAAATACGCAAGCAAGAAGCAGAACAAGCGAAGCCTCGCCAAGAACAAGCGCAAAGAGGCGAGAGGAGAGACCGGCCAGCAGGAGCACGAAGGCAAGTCGCATGTCGGCGCTCGCGGGCGTCGGGAATCGAGCCGCGCCATGGGCGGCAAGAATGCGACACGAAGGACGGCGCGGGGGCGCAAGGCTGCGCGCAGCCGCTCGCGCAGCGGAGGCCCGACCAAGGCGCAACTCTACAAGCGCGCCAAGGCCCGCGGCATCGAGGGCCGTTCCAAGATGTCGAAGCGCCAACTGCAAAACGCGCTGGGCTAGTCGACTCCTCTCTCACGAAAACGGTGTCATGGCCGGGCCTGGCCCGGCCATCCACGATTTCGACAATGGCACTTCCTCAAATCGTGGATGCCCGGCGCAAGGCCGGGCATGACAGGAGTTGGGTGAAGGTGGGTCAGTTATCCCCGCGCTCCAAACCTCAAGTATCGTGTCTTCGCCTCGTCCAGTTGAAGGGCGCATCATGAGGCGTTGATGAAGCGCGGGACGAGGTGCGGCGCCTGCGGGCTCATGGACGCAACATGGGCTCTCGGGCGGTGCCGGGGACCGAGCTTGAGACGGAGTTCAATCCGGCCTTCAAGCGGGAAAAGCAGGGCCCGGTGCCGAAG
>JBKOWI010000218.1:0-27185 GCA_046724315.1 Pseudomonadota bacterium | reverse complement strand
GTAGGACGAAGCTACGGTGAGCAATCAACTCTCTTTCTTCTCTCGGGATTTCAAAGCCGTAATGAGCGCGGCAAGCCAAAGCCCTTCAGCCGACAGAATCTATGATGTTGCGGTTGTGGGGACAGGTCCTTCCGGCCTTGTCGCCGCGCTCGCTCTCGGAACAGTCGGCGCGAGCGTGGTCACGCTTGGGCCACTGCCGAACAATGCCGTTTCAAATGCCGTGGACACGAGAAGCGCGGCGCTGCTCGCGAGCTCGGTCGATCTGCTCAAGACCCTCAAGGTCTGGGACAGGCTCAGAAGCGAGGCTGCGCCGCTCAAGGCAATCCGGATCGTCGATGCTTCACGCAGCCTGCTCCGCGCGCCCGATATCGAGTTCAAGGCAAGCGAGCTTGGGCTGGAGGCCTTCGGCTACAACATCCCCAACACCGCGCTCATCTCGGCGCTCTACGCGCGCGCTTGCGAGGTTTTGCCTTCGGTCGTGGCGGCGAATGTCGAAGCGATCGCTATCGACCGTAGTAGAGCAGTCCTCAACTTAAGCGATGGCGCGCGGATTGCGGCGCGTCTCGTCGTCGGTGCTGACGGCCGGCGCTCAGTCTGCCGCAAGAGCGCCGGCATCAACATCACCGAGCGCCGCTACGATCAGGCCGCCATCGCCTCGAGCTTCCGCCATGCCGTGCCGCACCGAGGTGTCTCGACCGAGCTGCACAAGGAGAATGGGTCGGTAACTACCGTGCCCCTGCCCGACGCCTACGCCTCGAGCTTGATCTTGGTCGGGGCTCGCTCCGAGATCGCGACCCTGATGCAACTCGATCCTGAGCGCTTCGAGGAGGAGCTCGGCGCGCGGCTTGGAGGTCTACTCGGCTCAATCTCCTCGCTTGGACCGCGCGTCGAATTCCCCGTGGCGGGGCTCAGCGCCGATACGCTTGCCGCAAACCGCACGGCACTGGTCGGTGAAGCGGCGCACATCCTGCCGCCAATCGGCGCACAAGGCCTCAATCTCGGCTTCCGCGACGCCGCGGCGCTCGCGGACTGCGTTGCTGCCGCGCTCAGACGAAACGGCGATCCGGGCGCGGATGACGTGCTCGCCTCCTATCGGCGTACGCGCCAGCTCGACATCATGTCGCGCACGCTGGGCGTCGATCTGTTGAGCCGTTCGTTGCTCAGCCCATTTCTTCCGGTTCAGGCGGCGCGGGGACTCATCTCGCATGGGCTTAAGGCGCTGTCCCCTTTGCGGCGCATGGTGATGCGCCTCGGATTGACGCCTCCGAGCGAGCTTCCGACGCTGATGCGGCCCGGCGCTGGCTGATTTTCGCCGCCAGACTTGACGCCTTTGCCGCCATTTTGCCACGAGGTTCCTCTCACTGCTCTTCAGGTCTAACAACGGGAGGACGCGGTCCTCTTGGCTAAGCCTATCAAAGTCTCGCGGCTTCTCGACCTGCGTTACCAGGTCGAGTATGTCGGCTTGCGCTTCCTGATCGGGCTCGTGCGCCTGTTGCCGCTCGACGCGGCGTGCGCCATCTCCGCCAAGATGTGGCGGTGGATTGCGCCATATAACCGAAGGCACAAGCGCGCGCTCGCCAATCTCGAACGCGCCTTTCCGGAGAAGACACCGGAAGAGCGCGAGCGCATCGCACGCGCCATGTGGGAGAATCTCGGCCGCGTCATGGTCGAGACTATGTGTATCGACCGCATCCTGAACGAGCCTGACAGGCTCCATGTCACCAACGGCCATTGGATCACCCGCTACCGGGAGAAGATGGGCCCGGTGCTGATCGTGACTATGCATATGGGCAACTGGGAGCTTGGCATGTGGCCGGTGACGCTCGCCGGTGTCCGTCCTGCCGGAGTCTACCGGCAGGTCAAGAATCCTTACGTCGACCGGTATCTCCGCTCCCAGCGCGAAAGGCTCTATCCTGGCGGGCTGTTCGGACGCGGCCGCGCCGCAGGCCAGGACGAGACGCAAAAAACCGCGCGCCTCATCATGGATTACGTGCGCCAAGGCGGCCGCCTCGGCTTCATCTCCGACCTCTACGACGCCAACGGCATCGAGGTGCCGTTCTTCGGCCACCCTGCCAAGAGCATGCCGATCGCCGCCATGATCGCGCGAAGGGTAGGCGCACGCATCTGGATCGGGCGTTGCATGCGCATCGGCAAGCGCGCCTGCTTCGATGTCAATGTCAACGAGCTGTCGATCCCGCGCACCAGCAACCAGGCAGAGGACATCCGCTCCATCACCGCGGCGATCCAGCGTTATTTCGAGACCTGGATCCGCGAGACGCCTGAGCAGTTCATGTGGTCAAATCGCCGGTGGTCTTGAGGACAACCCGGTCTTGAGGACAACCCGTAAGGGACGTTGACAGCCAGACTGACCTTCGGTCTTATCGTTAACAAGGACTCGCAGGGGCTAGGTGTCGATATGCATTCCCGCAACGCCAAGTTTCAGATCGGCCAGGTGGTGCGCCACCGCGTCTATCCGTTTCGCGGCGTAATCTTCGACGTCGATCCGACCTTCAGCAACACCGAGGAGTGGTACCGTTCCATTCCCCAGGACGTGAGGCCGAGCAAGGATCAGCCCTTCTATCATCTGCTCGCCGAGAATGCGGAGACGGAGTACATCGCCTATGTCTCGGAGCAGAACCTCGTGCCAGACGCCTCCGACGAGCCGTTGCGGCATCCGCAGGTGTCTGAGCTGTTCGAAGACTTGAAGAACGGCGTCTTCCAGTTCCGCTACCTGCAAGAGCACTGAGCAGCATCTGCTGACCCGGGAAAGCGAAAGGCCGCCTCGGATGCCGGAGCGGCCATTTTGATCTACTAAAGATCTCTGTCTTCTTATGGCGTCGCCGGAGCTGGTGCCGCAGGCTTCTTCTGTGCTGCGGCGGCAGGAGCGCCGGCGCCTGCCGGTGGCGTCTGCTGCGCCTCTTTCTTCTGCTGCGCCTCTTGGGCTTTCGCGGCAAGCTCGGCCTGCCGTTTGCGGAACGTCTCCATTAGCTGGCGCCGCGACTCTTCGTATTTCGCGCTATCGACCGGCGGGCCGTCATAAGCCTTGGCGAAGCCGGTCAGCGGAACGGGAAAGCCCATGGTCTTCTGCTGAATGTTCATCGCAGCGACGACCATCTGCTTGCCCTTCCGCATGTTGTCGAACATTTCCTTGGTCAGTTCGAGCTGGACCTGGCAGCTTGTCGGAAAGCAGATCGTGTACTGCAGCTGGATCGGTTGGCCGTCGTCGATCTTGATCTGCACGCCGGCCGGGATCACCAGCGCGTAAGCGGTCGGCACTCTGACGAGAAGCTGCTGCTTATCTTCGCCCTCCACCTTGCGCACGGCGGCGGCGATCAGAACCATGCCCGTGTTGGGCTCGAGGCCCTCATGATTGGTGAGGCAGATCTCCTTGTTCTGGGTCTGCTCGCTCTTCATGCACAGCTTGACCCACGCATCCTCCGGCGCCCCGCCGGCAGCGGCGTCACCAGCAGTCCCGGCGACAGGAGCAGTGCCGGCGACAGGAGCAGTGCCGGCAGGAGCTTGTGCGGAGGGCGCGGCCGGTTGCGATTTTGGCGCTGCGGATGATTTGGGCTGCACCTGCTGGGCGAGCGCCACAGGCAGCGCCAACCCCAAGACAAGCGCACCCGCGCCGGCAAACAACATCAGTCGAGCCATGTAGCGGCTCAGCTTGTTCGATCGAACCCTGGACCAGACCATTACGACCTTTCCTCTCTTGGCGGGCAGGTTTGGGTCTGTGACCGGACGACCCCCGTGTCCCGCGTCCCGTGTCTATAGGGTCAATACCCGAATTGAGGCGTAGCCGTGGCTGCTAGCCTTGAAACGCAGGACTTTGCAGGTCCTTCGCCAGCGCCCCGTAACCCTTCCATACCGCGTGACAGCCCTAGCGCAAGATTGCGTTGCGGGCGATGTTACCCTTAACTCCTGCTGCAATGCGGAATGCATCTATAGCCACGCGCGCTGCCCGTTGAAAGCCCCTATTTCATGGCCGGCCCTGGCCTTCCTCCTGTTGCTTCCTGGCAGCGCATGCGGAGAGCCCCCTTCAGGCATCGCAATGCACGGCAAGCCGCTCGAGGCCACTAGCTTCACGCATTTTCCCTATGCCAATCCAGATGCACCCAAGGGGGGCCGCGCCGTCTTCGCCATGCAGGGCTCTTACGACAGTCTCAATCCGTTGATCGTCAAGGGCGCGCCGGCCGACGGCGTCCGCGACTATGTCTATGAGAGCTTGCTCGCGCGGGCCAATGACGAGCCCTTCACGATCTATGCGCTGATCGCCGAGCGCGTCGAGACGCCGCCCGATCGGAGCTACGTCGAGTTCACGCTGAACCCGAATGCGAAATTCTCCGATGGGACGCCGATCACCGTCGACGACGTCATCTTCTCACATGCCTTGCTACGCGATCACGGGCGGCCAAACCATCGCTCCTATTATCGTAAAGTCGCCAAGGTGGAGCAGACCGGTGAGCGCAAGGTGCGCTTCACCTTCGATCAAAGCGGCGACCGCGAGATGCCGCTGATTATGGGCTTGATGCCGGTCCTCCCGAAGCACCTCATCAATCCGGATCAATTCGAGAAGACAACGCTGACCCCGCTCATCGGCAGCGGTCCCTACCTGATCGACAAGGTCGATCCCGGCAAGTCGATCAGCTTCAAGCGCGACCCGAACTATTGGGGCCGCGATCTTCCGGTCAATCGCGGACTCTACAATTTCGACGAGATCCGCTTCGACTATTACCGTGACGCCGGCTCGATGTTCGAAGCATTCAAGTCGGGCCTTGTCCAATTTCGCAACGAGGAGGACCCGATCCGCTGGACCGAAGGCTACGACTTTCCTGCCGTCCGCGCCGGGCGCGTCGTCAAGGAGGAGCTGCCGGTCGAAACGCCAGCCGGCATGTCGGCGCTCGTGTTCAACACACGGCGGCCGTTGTTCGCCGATGCGCGCGTCCGCCAGGCGCTCATCAAGCTGTTCGATTTCGAATGGGTGAACCGCACGCTGTACCACGGCCAATATGCGCGCACTGAAAGCTATTTCGCACGATCTGACCTGTCCTCGCACGGGCGTGCTGCCGATGCGACGGAGCGCGCGCTGCTTGCGCCTTACGCCAACGAGGTGAAGCCCTCCATCATGGACGGGACCTTCTCCTTCCCCGTCAGCGACGGCTCGGGCGAGAACCGCGATGGACGGCGCGAGGCGTTGCAGCTCCTGCAAGACGCCGGCTATCAGCTCAAGGATGGCAAGCTCGTCAATGTCGCCACGGGAGAGCCGTTCCAATTCGAAATTCTGGCGGCAACCCGGGTGCAGGAGAGATTGCTCCTGACCTTTGCCAGCGCGCTCAAGCAGGTCGGCATCGACGCGCGCATCCGCCAGATCGACTCGGCGCAATATCAGCGGCGCAAGCAGACTTACGATTTCGACATGATCCAGTATTTCTGGCCGGTATCGCTGTCGCCGGGGAACGAGCAGTCGTTCCGCTGGGGAAGCGAGGCAGCGGTGACCGAAGGCTCGTTCAATTATCCTGGCGTGAAGAGCGCCGCGGTCGATGCCATGATCGATGCGATGCTGAAGGCCGAGGGCCAACAAAGCTTCGTCTCGGCGGTGCGCGCCCTCGATCGCGTGCTGCTGTCGGGCGACTACGTCATCCCGCTGTTCCACCTGCCGCGCCAGTGGGTCGCGCATTGGCGTGAGTTGAAGCGGCCCGCAACCACGCCGCTTTACGGCTATCAGATCGACACTTGGTGGATCGATCCCTCCTCGGGCACGGCGGCGACCAACAACGGCGCGAGCACGCCCTGAGCGAGGTTAGGCCGCTTGCTTGACCGCGGCGGCGATCTTGACCAACCGCTTCAGCAATTCGCGGGTGCCTTGAAGGCGGGCCTCTGGCGTCGCCCAATTGGCGTAGTAGATGAGCCGATGGTCCGGCTGCAGCTTCACGCGTGCCCCCTCCTCGCGGATGAAAGCGATGAGCCCCTCGGGATTGGCGAAGGTCTTGTTGCGGAAGGCGATCACCGCGCCCTTGGGCCCGGCGTCGATCTGCTCGATGCCAGCCTGACGGCACAGCCCTTTGATCTCGACGACATCGAGCAGGTGCCGCACCTCTTCGGGTAGCGGTCCGAACCTGTCGATCAGCTCGGCGGCAAATGCCTCGATCGCATCGTGGGTCTCGACGCCGGACAGCCGACGGTAGAGACCGAGCCGCACTTGCAGGTCAGGCACATAATCCTCGGGAATTAGAACCGAAGTGCCGAGATTGATGCGCGGCGACCATTGATCCTCGACTTCGCCTTCCTGTCCGCCCCTCAGCGCGGCCACGGCTTCTTCGAGCATGGACTGATAAAGCTCGAAGCCGACCTCTCTGATATGGCCAGACTGTTCCTCGCCGAGCAGATTGCCGGCGCCTCTGATGTCAAGGTCATGGCTCGCCAGCACGAAGCCTGCACCAAGGGTGTCGAGCGACTGAAGCACCTTGAGCCGCCTCTCGGCGCCAGGCGTGAGCCGCGCATCGGCGGGAATAGTGAAATAGGCGTAGGCCCTGATCTTCGACCGCCCCACTCTGCCCCGCAATTGATAGAGCTGGGCAAGCCCGAACATGTCGGCGCGATGCACAATCAGGGTGTTGGCGGAAGGGATGTCGAGGCCCGATTCCACGATCGAGGTCGAGAGCAGCACGTCGAATTGGCGGTCGTAGAAGGCGTTCATGACAGAATCGAGCTCGCGGCTTCCGATCTGGCCGTGGGCACGCGCAACCTTTAGCTCAGGCGCGTGCTCTTCGAGGAACGCCGCCGCGTCGTCGAGATCAGAGATGCGCGGCACCACATAAAATGTCTGGCCGCCACGGAAGCGCTCGCGCAGTAGCGCCTCGCGCAGAATGACGGGATCGAACGGCGTCACATAGGTGCGCACGGCGAGGCGATCGACCGGAGGGGTCGAGATCAGCGACATCTCGCGCACGCCCGACAGCGCCAATTGCAAAGTGCGCGGAATCGGCGTCGCGGTCAGCGTCAGCACATGCACGTCTTCGCGAAGCTGCTTCAGCCGCTCCTTGTGCTGCACACCAAAATGCTGCTCCTCGTCCACGATAAGGAGCCCGAGATTGGCGAACTCGGCCGATTTAGCCAGCAGCGCGTGGGTGCCGATGACGATGTCGATGTCGCCAGACTTCAAGCCCTTCTTGACCTCGGCGCGGTCCTTGGCGGTCACTAGTCGTGAAGCTTGCGCGATCTTCACCGGGAAGCCGCGGAAGCGCTCGGTGAAGGTATAAAAGTGCTGGCGAGCGAGCAGTGTGGTCGGAACCACCACTGCAACCTGCTTCCCGGCGAGGACGGCGATGAGGCTCGCGCGCAGCGCCACCTCGGTCTTGCCGAAGCCGACATCGCCGCATATCAGGCGGTCCATTGGCCGTCCGCTCGCGAGATCATCGAGCACAGCTTCGATGCTTGTCTCTTGATCCTCGGTCTCCTCGTAGCGGAATCTCGCCGAGAACTCATCATAGAGGCCGTTAGGCGGCGTAAGCACCGGCGCTTGGCGCAGCTCGCGCAGCGCCGCAACCTTGATCAGCTTCTCCGCCATATCCCGGATGCGCTTCTTCAGGCGCGCTTTGCGCGTCTGCCAAGCGACGCCGCCGAGCCGGTCGAGCTGAACGCCTGCCTCATCCGACCCGTAGCGGCTGAGTAGCTCGATATTCTCGACGGGCAGATAGAGCTTGTCGCCACCGGAGTAGTGCAGCTCGAGGCAATCATGTGGCTTCTCGGCCGCCTCGATGGCAGTAAGTCCGACAAAACGGCCGATGCCGTGGTCGGCGTGCACCACGAGATCGCCGACGGATAGGCTCGACACCTCGGTGAGCACGTCCGCCCCGCGCTTGCCCCGTGTCTTGCGCACCAGCCGGTCGCCAAGGATGTCCTGCTCGTCGATCACAGCAAGACCAGGCGCCTCGAAGCCGGTCTCCAGCGGGAGCACGGCGAACGCCGTCGTCGCGTGCGGAAGCGCAATCGCGTCAGCGAAGCTCTCCACACCCATAGTCTCGCCTATGCCATGTTCCCACAGCAGCGTGGCGAGCCGTTCGCGGGCGCCATTGCTCCAGCACGCCACGATCACGCGCTTGTCCTCGCCCTTGAGGCGTTTGGCGTGAGCTACCACCGCGTCGAACACATAGCCGCCTTCGGTTTGGCGCTCGGCCGCAAAGGAGTGGCCTTGCCGGCCGCCGAATGAGACGATCTTGCCGCCAGGCGTCTCGGGGTGCTCGAAGGGATCGAGCGCAATCGTCTGCCGCGACGCGAGGGCTTGCTGCCACTCGGCCTCGCTCAGAAACATGCTTTCCGGAGGCACAGGATGATAAGGCGGCGCGCCGAATGCCTTGCGCTCGAGCGCCTGCGCTCGCGCCTCATAGTGATCGGCGACCTGCTCGAGCCTCTTGGTGCGGGCGTCATCGACTAGCGGGTCGAGGCTGACCAGGGCGCCGGGCAGATAGTCGAATAGCGTGTCGAGGCGGTCATGGAACAGCGGCAGCCAATGCTCCATGCCCTGATGCTGGCGCCCGGCGGAGATCGACTCGTAGAGCGGGTCGTCGCCTGTAACCGGCCCGAACAGCTCCACATAGCGCTGTCGGAAGGCGCGGCGGACGTCCGGCGTGAGCACGAGCTCGCTCATTGGCAGAAGCTCGACACTGTCGAGCCGCGCAGCAGTGCGCTGCGTCTCCGGATCGAAGGCCCTGATCGATTCGAGCGTGTCGCCGAAGAAGTCAAGGCGAACCGGCTGGGCTCCCGGCGGATAGAGATCGAGGATGCCGCCGCGCACTGCATATTGGCCTGGATCGGTCACGGTGCCCGCGCGCCCGTAGCTGGAAACTTCGAGGCGCTCGACGAGCTCCTGCATGCTCACGGCATTGCCGGCTGCGAGCCTCATGCTCGACGCGGCGATGAACGCCCGTGGGGGCACTCTCTGCACCACGGCGTTCACCGTGGTGAGGACGATAAGAGACGACGTGTTGCCCGCGGTCTCCCGATGCGTTAGCTCGGAAAGTGTGGCGATGCGGCGCGCAATGGTGTCGGCATTGGGTGCGACGCGGTCGTAAGGGACGCCATCCCAGGCAGGAAAAGTCAGCACGGTCACGTCGGGGGCGAAGAATGCGAGCGCATCTTCCAGCGTGACGAGGCGGTTGGCATCGCGCGCGATGTGCAAGATCGGCGCGCCCCGCGGGGTCTGGCGGGCAAGCTCGCCGAGGAGGAGCGCATCCAGGCCTTCAGGAACGCCGCTTGCGATCATATGCGGCGCTTTGAGCAGGCGTTCGACCGGTAAGGATGGAAACGAGGGCTTAACTGCCATGAGAGCGTTAGAGTTTAGTCCGCCTGCTCAAGGCCGTGGAAACGCCTGAGCCGGGCGATCAGTTCGTCGAGATCGGTCTCACCGAGCGACTGACCCCCGAACAGCGACATCTCGATGTCGGGGTCTGGCGTGTCGATCAGGCGCTCGAACACGCCGATCTCGGCGGCATTCATTCCGTCGAGCGCCGCTTCGGCGAATCGGCCAAGCAGGAAGTCCATCTCCTTGGAACCCCGGTGCGTCGCCCGCCAAAGCGCGCGACGGCGGCGCATTCCGAGATCACTGCCGGACATGACCATGGTTTTTGCCTGAGAGGATGGTTTAGACCGGGCGCGCTAGCCTCTGTCAAGCCGCTCGAAATTTGCTTTACGGTGATGGAATGTCCGCGACGCGGCCTCCCCTGCTTGCGCCCCTCTTTGCCACAGTACTCTCATTGAAGGGCGTCGGCCCAAAGGTTGAGGCGCTCCTCAACAAGCTCGTTGGGCAGCGCTCGAGCCACGCGCGGATCATTGACCTTCTATGGCATCTCCCGGTCGGCGTGATCAACCGTACCATCACGCCACGCTTCGCCGACGCGCGCATCGGCGAGCTTGCGACCCTCGAAGTGACCGTGACGGAGCACAGGTCAGGCGGCGGGCGGCGCGGCGGACGAGCGCCGTACAAGGTCCTGGTCGAGGACTCCGCAGGCGCCGCGCTCGAGCTTGTCTATTTCAATGCCGACCCGGGATATCTGAAGCGCCTCTTGCCTGTGGGCAGTCGCCGCCTCGTCTCGGGCAAGCTCGAATCCTATGACGGCTGGCTGCAAATCCCTCATCCCGATCATGTGGTGGACATCGAGGGCGAGCGCGATGCTACGGCAGCTCTCCCGATGCACGAGCCGATCTATCCGCTGACTGCGGGCCTGACCAACACCACGCTGCGCAAAGCGATCGGCGAGGCGCTGGCACGGCTGCCGGCATTTCCAGAATGGATGGACGAAGGGTACCGCGCGAAGAATGTTTGGCCTTCCTTTGCCGACGCACTCCGGCGACTTCATGCACCCGAGGGTGAGGCAGATGTCGCGCCCTCGGCGCCTGCCCGAGCGAGATTGGCTCATGACGAGCTTCTCGCCAACCAGCTTGCGCTTGCCGTCATTCGCGCGAGGCTCAAGCGGCGCGCCGGGCGGAAGCTCGCCGCACCTGGCAAACTGCGCAAGGCAATTGTCTCAGCCCTTCCGTTCGTGCTGACCGTGGCGCAGAAGCGCGCGCTCGTCGAGATCGATGCCGATCTCGCGAGCCCTCACCGCATGCTCCGCTTGCTGCAAGGCGATGTCGGCAGCGGCAAAACGGTTGTCGCTCTGCTCGCCATGGCCACCGCGGTCGAAGCCGGGGCGCAGGCCGCGCTGATGGCGCCAACCGAGCTTCTTGCCCGTCAGCATCTCAAGACCATCACCGAGTTCGGCGCGCCCGCGGGTTTGCGCATCGCGCTGCTCACCGGACGCGAACGCGGGAGAGAGCGAGCCGCCATTGTGGAGCGTCTCGCCAGCGGCAGCATCGACATCCTCATAGGCACCCACGCGCTGTTCCAGGAGCATGTCGCGTTCCGGGATCTTGGTCTCGTGGTGATCGACGAGCAGCACAGGTTCGGCGTGCATCAGCGGCTCGCTTTGCAAAAGAAGGGCGGCGGCAGCGGTGCTGAGCTTCTGGTGATGACCGCGACGCCCATTCCGCGCACGCTTCTCCTTACGAGCTACGGTGACATGGATGTGTCGCGACTCGACGAGAAGCCACCAGAGCGCAAGCCGGTCGCCACCCGCACCGTACCGCTCGAGCGCATCGACGAGGTGATCGACGGCATCACCCGCGCGATCAAAAGCGGCGCACAAGTCTATTGGGTCTGTCCGCTCGTCGCCGAATCCGAGGTGCTCGACATCGCCGCGGCGGAGGCGCGCCACGCCGAGCTCCGTGCTCGCTTCGGCGACAAGGTGGGCCTGGTGCACGGCAAGCTCGCCGGCAAGGACAAGGATCGCGTGATGGCCGCGTTTGCCTCGGGCGCGCTCTTGATCCTGGTGTCCACCACGGTGATCGAGGTCGGCGTCGATGTTCCGAATGCAAGCATCATGATCATCGAGCATGCCGAGCGCTTCGGTCTCGCCCAGCTCCATCAGTTGCGCGGACGCGTCGGCCGCGGCGCCAAGGAGTCTTCTTGCATCCTGCTCTACCGCCAGCCCTTATCCGACACGGCGCGCGAGAGGCTTGGCGTCATGCGCCGTACCGAGGACGGCTTCGTCATCGCCGAGGAGGACCTGAAGCTCAGAGGCGGCGGCGAGGTGCTGGGCACCCGGCAGAGCGGTCTGCCCGCGTTTCGTATCGCGAGCCTGCCGGAGCATGGAGCTCTGCTCGAGGCTGCGCGCGACGAGGCGCGGCTCAAGCTCACGCGCGATCCGGACCTGAAGGCGCCGGATGCCGATCCGCTCAAGCTGCTGCTCTATTTGTTCGAGCGTGACGACGCGATCAAGCTGATGCGCGCGGGCTGAGGCCGTAGCCTAAACGACAGGCTCTTCCTCATGCACGGACTTTGCGGCACTCGCTTTGGCAAGCTTGCGCAGTTCTTCCTGCTGCTGGTCAGGCCCGACTAGGCCGGCAGAGACCACGAGCTTGGCGGCGTCTTCGACCGCAAGGTCGAGCGGGATCACCTCGCTCGCCGGTACGAACACGATGAAGCCGGTGGTCGGGTTTGGCCCGTTCGGCATGAACACGGTGATGAGCGGCTTGCCTCCGCCGATCTTCTCGTCAACCTCGACCGGCGGGTCGCCGGCCATGAACACGATGCAATAGAGCCCACGCCGGGGAAACTCGATCAGCCCCACGCGCTTGAACGACGTCCCGCTCTTGGAGAACACCGTGGTGAAGATCTGCTTCACCAGCCGGTACACCCCGCGTACCACGGGCATGCGGTCGAGCATCATCTCGCCGTAGCTCACGATGCTGCGCCCGAACAGATTGGCGGTGAGCGCCCCCACCACCATGAGGAGCACAATGCCGACGATTAGGCCGACGCCAGGCACGCGGAAGGGAAGATATGTGTCCGGCAGATAAGCCTGCGGAACGAGCGGCTTCACCCAGGCATCAACCAGATTGATGAACCACCACACGACGTAGAGGGTGACGGCGACCGGGCCAACCACGATGAGTCCAGTGAGGAAATAACCGCGGAGCCGCGCGCCGATATGCAGCGAGGCAGGCTCGCCCGCTGCGGCAAGCAAGGCGAGTTGGTCCGCCTGCGAAGATGTCTCGTCGTCCGGCTTGGCAACGAGATCAGACTTGTCTTTAGCTTTCATGGACCCGGAATAAAGGCTGACGGACTCTGCGCGCAGACGCCCGCCAGTCCTATGCGTCACGCGGCCTAGCGCGCATTACTGCGTCACGAGAGAGCAGTCCACTCCGTTTCGCTTTAGCGCACTGCAAACCTTAAGGCTTTCCGCCTTGTCCGGGAAGGGTCCGATCTTGAGACTGTAAAAGGTGCCGAAATTGCCGATGTCCACTTTCTCAATGACGGGCTGAGCGGCGGCAACCTGCTGGTTCTCACTCGACACTTTCTTCCACAGCGCCTGAGCTTCCTGCTCCGACCGGCTGGTCGCGAGCTGCAATTGGAAGCCACCGCCGCCTGGGGCCGACGTCGCGGCTGCGGCTGCGGGCGCGGCGGCCGGAGTTTCGGCCTCGGCAGACTTGGAGAACCAGCGGCTCCACCTGCTTCCGCTTGGGTTCGCATCGCTCGCCACCACGGTTTCGCCCCCTTGCGTCTGCGCGCCCCATCCCGTGCTTGGCGCTCGAGCTGGGCTGGCCGGCGCTGGAGGTGCGCTGGTTGGCTCGGTGGCGCTGGCGGTTTGCTGAGTCTGCGCACCCCATCCGGTGCTCGGCGCCGGCGGCGGAGCGCTCGCAGCGGCGGCTTCACCCGCTTGCGTCTGAGCTCCCCACCCTGTGCTCGGTGCCGATGATTGAGGTTTCGCGGGAGCCGGAGTTGGCGACGCGCTCTCGGCAGGCGCGGTTGCGGCCGACACTGAAGAAGAGGAGCCGGTGAGTGAGCCCCACCAGCGGCTCACGCGATTGCCGCTCGATGTCCCGCCCGTCTCGGCACTTGCGGTCGTCGTCCACTTGCCCGAGCTGCTCGCGGTCTTGGTCGGCGCCTCACTAGCGGGCGCCGCAGCTGCCTGAGCGCTCGAGCCTTGTGACTCGGGCGTGACCGAGGTCGAGAACGCGGCAACCGAGGCGGCGCCTTCGGCAGAGCCGCCGCCTTCGGCGATCAGCTGATCGACCTCTCCGCCACCGGATTTGCGCGCCAGCGCGATATCTGCCTGGCCCTGGTTCGCGAGGCCCGCGGACTGATAGGCAAGGCCGCGATTCACCAGCGCCTTGACGCGGTCGCCCTCAGGCAGCCCGAGCCACATCGCTGCGCCGAAATCGGCAATGGCGCGCGACGGTTGGTTGAGCTTGCGGTAGGCGATGCCGCGCAGATAGAGCGCCTTGGCAGCTTCCCCCGGCACGACGTTATCCGCGTTGATCGTGGCCGAGAACTGCCGCACGGCCGTGTCGTATTTACCGGCGGCAAGCGAAACTGCGCCGTTCTTCAGCCCTGCATCTTCCGCCTGGGCCAAGTTGAAAAACGTGAAGGAAACAGCCAAAAAACACGCGTGCGGGAAAAGGCGCCCGCCGAAAGCAAGACGGCGCGGCCGGAAGAACTTCCAATGATCCGCCATGTCTTTGCTCAAACAAAGAAATCAGGCAAATCCGAGGCTGTAGTTTATTCCACAGTCACAGATTTTGCGAGGTTTCGCGGCTGATCGACATCGGTGCCCATGAACACCGCCGTGTGATAGGCGATGAGCTGGACGGGCACAGCGTAGACGAGCGGGGTGACGAAGCGATGCACCGAAGGCACCGCGAGATCGGTCGCGATCTCGCAGCCGGTGGTCGCCGGATCGGCGTCGCTGACAAGCACGATTTGCCCGCCTCGCGCCGCGACCTCCTGCATGTTCGAAACGGTCTTGTCATAAAGATCGTCGCGTGGCGCGATGACGATAACGGGCATGTTCTCATCGATCAGCGCAATTGGGCCGTGCTTTAGCTCGCCCGCGGCATAGCCTTCGGCATGGATATAGGAAATTTCCTTCAGCTTGAGCGCGCCCTCGAGCGCGATCGGGAAGGACGGGCCGCGGCCGAGGTAAAGAACATCGCGCGCCTTGAACAGGCTATGAGCAAGCGTCTCGTAAGGCTCCTCGTCGCGTAGCACCGTCGACATGTGGCGCGGGACCTCGGCGAGAGCCTGCACGAGCTCAATTTCGAGCGAAGGGTCGATCACCCCGCGCGCTTTGCCGGCGGCGATGGCGAGGCAGGCGAGCACCGCAAGCTGACAGGTGAAAGCCTTGGTCGAGGCAACACCAATCTCCGGTCCTGCCAGAGTTGGGAGAACGGCGTCTGACTCCCGCGCAATCGACGACTCGCGAACGTTGACCACCGAGGCGATGTACTGTCCTTGCCCGCGGCAATATCGGAGCGTCGCGAGCGTATCCGCCGTCTCGCCAGATTGCGAAACGAACAGAGCGGCGCCGCCATGGTCGAGCGGCGTCTCGCGGTAGCGGAACTCAGACGCGATATCGACATCGACCGGAAGCTTGGCCCAGCGCTCGAACCAATATTTGGCGACCAAACCGGCATAGAACGCCGTGCCGCACGCCGAGATCGACAAGCGTCTGAGATCGGCAAAGTCGAAGGGCAGAGCAGGAATGTCCACGCGGTTCGTGGCGAGATCGACGTACGCGGCAAGTGTGTGGCCAATGACCTCGGACTGCTCGTGGATCTCCTTGGCCATGAAGTGGCGGTGGTTGCCCTTGTCGACGATGAAAGCCGTGGCCTGCGAGCGAGTGACCAGGCGCTCCACCGCCTGGCCGTTGCGGTCGCGCACGGCGACGCCTTTGCGAGTGAGCACGGCCCAGTCGCCGTCTTCGAGATAGGCAATGGAGTCGGTGAACGGCGCGAGCGCGATCGCGTCGGAGCCCACGAACATCTCGCCATTGCCGTAACCGATCGCGAGCGGGCTACCTCGCCGCGCCACGATCAAAAGATCGTCGTAGCCGGCGAAGATCATGGCGAGAGCAAACGCGCCTTCGAGACGGCTCAACGTCGCATAGACCGCCTGTACGGGATCGTTGCCGGCGTTCAATTCGCGCGTGACAAGATGAGCGATGACCTCTGTGTCGGTGTCGCTCGTGAATTGCGCACCCGCCGCAACAAGCTCCTGCTTCAGGGCGCGAAAATTCTCGATGATGCCGTTATGCACCACCGCCACCTTTGCCGTCATATGCGGATGTGCATTGGACTCGACGGGCTTGCCGTGCGTGGCCCAGCGCGTGTGGCCGATGCCGGTGTCACCGAACAGCGGATTGGCCTTGAGCACAGTTTCGAGATTGCGCAGCTTGCCTTCGGCGCGCCGACGCCCGAGTCTTCCATTCTCCACGGTGGCGACGCCGGCGGAGTCATAACCGCGATACTCGAGGCGCTTCAGCGCGTCAACTAGCTGCTCGGCGACCGCACCTTTGCCGAGGATGCCAACGATGCCGCACATCGTTCCCTACTCCATCGAATTTTTGCCAACTGGTAATTGGCGGAACCGCCGGTCGCAATTCACGAGCTATGTCCCTTTGTTGCCGGTACCAGCGGCTGCCTTGGCTTTGGACTTGCCGCGCTGCTCACGCCTACGTGCAGCCCAGCCTTTGCGTTCCTCTTGCGGCGAACGGGTGAGCGCAAGCGCGTCAGGCGAGACGTCCTTGGAGATCACGCTGCCCGATCCGATATAGGCGCCGTCCCCGATCTTGACCGGAGCCACGAGCGAAGAGTTCGAGCCGACAAAGGCCCCCGCGCCGATCTCGGTGCGATGCTTGGCGAAGCCGTCGTAGTTGCAGGTGATGGTTCCCGCCCCGATATTGGCGCGCGCGCCGACGCTAGCATCGCCGATATAGGTGAGATGGTTGACCTTGGCGCCCTCGCCGATCTCAGCCTGCTTGATCTCGACGAAATTGCCGACATGAGCATTCTCGCCGAGCGTGGCGCCGGGGCGGAGCCGCGCGAACGGCCCGACGATTGCGCCGGGACCGATATGGGCGCCTTCGATATGGGAGAAGCCTCTGATGGTGGCGCCGTCCTCGATAACCACGCCTGGACCAATCACAACGTTAGGCTCGATCACCACGTCCCTGCCGATGCGCGTGTCATGGCTGATGAACACCGTCTCGGGCGCAACGAGCGTCGCGCCGTTGGCCATTGCCTTGTCGCGAAGCCGCTGTTGCATTGCTGCTTCGGCCTCGGCGAGCTCGGCGCGCGAGTTGACGCCAAGCACCTCCTCTCCGTCGGACAGCACGATGCGCGCTTCAAGCCGGTCGCCTCGGGCGAGCGCCACGGCGTCGGTGAGGTAGAACTCGCTCTTTGCGTTGTCATTGCCGATGCGGCCGAGCAGATCGAGCAGGGTCTTGGCCGAGCGGAACGCCATGATTCCGGAATTGCACAGGGTGAGCGCGCGCTCCTCGTCGCTCGCATCTTTCTCCTCGCGGATCGCTGCGAGACTTCCCCGATCGTCGAGCAGGAACCGTCCATAGCCACTAGGATCGGCTGCCTCGAAGCCGATCACCACCAGATCGGCGCCCGCCTTGAGCTCGGCGCGCACGCGGTTGAGGGTTTCGGAAGTCAAGAGGGGTGTATCACCATAAAGTACGAGGACGTCGCCCTTGAAATCTTCGAGCGCTTCCCGGGCGGACTTAACCGCGTCAGCTGTCCCAAGCTGTTTCGCCTGCACGAATGACTGTGCCTTCGGATCGACGGCCGCAACCGCCGCGCCGACCTCTTCCATGCCGGGGCCGACCACCACGGCCATGCGGTCGATGCCGGCAGCTTTGGCGGCCTTCATCACATGAGCGAGCAGCGTGGCCCCGGCAAGCTTGTGCATCACCTTGGGCAGTTCGGACTTCATCCGCGTGCCCTTACCCGCGGCAAGGATGATGGCGAGGGAGGAGGTTTGGTTCATGAGGCTTGAATCGCTGACACTTCACTCAAATTGCGCGGCAGCACGGAGCTGACTTAAGCGCGCAAAGCTTAGGTACAGTTAAGGGCGTCAATCCTGTATTGATGGTGGCAAAGCCGAATCGCCGTCCAAAGGCACGCGGACGGCGATTGTCTAGTCCAAACGAGGGGCTAGGGCCATAACCTGCGTCAGGAGGGCCCAGCAGGGGAAAATTGACCGGCTGGATGGACGGAGTAATCTCCCTCAGATGGGGCGGCGCCATATCGCAGGCTAAGCCATATTCAGGTCGTTTTTCAGCCTGAATTTCCAGGCGAGAGGGGGTTCACTCTCAATGATCAAGGATCGTCAAACCGGTTCGCGAAATGTGGTTCGGAGCGCGTTCGCGTTCTTCTGGATCGTGCTCGGCGGCCTGTCGGGCGTATACTTGTTCACCCTCCTGACCAATCCCGGTGCCCTTGGCAGCCAGGTCGCGCCAGGCGAGACGTCAATTAGCTCGGAGCAAGCTGCAAGCGCCGTCGGCGCTGCCGAGACGGGGAAGATCGAGTCCACCTTGCGCGAACTGTCGCAGCAGATCGCTGAGATCAACACGCGTCTTGAGCCGCTTGAGAAGGCTGTGCGGCCGGCCGGCTCATTGTCGGAGAACGCGAGCCCCTCGACCCCGGAGTCAGAGCCGGTGCCTTCGCCCGAGCCACCCGCTCCTCAAGCGAAGAAGCCTAGTGTCGCCTTGGCGCAGCCTGCCGAGAAACCCGCCGAGCCGGCGAAACCTGCCGAAGCACCCAAGGCGGCCCAGGTTCCCGCGCCAGAACCGCCTCCCGCGGCAAAGCCTGCGGACGTGAAGGAAGTCAAACCCTCGGCGACGCCTTCGAGCAGTCCGCCTCCTTCTGAAGAGCCAGCCGACGCGGAGAACGAGCACGAGCCTACGCCGCCGCCGGTGACGGTGTCGGAGGTTCCCGACGAGCCCTTGACCGAAGTAACGCCGACTCCAAGCCTCAGCAGCAATCTGTCGGCGCCAAGTCTGGCCGCGACCGACAGTGCCTCCTCGTCATCGGAATCCGGCAGCGAGAGCACGGCACCAACACCCAACACCGAAATTGCAGCTCTTAGCCCCACCACTCTGCCGCCGGCAGCCAACGACGGGTCCACGCGCTACGGCATCGAGATCGGGATCGTGGCGAAGCAGGATGGATTGCGACCATTGTGGCGCGAGTTGCTCACCAATCACGCAGCTTTGGTCGCGGGGCTTCAGCCTCGTCGCGTGCTGGCCCCCGACAAGAAGTGGCGGCTGATCGCCGGGCCGTTCGCCAACGCCGCAGAGGCGAACCAAGCCTGCCTCCTGTTCAAGAAGGCGCAGAAGTCGTGCGAGGCGACGGTCTTTGCCGGAGACTCGCTCTAGTCACCCGGCTACCGAGCTTGCGCAGCCAACGAGCTAGAGCTGAGCCGTGTTGAAGGTATCGCAGCTCTCGAGCTTCCCGCTTTCGTAGCCGCGCTTGAACCAGCGCACCCGCTGCGCGGAAGAGCCGTGAGTGAATGCATCGGGCACGACATAGCCTTGCGTCTGCCTCTGGATGTGATCGTCTCCGATGGCGCTCGCCGCGTTCAGCGCCTCGTCGATGTCACCGGGCTCGATGATATTCTTGCTTTCTTGCGCGTGATTGGCCCACACGCCGGCGAAGCAATCGGCCTGCAGCTCGACCCGAACCTGCAAAGCATTCGCTTCGGCCGAATCCATGCGCTGCCGCACCGCCTCGACCTGATCCATGATGCCGAGCAGCTTCTGCACGTGATGGCCGACTTCGTGCGCGATGACATAGGCCTGGGCGAAATCGCCCGGCGCTTTGAAGCGGTTCTTGAGCTCCTGGTAGAAGTCGAGGTCGATATACACCTTCTCGTCGTTCGGACAGTAAAAAGGCCCCATGGCCGACTGGCCAAGCCCGCAAGCCGAACGGATCGCGCCTGAGTACAGCACGAGCTTGGGGTCGCTATAACGCTGGCCGTATTGTTTGAACAGATCTTGCCAGACGTCCTCGGTGTCGGCGAGCACCACGCTTACGAATTGCTTGAGATCGTCCTCGCTCGTCGATTGTGGATGCTGGACCGGCGGACCTTGGTGCTCCGTGCCGGGGGCCGGGACATTGGTGCTCTCGGGACGAGACTGCGGAAGTTGAATGTTCGGGAAGTTATCCTCGTCACCTCCCCCTCCCTGCAAGATCACCCTCGGGTCGATGCCGAAGAACAGCATGAGCCCGAGAATGATGAGAATGCCGACAATGCCGATGCCGCCGCGCCCGCCGCCGCCGCTGGGAAAGCTGACCCCGCCGCCAGGCATCGGAAAGCCGAAGCCGCCGCCTTCGTCGCGTCGGTCCTCGACGTTCTGGCTTTCTCTTTCGCCGCGCCAGCGCATGGTCCTCTAACTCATTTAGGTTCGCCCGGATTTTCATCATAGTGCATGACGCGGGCCCCTGCACAAGCTTCGCGCTTCCCGGCGGAACCTTTGAGATAGCGCGGCGTTTTGGTCCGGGTTAGATGCGCCATGCGGTCTTAAGGCGCGCGTGCAAATGCTTGTGGCTATTAAAAAGACTGACAAGGAATCGTCAAAAAACTGCCACAGGCCCAAGGCATACTCTATGTGCCCAGTTGTGTTCGGTCTGGGTAGGTAGTGCGTTCTGTGTAATGCGTACGAGCCTCGGCACTCCCCGCGCCGGGGCTCTTCTTTTTGCGGCAGCCGCCTCGCATCTCGACACCCAAGTGAACCGTTTTCGCGCCTCTCAGCGCGCGACGCCTTCAGCCTCTATTCGGCTGGCTCGAGCACGCCGCGCGGCCTGGGTAACGCAGGCGCGTCCTGTGTGCCTTCGAGATCGGCCTCCAGGAACTCGCGCCGGCTGAGATAGGTGTAGACCACGGGGATCACGAACAGCGTGAACAGCGTGCCGACGAGAAGCCCGCCCACGATCACCCAGCCGATGTCCTGACGATTCTCGGCGCCGGCGCCGGTCGCGAGCGCAAGCGGCACGGCGCCGAGCACCATGGCGCCGGTGGTCATCAGGATCGGTCGGAGCCGCAACGCCGCCGCTTCCATCACCGCCTCGCGCATCGGCTGCCCCCTGGCGCGAAGCTGGTTCGAGAATTCCACGATGAGAATGCCGTGCTTGGTGATGAGTCCGATCAGCGTGACAAGCCCGACCTGGCTATAGATGTTGAGCGTGCCGCCGCTCCACCACAATGCAAGCAGCGCGCCGGTCACCGAGAGCGGTACGGTCAGCATGATAATGAAGGGATCGGTGAAGCTTTCGAACTGCGCCGCGAGCACGAGATAGATGAAGGCGAGCGCGAGCAGGAAGATGAGATACATATTGCGGCTCGCTTCCCTGAACTCGCGCGACTGCCCCGAATATTCGACATGGGCGGTGATTGGCAGCACCTCTTGCGCGGTCTTGGCAAGGAAGCTCAGGCCGTCGCTCAAGGTGTAGCCTGGCGCAAGCTGCGCGGTGATGGTGGCGGCGCGGAGCTGATTGAAGTGGTTGAGCTCCTTCGGAGCCACGGTCTCCTTGATGGTGATGAGGTTCGACAGCGGGATCATCGCGTCCTCCCGCCCCTTCACATAGATGCGCCGCATATCGTCGGGATTCTGGCGGTCGATATCGGCGATCTTCACCACCACGTCGTATTGCTCCCCGTTCTGCTTGAAGCGCGTGACCTGGCGACCGCCGAGCATCGTCTCGAGCGTGCGGCCGAGCGTGTCGATCTCGACTCCTGTCGCCGCTGCCTTCTCACGGTCGACCGAGATGTCGAGCTGCGGCGAGTTGAGCTTGAGGTCTGAGTCCACGTCGACCAGCCCCGGATAGTCGCGCACCTTCTCGAGCACGGCATCGACCATCTTCTGCAATTCGTCATACGAGCTCGAGGTCTGGATCACGAAATTGATGGGCTTGTCCTTCAGGCTTTGACCGAGCGACGGCGGGTTGCTTGGAAACGCCACCACACCCGGGACGGCGACCATGCGCGGCGCGATCGACTTGGCGATCTCCTGCTGGGTGCGCTCGCGCTCGCTCCACGGCTTGAGCCTTACGACCGAGGTGCCCTGCGAGACCGTAGGATTGCCGGCCACCACGAAGATGCGGTCGGCCTCTGGTACCGAGAGATAGATTTGCTCGAGCTGTTTCGCATAGGCGTCGGTGTATTCAATAGTCGCGCCCTCCGGCGCGCGGAACATCACATAGATGTTGCCTTGATCTTCGATCGGCGCCAGCTCTCCCTTCAGCAGGCCGAACAGCGCAACGCTCGAGCCCGCCACCGCAAGCCCGATCAGGAGCACGACCGGCCGGACCGCCAGCGCGCGCTTGAGCAGGCCGCGGTAGCCCGCGCCGATGCCCTGAAGCACGCGCTCGCTCGCGCGGTATAGAGCGTTGTGCCGCTCCTGGTGGCGCAGGAGCTTCGAGCACATCATCGGCGAGAGCGTCAGCGCCACGAAGCCCGAAACGATGACCGCGCCGGCAAGCGTCCAGGCGAACTCGGTGAACAGCCGCCCGGTGATGCCGGTCATGAAGCCGATCGGCGCGTAGACCGCGGCTAGCGTGATAGTCATCGCGATCACGGCGAAAGAAATCTCGCGGCTGCCGATAAGCGCGGCTTTGACCGGGTTCATGCCCCCCTCGACGTGGCGGTAGATGTTCTCCAGCATGACGATGGCGTCGTCCACCACGAGGCCGATTGCGAGGACGAGCGCGAGCAGCGTCAGCGTGTTGATGGAGAAGCCTAGCGCATACATCAGCGCAAACGCGCCGATCAGCGAGACCGGGATCGTGACCAGCGGGATCAGCGTGGCGCGCACCGAGCGCAGGAACAGGAAGATGATCAGGACTACGAGGAGGACCGCTTCGCCGATGGTCTCATAGACGTTCTTGATCGACTCGGCGATGAACACCGATTTGTCGTTGGCGATCCTGACTTGCATGCCGTCAGGCAGCGACGCGGTGATGGCTGGCAGCACCTTCTGGATTTCTTGGGCGACTTCAAGCGGATTGGCGGTTGCCTGCTTGATCACGCCGACCGCGATCGCAGGCTTGCCGTTGAAGCGAACGATGCGCCGCTCATCGAGGGCGCCGAGCTCGGCGTGGCCCACGTCTGCGAGGCGCACGAGATAACCATTGGCCTCTTTGACGATGAGATCGTTGAATTGCTCGGGCGTGCGAAGGTCGGTTTCGGCAAGCACGGTGAACTCGCGCTGCTGGCTTTCGATACGGCCTGACGGCACCTCGACGTTCTGACGTCTCAGCGCCGCCTCGATGTCTTGCGGCGTGAGCTGATAGGCAGCGAGACGTTCAGGATCGAGCCAGATGCGCATCGAATATTGGCGATCGCCGAACAGGCGCACTTCGGCAACGCCCGGAAGCGTCTGGAGCTGATCCTTGACGTAGCGCTCGGCATAATCGGTGATCTCGAGCGCAGAATGCTTGTCGCTGAAGAAAGCGAGGTGAAAGATCGGCTGGGCGTCGGCCTCGACCTTCTGGATGATCGGCTCGTCGATCTCGTCGGGAAGGCGGCCACGAACCCGCCCGACCCGATCGCGTACGTCGGCGGCGGCATAGTCCGGGTTGCGGTCGAGCTTGAACCGCACAGTGATCTGGCTCGATTCCTGCCGGCTGATCGAGGTGATGAAGTCGATGCCTTCGATGCCCGACAGCGAATCCTCGAGCACTTGCGTGACTTGGGTCTCGACGATGGCCGCACTGGCGCCGGGATAATTGGTCTGCACGGTGACCACCGGCGAGTCGATCGCTGGGTATTCGCGCACGCTCAAGCGCTCATAAGAGACGAGCCCGACCAGAACGAGCACGAGGCTCAAGACGGTCGCGAAGACTGGCCGCTTGATCGAAAGCTCTGGAAGCGTCACGGCTCAGGCCCCGGTAGGCCCGACAATCGACACGGCACTGCCGTCGCGGATCTTGAGCTGGCCCGCAGTCACGACCTGATCGCCGGCGGATAGGCCATCGACGATCTCGACCCGTCCATCGCGGCGCGTACCGGTCACAACTTTGGTCAGATGGGCCTTGCCGTCCACGATCTTGAACACGAACTGGCTGTCGCCCTGGGGCACGATCGCCTGCTCCGGCACGCTCAAGGCATCCTCCTTGAGCTGCAGCAGCACCGTCACTCGCGCGAACAGCCCCGGGCGAAGCCTCTGATCGCCATTGGGTACCACTGCGCGCACCAGCAGGCTGCGGCCCGCCACGTCGAGCCGCGGATCGATGGCGTAAACTTTCCCCTCGAAGCTGTCCCCTGGGAAGGCGTCAACTTTGATGCGGATAGTCTGCCCTACCCTGATGGCGGGAAGGAACTTCTCAGGCACCCTGAAATCGGCCTTCACCGGATCGATGGCTTCGAGATTGACCAGCGGCTGGCCTGCGGTGATGTACTCACCGACACTGACGCGGCGAAGGCCGACAATACCGGAGAACGGCGCCACGATATGCGCCTTGTCGAGCTGCACACGGGCGAGCTCGACGGCGGCCGTGTTCACTGCGACGGCGGAGGCCGACTCGTCGGCCGATTGGGCCGTCGCGTATTGATTGCTAAGCAGAGTGGTGCGCCGCTTGTGGGTTTGCTCGGCGAGCTTAAGCTTGGCTTCGGCATCGGCGAGCTGGGCGCGATAGACCGAATCTTCGAGCGTGAAAAGTGGCGATCCCTTCTCGATCGGCTGCCCTTCTTGGAAATGAATCTCCTCGAGCCGCCCCGGGATTTCCGAACTGACCGTAACCGCCTCGTTGGAGAAGATAGTGCCGACGGCGGTTACCTGCTCGCTCAACGGCGCGGCCATGACCTTCGCCGCCTCGACCGGCACAGCGGGCTTGTCTTGGGCGTAGGCTGCCGAAATGAAAAAAGCGAAGCTGGCAGTCAAAAGCCAGCACGCCACGCGTCCGCGGTCGCCTTTCACCGCCATCTCGCCGTTCCCACGCATCGAGGCCGACAATCTACATCAATTTCGGCGGCAGGGAGACGCGTTAGACGGCTTACGCAGCCTAACGGCCGGTTCGATTAAGGATTTTGAGAGCCTTGGACCCCACGCGGACATCCAAGGTGGGAAGGGCGGCTCGCGAGAGGCGCCCTTTCGCCGGCTATTACGGACTTGTCGAAGGAGCAGGATTTGCGGGCGGGGTCGCTGGCGCCTCGCCGGCCGGAGGTGCCGACGGAGCCATCGGCGACTCTGCTGGCGGCGTAGCCGGCGTCTCTGCTGCCGGGGGCGCGGCAGGTGCGGACTGCTCGGTAGCCGGCTTCTCGACCTTGACGCTGGTCTCGCCTTTGTGGCCGTACATGAAATAAGCGGCAATGACGAGAGCGAGCACGATGCCGCCCAGCACGATCGCCAAAAACGTCCGACTGCCTTGGTTGTCGTTTGCCATGGTCAATGTCCTCCCTGTCGAGGGCAGTTTGAGTCGCGACGGCTGACCCTATCCACATAATCCGCCGCGGTCGAGTGCCGCATTGACGACAGCTGCGGCCGTTATCGCGCCGCGGAGGTGGCTCCGCGCCGCGCTACGAGGTCGAAGAGCGGGCTCAAAACCACGGCGACAATCAAGTTGATTACGACCGAGTAGAGCGCTGCGTAGCCCGGCACCGTTACGCCGAAGATGGCGAGCGGATAGACCGATGAGGTGAAGCCTTGGGTCGCCGCCATATAGGTTCCGATCGCCGTCCCCGCGATCCAGCCTAGGAGCAACGCGATCGGATTGAAGCCGCGCGTATAAAGGCCGAGCACGATTGGCGGCAAGAGTTGGATCATCCAAATGCCGCCGAGCAGCTGGAGCTGGATCGCGTAGTCTTGGGGAATAGCGAGGATGAACGCCACGGCGCCGACCTTCACTACGAGCGATACGATCTTCGCCATGCGCGCCTCATCGGCCTCGGTGCAATCGGCACGCATGAATTCCTTGTAGAGATTGCGCGTGAAGAGATTGGCGCAGGCGATCGACATGATCGCGGCTGGCACAAGCGCGCCGATGGCGATGGCGGCAAAGGCGACGCCTACAAACCAGGACGAGAAGGACGAAAGGAACAGCGCCGGCACCGCGAAATTCGCTCCGTATTCGGTAAAGCCCGCGGCAAATGCCGGGTCCTTGTCGACGCCGGCCGCGACGGCCATGTAGCCCAAGAGGGCGATCAGCCCGAGAATGAAGGAATAGGCCGATAGCATCGTGGCGTTGCGTCGGATCACATCCCCGTTCGACGCGCTGAGGATTCCCGTCATCGAATGCGGGTAGAGGAACAACGAGAGCGCCGAGCCGAGCGCGAGCGTTGCATAGGCGCTGTAGCTGCCGAGGCTTCCCTCCGCCGGCGGCGCGAGAAGCAGTTTCTCTGGCGGCACGCTCGCGAAGATCGCGCCGTAGCCACCGAGCCTTTCTGGAATGATCACAACCGCCGCGAAGATGGTGACGAAGATCAGCGTGTCCTTGACAATGGCAATCAAGGCGGGCGCGCGGAGCCCGCTTGTATAGGTGAAGGCGGCAAGCACGATGAAGGCGATGATGAGCGGGAGATGTCCGACGAAGCCGCCAGCCGGGAATCCCAGCGCGCCGATCACCACCTCCATACCGACGAGCTGAAGGGCGATGTAGGGCATGGTGGCGACGATGCCGGTCACAGCCACGGCAAGCGCAAGCATACGGCTGCCGAACCGGTCGCGGACGAAATCGGCTGCCGTGACGTGACCCTTGGCATGGGTAATCGCCCATAGCCGCGGGAACATGAGATAGAGAATTGGGTAGATGAGGATCGTATAGGGGATGGCGAAGAAGCCCATCGCCCCTTTGCCGAAGACGAGCGCCGGCACTGCGATGAAGGTATAAGCGGTGTAGAGGTCTCCGCCGAGCAGGAACCAGGTGACGACGGTCCCGAATCTCCGCCCCCCGAGACCCCATTCGTGCAGTACGTTGAGATCGGCCTTCCGCCAGTGCGCGGCGACGAAGCCGAGCCAGGTGACGAATAGGAACAGAAGGACAAATACGGTCGTGGCGACGAGGTCGAGATTCAAAGCACGTCTCTCGGGGGAGCGGTCGTCTCGGGCCCCGTCTTCGACCTCGCCGTCGTCCCGGTGATTCGCGTTTCGATCGTATAGACGACAAACACGATGGCCGCGCCAAGCAGGATCCAGGCAAGCTGGTACCAATAGAAAAAGGGGATGCCGCCGAGCGATGGCTCGATCCGGTTATAGGAAGGCACCCACAAGATAGCGGTAAGGGGAATGGCAAACAGAAGCCGCGGCCAATAGCGGATCCAGCCGGTAGCCGGCGTTTTTCGCGTCATGTCACGATCCCCCTGCCGTCAGCGGGCAAGTCGGCCCGGACTTTACTGAAAGCATAGGCGGCGCGCGATCCCCGGCAATCGAAAGCTGCGCAATATTGACCTTGCCGGATGAGGGGGCCCATATGTCGCTGGAGGAGCCCGTAGCTCAGCCGGTAGAGCACTTGACTTTTAATCAAGGGGTCATGGGTTCGAATCCCATCGGGCTCACCAACAAATCCAAGGGCTTAAGCCGAATAGCATTTGCCGCTTTCCTCCGTAGTTAACGCCTCAGTTAACACTCAACGGAGGAATCAATGGCTGACAATTTCACTCGCCGAAAGGCTTTGACCGTTGTTGCGGCGGTTCCTGCTGGTGTCGCGCTTGGCGCAAGCGCCGCACTTGCCGATGCCAGCGATGATGTCGCGGTGCGTGAGCTTTGGCAGAGCTACATCAGTTTAGAACTTAGCGTCATCGAACTAAGCCAAGCAGAAGATGAAGCGTCTTCCGCGTCCTGGAGAGAGTGTAAGACGCTTGCAAGGCC
>JBKOWI010000191.1:0-9278 GCA_046724315.1 Pseudomonadota bacterium | reverse complement strand
TACCAGTCTGCCTCTTGCCGCATGATGTCTCGGTGGACGACCCCGCCATAACCGACAACGTAGGCTCCGCCCGCGCGGGCGGCCAAATCAGTCATGCCGTCTCCAACCATGGCGACACTTCCGTGCGTCGCGGCAATCCTTCGGCAGACGATCGCCTTGCCGTCGCTGCGACAGAGCGGCGAGCCGGTGTTGAAGCCTTGGTAGGCACCGGCCACATCAAGATGTACCTCCACTGCATGAACCTGTGCTGGCGCAAGGCCCAGGGTGCGCGCGAACTCGGCGACAGCTTGGAGCAGTCCACTCGTGACAACGTAGACAGCCTTGCCATGCCGCCTCAACGTGGCGATGGTCTCTGCCGCTCCGCTGACCATTTCGTCGGCATAGCGCACTGCGAGCCAAGCAAGAGCCGCTCGGTCGGGTCGCACCAAGTCGAGGCGTTTGGCATAGACGGCTTCGAGTGGAATCGCGCCGCTCATCGCGGCTTCGGTCAGCGAGGCAATCTTAGCCTCGCAGCCGCCGCGGCGTGCCAATTCGTCAATACCTTCAATGCGGGTGAGGGTGCTGTCGCAGTCGAAACACACCGCGCCAAATTTCGGGTGCTGCGTCATCACAGAGTGAACTGCACGACTTGCCGGATGGCCGGCAGCGCCTGAATCTCTGCGAGCGCTCTCTCAGGCAAAGCTGCGGAAATGCCGATGAGCGCGATAGCTTCAGACTTACCGTTGGCATTTCCGACCTGCATCCGCGAAATGTTGATATTTTCGCGGCCAAGAATGCTGCCGAGTGCGCCGACGACTCCCGGCCGGTCATCGTGGCGCGTGAAGAGCATATGTCCTTCAGGCACCGCCTCGACATCGTACTCATCGATGCGGACGAGACGCGGCAGCCGCTCGCCGAGCAGCGTTCCCGCCACGCTCGTGGTCCGCGTGGCGGTTGTCGCGCGCACTTCGACCAGGGCAATGTAATCGTGAGTCGCATCGGATCGGGTCTCGCGCAGGGCTATTCCTTGCCGCTGCGCGAGCTGCGCGGCGTTCACCTGATTGACGGGGACGGCAAGCCGCTTATCGAGGAGCCCGACGAGCGCCTGCGAGGTGATTGGCCGAGGATCGAGCTCGGCGGCGCGCCCGAAAAGGCCCACTTCGAGCTCAGTGATGGGATCGGGCGTGATTGCGGCGACAAAGCCTCCGAGCGCATGTGCGAGATGTTGATAAGGCCGCGCGCGAGTGAGCTGTTCGGGAGGAATTTTCGGCAGATTGACGGCACTTGCCGCCTCGCCCGTGGTCAGATACGCAGCCACATCTTCTGCGATCTTCATGCTTACCGCCTGCTGCGCCTCCTGCGTCGAAGCTCCGAGATGCGGCGTCAAGACAATGGTGTCGAGCGCCAACAGGGTCGAGCCTTTCGGCGGCTCTTGCCCATAGACATCGAGGGCTGCACCTGCGAGCTTGCCTGTTTGCAAAGCTTCATAAAGTGCCGCCTCATCGACGAGTGCCCCGCGCGCGCAATTGATCAATCGGGCGCCCTGCTTCATTTGCCCAAGGCGCTGGGCGTCAATCAGATGATGCGTCTGGTCGGTCAAAGGGCAGTGGAGGCTCACGTAATCGGCTCGCGCCAGCAGTGCATCAAGGGTGACGGGTTCCGCATCAGTCTGCTCGATGATCTCCGGCGTCACGAATGGGTCGTAGGCGAGGACGTGCATCTTGAGCCCTAGGCACAGCCTGGCGAAGATGCGGCCTATGGTTCCGAAACCGATCACGCCGACGCTTTTGCCCGCGAGCTCTGTCCCGACGAATTTGGCTGGCTGCCACTCACCGGCACGCACCGAGCGATCGGCCTGAGGAAGGTGGCGGCTCAGCGAAAGGAGGTGGGCGAGCGCAAGTTCAGCCGTTGTCGTTGCATTGGCGTCGGGCGTGTTCAGAACGACGATCCCCCGCTCGGTGGCGGCGGCCACGTCGATATTGTCAACCCCGATGCCGGCGCGGCCGATGACCTTCAGCTTTTGGCCGGCGGCGATTACCGGCGCGGTCACGCGCGTCTTCGAGCGGACGATGATTCCGTCGTAAGCCGGTATGCGCTCAACCAGCTCCGCTTCGCTCGATCCCGTTGCGACGGCCACCTCAAAACCCGGCCGCGAAGCCAACAGCTTTTGCGCCTGCTCGTGAATCGCGTCGGCGATGAGAATCCGATGCACCGAAGGCATCAAGGTTGCTCCATCGAGGGGCTCGCAATCAGCGAAGCAGGGATGACCCGCATCGAGACAATCCCGGCTCATGCGCGCACAGATCTTTCGGCTATTCCGCAGCCTTCACATACATGTCAATGGTGGGACAGGTACACACAAGGTTCCGGTCGCCATAGACGTTGTCAACGCGGTTCACTGGGGGCCAATACTTATCGACCCGGAATGCGCCGGCAGGGAAACACGCGGCTTCTCGCGAATAGGACCGGTTCCAATCGCCGACCAAGTCCTCCACGGTGTGAGGCGCGTTCTTGAGAGGATTATTCTTTCGATCCATACGGCCTTCTTCGATCGCCCGTGCCTCTTCGCGAATCGCGAGCATGGCATCGCAAAAGCGATCGAGTTCCGCCTTCGTCTCCGACTCCGTCGGCTCGATCATCAGGGTTCCAGGCACCGGCCAGCTCATTGTCGGGGGATGAAAGCCGCAATCGATGAGCCGCTTGGCGACGTCGTCGACGGTCACCCCCGCGCGTTCGTTGAGCGGGCGCGTATCGATGATGCACTCATGCGCAACGCGGCCCTTGCTTCCCGTGTAGAGCACGTCATAGGCAGCGGCGAGGCGCTTCGCGATGTAATTGGCGCTCAAGATCGCGACGCGCGTCGCCTGGGTGAGACCCGCGCCGCCCATCATCAAGCAGTAGCTCCACGAAATCGGCAGGATCGACGCCGAGCCAAAGGGAGCCGCCGAAACCGTTAGCTCATTGCCGCCGGTCTCGGGATGACCAGGGAGAAACGGGACGAGATGCGCCTTGACGCCGATTGGCCCCATGCCGGGCCCGCCACCGCCATGCGGGATGCAGAAGGTCTTGTGCAGGTTGAGATGGCTCACGTCAGCACCCATGTCACCAGGTCGCGCCAGTCCGATCAGTGCATTCATGTTGGCGCCATCGAGGTAGACCTGCCCCCCGTTGGCGTGGGTGATCGCGCAGATTTCACGAACCGTCTCCTCGAACACGCCATGTGTCGAAGGATAGGTGATCATAGCGGCTGCGAGAGTCTTGGCGTTGGCCTCGGCCTTGGCGCGGAAATCCTTAAGGTCGATGTTGCCCTTTGCGTCAGTCGCCACGACGACGACCTTCAGCCCACACATCATCGCTGAGGCCGGATTGGTGCCATGCGCGGAGGCCGGGATGAGGCAGACGTCGCGATGGCGCTCGCCGCGGCTCTTGTGGTAGGCGCGGATGGTCAAGAGACCCGCATACTCGCCCTGCGCACCGGAGTTGGGCTGCATCGAGATGGCATCGTAGCCCGTGATCTGGCAAAGCTTCTCGGACAGGTCCTTGATCATTTCGGCGTAGCCGAGCGCCTGATCGGCCGGGACAAACGGATGGATCTCGGCGAACTCGGGCCACGTGATCGGCAGCATCTCGGCCGTTGCGTTGAGCTTCATCGTGCACGAGCCAAGCGGAATCATGGCTCGGTCGAGCGCGAGATCGCGGTCGGCGAGGCGGCGCATGTATCGTGTCATCTCGCTTTCCGCCCGGTTCATGTGGAAGATCGGGTGGGTGAGATAGGCCGACTGGCGGATGAGAGCTTTGGGAAGGCGATATTTGGGATATTCGTCGCCGTAGACGAGGTCGTAGCCGCCGAACGCGCGCCAGACGGCCTCGAGCGTTGCCGGCCGCGTCTGCTCGTCGACCGTGATGCCGATCCGGTCATGCCCGACCTTTCGCAGGTTGATGCCGTAGTCGACGGCGTTCTTCATAATCAGTCCCTGATAGGGGCCGACCTCCACCGTGATGGTGTCAAAGAACGACTTCGGCCTGATCTTGAAGCCGAGCGAGGACAGTCCGTCGGCAAGACGCACCGCCTTGCGGTGGACACGCTCGGCAATCGCCTTCAACCCCTTCGGGCCATGGAATACTGCGTACATGGAGGCGATGACTGCGGGGAGCACTTGCGCAGTGCAAATGTTGGACGTCGCGCTTTCGCGCCTGATGTGCTGCTCGCGCGTTTGAAGCGCGAGGCGATAGGCGCGGTTTCCGCGCGCATCAATCGAAACGCCGACGATACGGCCGGGCAGAGCGCGTTTGTACGGGTCCTTCACGGCGATATAGGCGGCGTGCGGTCCGCCGTAGCCCATGGGCATTCCGAACCGCTGCATGGAGCCGACTGCAATATCCGCCCCCATTTCGCCCGGCGGCTTCAGAAGCGTGAGCGCCAGGGGGTCGGCGACAATGACGGCGAGCGCCCCGGCCGCATGCAGCTTCGCCATAGGCTCGGAGAAGTCGTGGAAGGCGCCGCATACGCCCGGATATTGGAACAGCGCGCCGAATACCTTCTCCGCGTCCAAGTCCTTGAACGGGTCGCCGACGACGATCCGCCGGCCGAGCGGCTCCGCGCGCGTCTTAAGCACGGCTATCGTCTGCGGCAGGCATTCCTCATCGATGAAGAAGGCGGTGGCCTTCGACTTCGTGACTCGGCGCGCAAGCGCCATTGCCTCGGCCGCGGCTGTCGCCTCGTCGAGCAGCGAGGCGTTGGCGACATCGAGCGCGGTCAGATCCGAGACCAGCGTCTGGAAGTTCAGAAGGGCTTCGAGACGCCCCTGGCTGATTTCCGCTTGATAGGGCGTGTAGGCGGTGTACCAGGCGGGATTCTCCAGAATATTGCGTTGAATAGCGGGCGGCATGATCGTGCCGTGGTAGCCCTGGCCGATGAGCGACGTCAGCACGCGGTTCTTGTTCGCGGTCGCCCGCATCCGATCGAGCACGCCGCGCTCGGACAACGGACGGCCGAAATCGAGCGGCGTCGCCTGGCGGATTGCCTCCGGCACGGTTTCAGAGATCAGCGCGTCGAGGCTCGAGGCACCAACGACACGCAGCATCTCCGCCATCTCCTCAGGAGCTGGCCCGATATGACGACGGTTGGCGAAATCGTAGGGCTCGTATCTGTCGGAGGAGCTCATCATTCGATTAGCTTCTTGTAGGCAGCCTCGTCCATGAGGCCATCCATCGCCTTAGTATCCCTGAGCCTAAGCTTGAAGAACCAACCTGCGCCTTGCGGATCTACGTTGACCACTGCGGGATCGTCGACAATGGCCTGGTTGACCTCGACCACTTCGCCAGCGAGCGGGGCATAGACATCGGAGGCCGCTTTCACGGATTCGACGACCGCCGCACCATCGCCTTTCGCTAGCGTGGCGCCCACCTCGGGCAGCTGGACGAATACGACGTCGCCGAGCAGGTTCGCCGCGTGTCCGGTGATGCCTACCGTCGCAATGTCCCCTTCGAGCCTTAGCCACTCGTGCTCGTCTGTGTACTTCAGCAAAGTATCCTCCTGAATGGGGCCCGCTCAACCGCGTTTATACTTTGGTGCAACGAACGGGAGCGTCGTGACGGCGACAGGCAAGCGTTTGCCGCGCAGCTCGGCAAAGACCCCGGTTGCGGGCGCTGCGAGCGCAGCTGGCAGATAGCCCATTGCTATGGGCGCATCAAGGCTGGGACCAAAGCCGCCTGAAGTCACGGAACCTACGGGCGTACTTGCGTCCATCTCAGCATAAAGAGGCGCGCCGGCCCGCACGGGTGCCCCTCCTTCGGGCCTAAGGCCGATGCGACGGCGAGGCGCACCATGCTCAAGCTGCCCGAGGATGATCTCGGCCCCGGGGAAACCGCCCTCGCGTGCTCCGCCGTGCCGGCGCACTTTCTGGATCGCCCACGACAAATCCGCTTCGACCGGCGTGGTCTTCTCGTCGATGTCTGCTCCGTAAAGGCAGAGTCCGGCTTCAAGGCGAAGCGTATCGCGCGCGCCAAGTCCGATCGGCGCAACGTCAGCATTTGCGAGCAATTCCTCCGCAACCTCGCGAGCCATGGCGGCCGAGGTTGAGATCTCGAATCCGTCTTCCCTGGTATAGCCCGAACGCATGACCGTACACTCCGCACCCATCAAGGTCAGCGTTCTCACATCCATGAACCGCATATTTGTGCACCCCGGTGCGAGCACTGCGAGCGCCGACTCCGCTCTTGGCCCCTGAAGCGCGATGAGCGCGCGATCGAGCCGTTCGATCTCGCACTCCTTCCCGATTTGGGCCCGCAGATGTTCTTCATCCGCCGCTTTGCAGGCTGCATTGACGATGATCAACAGATCATCACCGCGATTTGCGACCATCAGATCATCAAGAATGCCGCCATGCGCGTTCGTGAAGAAAGCATAACGCAACCTCCCGGGCGGTAGGCCGGCGATGTCGACCGGAACGAGTCGCTCGAGCGCATGCGCCGCGTCTCGAGCATCGCCGGACTTTGCGCGGACGACGATTTGCCCCATGTGCGAGACATCGAACAGCCCGGCGGCCTTGCGCGTGTGAAGATGCTCCTTGAGCACGCCCAGCCTATATTGGACCGGCATCTCGTAACCGGCGAACGGCACCATCCGTGCGCCCAACTCCAGGTACAGGGCGTGCAGCGGCGTATGCTTCAGTGCCTCATCCGATGCCATGGCCGTGGACGCGTCAGGGCGTTCCCGCCCCTGTTGCGGCGGTATCGACGATCTCGAAGTCGTGGATGATCGAGGCCGTCTTCGCGATCATTGCCGATGCCGAGCAATATTTCTCGACTGACAGTGCGATGGCGCGCTCAACCTTCTCTGCTGTAAGCCCTCGCCCCTTCACCACGAAATGCATGTGAATGCGGCTAAATACTTTTGGATCCTGTTGCGCGCGCTCGGCTTCAAGCTCGACGGTGACATCCTCGATCGCCTGGCGGCTCTTCTCAAGAATATGAACTACATCGTACCCCGAACAGCCCCCCAGGCCGATCAGGACCAACTCCATGGGACTTGGTCCCGGAGTGCGTCCCTCCGGCCCGAAAGCCGTTCCAAGCACGATCTTATGCCCACTCCCGGACTCGCCGATGAACGTGCGGTCTTCAACCCATTTGATGCGTGCCTTCATCAAAGCCACCCACAATCACCAATCGCCAATCATAATGCGTCCAAACTAAGGGGCTTCAAGATTGGCGCAAACGGACCCGGGGGGGGGGCATGGGTACTTTGTGCTTAAAGTTCACTGCAGGGTGCAGCGTGGCCGAAACGGCCCCCCTCCATGCTGCGCCCGGATAAGCCTGTCCTAAACCGGGTGAAGATCGGCGAAGGCTTCGGCCGGCCGTAGCCGGGAATAGTGGCGAGACCCTCGTACAGGAATTGGAGAGGGCTCCGATGCATGAAGGGCCCTTAATTGAAGCGATCATAGCCTCAGGACGTTGGTCGCGCCTTGGGTAGACGCTGCGCCATGTCTGATATTGGCACTTAGCGGACATCGATACCGAAGATGAACGAGTCTGCTCTTGGGGGTAAAGCGGACATCCCTAATCCACGCTTTGATGTCCGCTAATGACCCATAGCGGACTTCGCACGCCGAGGGACGAGCCACATTCGCGATGGCTGATCACCTCGCAACCACCTGACAGTTAAATTGGATGATGGCTCTTAAGGTAAAAGTTCAATCTGATCGGTGCTTACAGATTTGGGCAAACGCTGCTTTACGCTGATGGCCTTTCCGTTTCCGACGTCGGCGCCTGCGAGGTCGTTTTATCGACGCTTGATTGGTCGCTTTCGTTTCTTCCGTGTTGGGCACGGAATCGTTAAATACGGTGCGTGTTATACTCTGCAACTCTCCTATTGTGCTGCCGACCCCATCTGCCTCGCCTTGAATGGAGGCAGAGCTCGAATGAGATTCCACAACGTGGCTTTTCTGCGAAGGAGGGACAATTTCTGCGCCGCAGGACGATAGGGGTTTCAGCTTTTTGGGCCGCGATCCGCTAGCCTTGCTTGCACGTCGCAAGCTTCGGGCAAATGCCGTAGCCCTTTTTGTTAGCTTGTTCAGCAGTAACGATTCTCCTTGCCACCGAGTTCTCGTCCCTGCGACCGGCGCGAAAAATGAGAGAAGTGAGCGCTTGGAACGTGCGATTGCTTCCTCGCCACTTAGCGAGACGCTTTCCTTTCTAGCCAGCAGCGGTGTCGACGCTTCAACGTCAATCAAGTGATGGTCGCTCGCCACCTGCTCTTCACGCGCTCGTTTAGCATGATCGACTTTTTTTATGATGTATGAGACTCCTTCTGGCCACTTGATGTTCGAGTCATCCAACTCGATGAGACGACGACGGATGGCAAGGCTTTCCTCGTACGCCGTGACAGCGGACATGGCATGACCCAAAGCGAGTCTCACATCGCCCATCCGTTCGAGGCTCAAGGATAGGGTCCGTTGCCATTCGATGTTGCTGCCATCCCTCTCAACCAGTTCACGGTCGATTGCAAGCATCTCTTGATATGACGTAAGTGCACCTTTGCTATCTCCGGCGGCGAGCTTGATATCTCCGATCTTTTCTAGGTTTTGAGCGACATTAGATTGCCAATGAGCGTTTTTTGGCTCGCTCGCGAGAAGATGGCGCCAGATCGCCGCACTTGCTTCATAGCAAGTAATGGCACCCCAGCTATCAACTCCATCGAGCTTCACGTCACCGAGTTTGTTCAAGCTGACCGCAACCTCCAACTGTCGCTGAGTATTACGCGGATGGATTTCGGCCAAATGACGCAACACCGCTAGGCTTGCTTCGTAGGTCGCGATGGCCTGACGTTTCATGCCCGCATTGCGATACTCATTGCCGATTTGGTCTAGCAGACAAGCCTCGTCATGCCGCCACTGTGTGTTGCGGGGATCGACCTTAGCCAAGCGCCGGCGTATGGCGAGACACTCTTCATAAATCGCCAAATTGCCCATTCTCTTAGTGGAATTGCTTGGAACATGCCCGAAATGGGAGTCGCTCTGCGTGAGTTTATTCATCGTGTCGATTGGGGTCGACAGGTGCGCGGGAGCGACGTAACGCCCGGCCATCCTCGTGGATTCTGACAACGCTCCGCATATTCGCCCGCAGAGCTTCTGCACGAGTGCTTAGCACATGAAGCGGGCGCGGCCGGTTTAGATGTTTGCACCTGTACCTTTACGCGATCCACCCCAGCTCTCTTGCCTTCTCGTTGGCGACCTTCCAGGCTTTCCCGACGAATGCCGCCTGCGAGATCGGAGACCGTCGATCGACCTCCTCTGGGAAAT
>JBKOWI010000147.1:0-6671 GCA_046724315.1 Pseudomonadota bacterium | reverse complement strand
CTGGATGTGACCAATACCCGCGTCGAGCCGGTCACGGTGTGCGCGAGCCGGCTCAAGCTCAACCGCGCGCTGCGCAACCTCATCATCAACGCCGCGACACACGGAGTCCGGGCGCGCGTCGAGGTGGCGAATTCCGGCGGCACGGCACGCATCCTCATCGAGGACGATGGCCCCGGCATTCCGCAGGAGCTTCTCGGTCAAGTGTTCGAGCCGTTCTTTCGGGCCGCGCCGGCGCGACGTCAGGAAATACCCGGTGCTGGACTTGGGCTCACCATCGCGCGCGAGATCATCCAGAGGGCAGGCGGCGCGATCAGCATCTCAAATGGCGCCGACGGCGGGCTCAAGCAGGTGGTCGAGCTTCCGGTGGCGGAGGCAGCCGCCAGCTGAAACCTGTTTTTGCACCGGTCAGGTCGCGAACGGCGGGCAGTCGCGCGCGCCAAGGCTCGATGCAGATGAGCGCCGTGCATTGAGTGATGTTCGCGGCCTCTGCCCGTTGCATCGTCTTGGTTGGCGAGACGACGCGTCTATCGAACAGGCGCTGGCTCTTCGCGCCGACGAAGGCGAGGCCGTCAAGTGAAGCGCGGGCGAGACGGCTAGGGCTTGTCCAAGTCCATGTCGGCTGTGTGGAAACGGGACGTCTGTCGAACAGGCGCTGGCTCTGTGCGCCGACCAAGGCAAGGCCATCTAGTGAAGCCTGGGCCAGGGCGACAGTTTGTTGCCAAGCCCAGGACGATCCGGCGATCACCGATTTTCGGCCGGCCTGCGCAAATATCCGCGATCTCTTGGCGGTTTTTAAGGAGCCTGCTGACGCTGCCTCGAGTGCCGTACGTGCGAAGATGCACCACTCGAGCCAAGTCCGATACAGCAACCGCCGAAGCTTATGTGCCAAGGTAGCCGCCTGGGCGGCACCCCAAGCGGAGGTGACGGATGCAGCCTTCAGTGAAGCGCGCGCAAAGACGCGCCATTCGAGCCAGGTCCGGTATAGCAAGCGTCGTAGCTTGTGCGCCAACACAGCCGACTGAGCGATGGTCCAGACAGAAGCAATGGAAGCCGCCTGCAACGAAGTGCGAGCAAAGATGCGGGCTTGCAGCCAGCCGTGATAGACCAGCCGCCGCAACGCGCGTGCGAGAGTTGCCGACTGCGCGGCGGTCCAACTCAAGGCAATGGTAGCCGCTTTAGCCGAAGCGCGAGCAAAGATGAGCGTCTGCAGCCAAGCCCGATAGAGCCATCTCTTCAGCGCGTGCCCGAGGGCGGCCAATTGGTCGCCAATCCAATATCCCGTCTTGGACACCGCCTTGGCTAAGGCGAGCGCAACGCGGCGGCTCGCCGAGGCGATCCAGGCGAGGGTCGTCAGCGCTGCCCGCAGCAAGTTGCGGCCAAGCATGACAGCGGTTGCCCAAGTCCAGGTAATCGCCGCGGCTATCCATCTCGCCAAGGTGAGCACCAGCGCACGAGCGCGCGGTGTGAACCAGGCAACGAAAGCCGTCACCAATCTCACGCAGAAGAGCCAGATGGATCGGACGAGCAGTGCGACACTCAGCGCGGAACGCTTCAAGGCACGCACTAAAGCTTGGCGCTTGCGCTCGGTCTGGTGTCTCAGCTCCTGGATGTGCAGCCAGCGGGCGTGCCGCTTCTCCGACACGCGATAATTCTCGAGCCATTCTTGATGCCGGCTGAGGTCGTCAGCGACCGCGGCGATCAGGTGTTTGGACCCGGCAATATCGGCTCGTGCAGCCTCAATGGGGTCGAGCGTATCGACGGCACCGGACACGAATGGTGCTCCCTCACTTGGCGCAAAGCTAAAAATGGCTTCTCGCCATGCCTTTCGGGCGTGCGACTCTTGGAGCTTCCCCGTCGAAACGCCCCGCCGCTTTACCCTACGCCCAAATCCCTAACGCAAAATCTCGGCCTCCGTTCCTGCGCGCCAGTATAGGCCGAGGCGGGGCTGAGAAACAGGCGGCGCTACGCCCCTCAAGGGCGCAGGGACTTCCACCTTGTGCTATCAGGATTCCATGAGCGGCGAAGCGATTCGCATCATCGGCATAGACCCGGGGCTAAGGCGGACCGGCTGGGGCGTTATCGACACTGACGGGGTGAGGCTCGCCTTCGTCTCCTGCGGCTCTGTGGTCTCTGACGAGGCGGAAAACCTGGGCCTTCGGCTGCGCCAAATCTTCGACGGACTATCCGAGGTGCTCGCCCGGCTTCAACCCAAGGAAGCGGCAATCGAGCAGACCTTCGTCAACCGCGATGCTACCGCCACGCTGAAGCTCGGTCAGGCGCGGGGGATCGCACTGCTCGTGCCGGCTTTATCCGGGCTCGTGATCGCCGAATATGCGCCGAACGCGGTGAAGAAGACGGTGATCGGGGCGGGACACGGCGACAAGGTGCAGATCCGGGCCATGGTGAAATGCCTTCTCCCGCGCGCAGCTCCGGACAGCGCGGACGCCGCAGACGCCCTCGCCATCGCCATCACCCATGCCCATTCGCGCACGTGGACAAGGCTCGCGGCGTCCGTCGCGCACGGCGCGAGGGCCACGCCATGATTGGCAAGCTCACCGGCAGGCTCGACTCGATCTCGCTCAACGCAGTCATTCTCGATGTCGGCGGCGTAGGCTACGAGGTGACGGTCGGCGCCCGCACGCTGACCAGCCTGCCGCCGGTCGGCGAGACCGTGACCTTCGCCATCGACACCCATGTGCGCGAGGACGAGATCAGGCTATTCGGCTTCGCCACCGAGCACGAGCGCGCCTGGTTCAGGGCATTGCAAACGGTGCAGGGCGTGGGGGCCCGAATCGCGCTCGCCGTCCTTGGCACATTGTCGGCTGCCGAGCTTGCCAATGCCGTGGCGCTTCAGGACAAGGGACAAGTCGCGCGCGCTCCGGGCGTAGGGCCCAAAGTCGCCGCCCGCATCGTTGCCGAGCTCAAGGATAAGATGCCAAGCCTGGCGCCCGCGCTCAGGCCTGCCGGCGGGCTTGCGCCCGTCGCCGCTCTGCCGGAAGGGCTTGCGGCGCGCGATGCGGTTTCGGCACTGACCAATCTCGGCTATGCCCATGGCGAAGCTGCTGCGGCCGTGTCTGCTGCAATCGGCAAGGTCGGCCGCGAGGCGCGCGCCGAGGAGCTGATCCGCCTCGGCCTCAAGGAATTGGCGCAATGAGCGAGAGGATGCTTCAGGCGGTGCGGCGCGAGGAGGATCATGGCGAAACCTCGCTCAGGCCGCAGGTGCTGTCAGAGTTCATCGGCCAGGCTAAGGTTTGCTCGAACCTCAAGGTGTTCATCGAGGCGGCCCGGGCGCGGCGCGAGCCGCTCGATCACGTGCTCTTTGCCGGCCCTCCTGGACTCGGCAAGACCACACTCGCGCAGATCGTCGCGCGCGAGCTTGGCGTGAATTTCCGGGCGACCTCGGGCCCAGTCATCGCCAAGGCCGGAGACCTCGCCGCGCTCCTCACCAATCTCGAAGACCGCGACGTGCTGTTCATCGACGAGATTCACCGGCTCGCGCCGGCAGTCGAGGAAATCCTTTATCCGGCCATGGAGGATTTCCAGCTCGACCTCATCATCGGCGAAGGACCGGCGGCACGCTCTGTTCGCATTGACCTCGCGCGCTTCACTCTGATCGGGGCGACCACGCGCACAGGCCTTCTCACTACGCCGCTCCGCGAGCGCTTCGGCATCCCGATCAGGCTCGAATTTTACGGCGTCGAGGAGCTCGAGGAGATCGTGCGCCGCGGCGCCCGCCTGCTGGGGCTTCCGCTGACGAAAGAGGGCGCGCACGAGATTGCCCGTCGCGCGCGTGGCACGCCGCGCGTTGCGGGGCGGTTGCTCCGCCGCGTGCGGGATTTCGCCAGCGTCGATGGCAGTGGCGCAGTCGATGCCAAGATCGCCGACAAGGCGCTATCGCAACTTGAGGTCGACGGGCGGGGGCTCGACGCGCTCGACCACCGCTATCTGCGTCTGATTGCCGTGAGTTATGGCGGTGGGCCTGTCGGCGTCGAGACCATCGCTGCCGGCCTCTCCGAACCGCGCGACGCCATCGAGGAGATCATCGAGCCTTATCTGTTGCAGCAGGGCTTCATCGCGCGCACCCCGCGCGGCCGCGTGCTGACCGCGCAAGCCTTCGCCCATCTCGGCCTCACACCGCCGCCACAGCCGGCGCAATTCCCCCTGTTCAACGGCAGCGACGACCAGTGAGAGAGAAGTGGCCGGATCTCGCCGGGAGGATTGAGGGCGAGACCCACATTCTACCCATTCGCGTATATTTCGAGGACACCGATTGCGGCGGCGTCGTCTATCACGCCAATTTCGTCAAGTTCTGCGAGCGCGGCCGTTCGGACTTCATCAGGCAGCTCGGCATCGACGCGAAAGGCCTTGCCAATCCGGAAGCGGGCGAGCCGGCGATATTCGTGGTGCGCCGCGTCGAGATCGACTACCTCAAGCCCGGCCACATGGACGACGTGCTTGAAGTCGTGACGCGCTGCAGCGAGATCGGCAGCGCAAGCCTCGTGCTGACGCAGGACGTGACGCGTGACGGCGAGACCTTGGCGCGCGCCAAAGTCACCGTCGTGCTGGTCGGGAAAAGCGGCAAACCGCAACGCATCGGGTCACTTGTTCGCAACGCACTTCAACGGTTCGTTAACCAAGGACGTGAAACGTAGATCAAAGCCGGTAAAGCGTCGCTCTGCCGGATGCGCTGCGCGCGCCACGGGTTAGGATTAACGAGCCCAAGTTTAGTCACATTCGCTCGCGAAAGGTCGCGGTCCGCGAGCAAGGCACGCGCTCCCTCCGGCGAACATCGTCATGCGCCGTCGGCCGATGGCCGCGGGAGAGGCTGCCCTTCGACGCTGACGCCAGGGGGCGGCGAAGTAGGAGCTGAGCTACGAGGCCCTCATGAATCCGCCGGATGTTGTTGTCGATCTCTCGATCCTCGAGCTCTTCAGACACGCGCACATCGTCGTCAAGCTTGTGATCGTCGGGCTTCTGCTCGCCTCGATCTGGAGTTGGGCGATCATTCTCGAGAAGCTCTTCCTCTATGCGAAGACGCGCAAGGAGACCGACAAGTTCGAGCAGGTGTTCTGGTCTGGCCAGTCGCTCGAGGAACTCTATAACGCGCTGGCGCAGCGGCGTAACACCGGCATGGCAGCCCTGTTCGTTGCGGCCATGCGCGAATGGAAGCGCTCGACCGAGCGCGAGAGCGGCGACAAGACCGGGCGGCCGATGCCTGGAGTCCAGCTCAGGGTGGAGAAGGTGATGGACGTCACCATCTCGCGCGAGGTGGAACGGCTCGAACGACGGCTCACCTTCCTCGCCACCGTAGGCTCGACCGCGCCCTTCATCGGCCTGTTCGGCACGGTATGGGGCATCATGACCAGCTTCCAGGCTATTGCCGTGAGCAGGAACACGAGCCTCGCAGTGGTCGCGCCCGGCATCGCCGAGGCCTTGTTCGCCACTGCTCTCGGCCTGCTCGCCGCAATTCCTGCCGTAATTTTCTACAACAAATTCAACAGCGAAGTGGCACGCCACGCGGCGCGGCTGGAAGGTTTTGCGGACGAGTTCTCGGCCATCCTGTCGCGGCAGATCGACAAGACTGCGTGAGGCTTGAACCATGGGAGCGGGATTGCAGATAGGCGGCGCTTTAGGGAGCAGGCGGGCGCGGCGGCGCTCGGCGCAGCCGATGAGCGAGATCAACGTCACGCCGATGGTCGACGTGATGCTGGTGCTCCTCATCATCTTCATGGTGACGGCGCCGATGCTCACTGTTGGGCTCAACCTCGAGCCGCAGCCCGATCTTCCCAAAGTCGATCTGCCCAAAACCGAGGCAGGTCCGGTCGACGCGCAGAAGCAGGTGCTCGCCATCACGGTTGACCCGACGGGCAAGGTGTTCCTGCAAAGCACTGAGATCGGCTTTGACGAACTTGTGCCAAAACTTACCGCTATCAGGGAATCAGGCGCCGGCGACCGGGTCGAGGTCAGAGGCGACGACCGCGCGCAATATGGCAGCGTCGCCAAGGTGCTGGCGCGGATCAAGGCTGCAGGGATTCCGGTGACGCTGGTCACCAAGGCGGCCGAGGGAAACAAAGCGCACTAGATCGAGCGAAGAGGGTATGGGTCGGGGGACTTTCATTTCGGCGGCTCTGCACGGGGCGATCCTGCTATGGGTGCTCGTCGCCTTCCCTTCGTCCAACATGGACACTGCGCCGCTCGTCGCCATTCCCATCGATCTTGCTACGCCCGGCGATGTCACCAAGATCAAGGCCGGCACGAAGGACGGCAAGGATGATGCGGTTCTCGCCGGGAAGCCTGAGGAGAAGAAGCCGGAAGCCGCAAAGGAAGCGAAGCCGCGCGAGCAGACGGCATCTTTGGATGACAAGAGTCAGGCAAAGCCCGACGACAAGAAGGAGCCAAAGGACGCAGCTGCGGCGAAGCCTGAGGATCAGAAGCCAGACCTTCAGAAGCAGGACGACAAGACAGCAAAGCCAGCGAAGGATGCTGCCGCCGATTCCCCCAAGAAGCCCAAGCCGCAGGCGAAGAAGCGCGCCTTCAATCCCGACAAGATTGCTGCGCTCCTGAACAAGATCCCCGATGCGGCCGACGACCCAAAGCCGGTCCAACCTTCGGATGAGCCCAAGAAGAAGGTGAAGGGGCAGTCGAATGGCACGGAGATAAGCATGTCGGTG
>JBKOWI010000174.1:0-6419 GCA_046724315.1 Pseudomonadota bacterium | reverse complement strand
CGGCAGGGTTGGCTCGACGCCCCTAAGACCATCTCATCGAGCTTAGCAAGCGCGCATCCCACCGGACCGTTGCCACATTTCGCTAGGCGCGAGCCGTCACGGCTCGCGCCTACCGCCGTTTATTGATCTGGCAGAAATGGGGAAAGGTCAGCCTGGAGGGGCTCTTCAACCGGGACTTGAGAAAGGAGAACTGGTCAAAGGAGATTCGAAATGATCCAAGCCAACACCTTGATCGCAGGCGCGGCTGCAATAGCCCTGTCGCTCGGTGTCACAGGTGAAGGGACGATACCGAAAGAGCTGCAAGTTCCCCTGGGCAACAAGGACATCGTCATCGTCAAAGACGACGTCCAGGCGTCAGTCGGCCAAACCGACGCAACCGTGAAGCAATCTGCGGAGATGGGCAAAGCTGACGGCGTCCAGGGCGGAGAGCGCCAGGCAGATGTTCCGAAGAGCCGCTCTGAAAGAATGACCGGCAACAGCCAGACCGACTAAGACGCGCGTAGCGACACCGCGAGATACGCCTGCTCCAAGTGCGGTTAGAGGTTTTCTAGTGATCGAGATCTTCGAAGATGGAGCGCATCTCGAGTGCGCGCCGTCCTGTTTCGATTCGCGTGCAGTTTCCGGTTGCCACTGAGGCGAATGTGCCGCCCTCGTAACGCTTCTCCCAATAGCCGCATTTCGCATCGCGAAATTGGATCCAGGCACGCTGCGCGTCTTTAAGCGCGGCGGCACCCGCAGCATTGTCTTTAAGGTGTGACTGCGCCTGGCCGTACCACTCGTTTAGCCGGCCGTCCCAGATTGTCTGCTCGCGCATGTTGCATGCGACGATGGTGAAGGTGTTTGCGCCAGGTGCGTCGACGCATGGGTCGGCGATAGGCCCAATGCATTTGCTCATCTGCTCGAGTTCCGAATCTCCTGCTGTCTTGTCGAGGCAGTCGTCGATCGTCTTGCGCTCGGCCGCGGTCGGCTCGAACTCCTTTTGGGCGACCACTGGCGCTGACATGAGCAGGAGAAGTCCGAGGGCAGTTGCGATGCGGTGCATGGAGGCTCGGGGCCAACTTGGAAGACTGACCTTTCCTAGCCAACCGTAAGCGACGAGGCCAGGAGGCGGCGAGCTGATGGTTACTGGGCTTTGGCCTCAGGTGTCAGTGTAGCATCGCCTGCACGCCACAGCCCGGCGCCGTCCTTCTTGGCGGCTTCGGCCGCTTCGGCGAGCGCCGGTTCTGCCGGGTCGGCTGGCAGGGCCCATCCCTGGCGCACGACCCAGGTCGAAAGATCGGTGCCCGCCACCGCGCAACGCGCCGGGAAGTCTTTGGGCCTGCCCGACTTGGGCAACTCGCAACTTACGGCGCGTGTATGGATGAGGCGCGCGAGCGCGGACTTCCCTGCGGCACCGCATCGCCAATTGCGGCCTTTCTTGTCCTTGCAGATCGCATCGGCATCGCGTGCCGTGATGCCTATCAGCCTGATGGTCGTGCCGCCCGACTGAAGCGTGCCGGCATCACGCACCGCGACGCGGTAATAAAGCTTGGTCGCCGTCGGCGGCGCAGCCGGGGTGGCGTCCTTCTGGTTCTTGGCATCCTTGTTGAGGGCAGCGATGCGTTCGGCCTCAGCCCTCTCGGCTGCAAGCAGAGCGTGCTTGCCCTCGTCCGGTTTTGCCGGAGTCGATTGTGTCGAGGTTTCAGAAGGGGCTGTATTGGCGAGAGGCGTGAACGGCGGTGACGGCGCCGCCGCAGGTTCGGCCGGTGCGTCAGGACGTGGAGAGGGTGTCGGCTCAGACTGGGCCGCGATCTGCTTGCTTGCCCACCAGGCTTGTCCGAAGCCCACCGGTATCGTGATCGGCCAGAGGATAAACACCGCCACGACAAGCCCGAGCAGAACTGAGACGGTCCGAGATGCAAGCTCCATGACGGGCCCTCGAAGTCAGAAGCTTCAGAAATTAGACGCCATGAATCAGGGGATTTTTGGGCCTCCCCAAGTCAGTTTTCCGGCCTTCGGTTTCGATGTCTGTTATTGGCTGGCCCAGACAATCCTGGCCATCCAGTCGACGCGCTCAAGCGGAAAAACCAGATTGGGATGAACCGGATTGAACGAGGCGAGCTCGACCGTCTTGCCGGTGCGCCGGACCAGTATCTTGGCCATCACTTCGCCTTCGGTGGTGCGCAGCACCACGCGGTCGCCTTTACGGGGCGCTGAATTTGGCGAGACGATGAGGATGTCGCCGTCGCGGTAGAGCGGTTGCATGGAATAGCCGGTGACCTCGAGCGCGTAAGCGTTCTCGTCGTCCACGCGTGGGAAGCGGATCTGGTCCCAGCCCTGGCCGACCGGGAATCCGCCATCGTCGAAGAAGCCGCCACCTCCGGCTTGGGTCAGGCCAATCAGGGGAACGGGTTGCGCCATGCCGCGGCGCCCGCACGGCTCCGAGGTGACGAGCGCGGTAAAATCCTCGAAGCTTGCGCCGGTTGCCTCCAGCACCTTGGCGATGCTCTCAGTGGTCGGCCAACGCGGCCGGCCCTCGCCGGTTATGCGTTTGGATTTGTTGAAAGAAGTAGGATCGAGACCCGCACGTTTGGCGAGACCTGACGGCGACAGGCCATAACGGCGCGCGAGCGCATCTATTGCCGTCCAAACGCGTCCATGGGTAAGCCTATGCACGGGCAAGACCCGTTCACGGATCGGAATTTATACCTATCAATAGGAATTTATCTCCTACCTTCCCCGCTTGTCTACGTCCAAAATTGCCAATTTCACCTAATTACTCCTCGCGCTAATGAAAAGGCGCCATGAATGAGATCGTCTACAAGGTGATGAACCGCGCCGCGTTTACCGAAGCCAAGGCGAAGGGCTCATTCGACGGCTCTGCCGCCGACCGCCGTGACGGTTTCATTCACTTATCGTCAGCCGACCAGCTCGAAGGCACGCTCGCCAAGCACTTCGCCGGCCAGAAGGACCTCGTCTTGCTGGCCGTAGACGCAGCACGCCTCGGGGGACGGCTAGGCTGGGAGCCATCGCGCGGCGGTGCCTTTTTCCCGCACCTCTACGGCGCTCTCGACTTCGACGCCCTTATCTGGGAGGAGCCGCTCGAGCTTGGGGCCGACGGGTGCCACCGCTTGCCTCTGCGTGTCCTGCCGTGAATGGGCTGTTCGGCTTAGGCGAGGCGCTGCTCCTCGCGCTTCCCCCCGAGCAGGCGCACGAGCTTGCCATCAAAGGGCTTGAGCTCGGACTTTATCCGCGGGCGCATAAGCCTGACGACAAACGTCTGGCCCAGACCGTGTTCGGCCTCGAGTTTCCCAATCCGCTCGGCATGGCGCCTGGCTTCGATAAGAACGCACGGGTGCCGCGCGAGCTTCTTGCTCTCGGCTTCGGCTTCGTCGAGGTCGGCACGCTGACGCCGCGCCCTCAAAGCGGCAATCGGCCCCCGCGCCTGTTTCGCTCGACATGGGACCACGCCATCATCAACCGGCTCGGCTTCAACAATGAGGGCGAGGAGTCAGCGCTTGCCCGGCTCACGGACCCGCCTCAAGGCATTGTTGGAGTGAATATCGGGGCAAATCGCGACAGTGAGGATCGCATCGCCGATTATGTCACTGGCGTCGAGCGCATGGCGCCGGTCGCAAGCTACCTTACTGTCAATATCTCCTCCCCCAACACGCCGGGCTTGCGCGATCTCCAGGCGCCGGACGCCCTCGACGCCCTGCTAAAGCGGATACAGGCCGCACTCGCTTCTCTCACCAAGCGGCCGCCGCTCCTCGTGAAGCTCGCGCCGGACATTGCCGAAGACGTCCTTCCCGAGATCGTCAGCATTATCGTCGCCAATGGCGCTGATGGGATCGTCGTGTCGAACACGACGTTGTCGCGGGATGGGCTCAAGCACGCATCCTTCGCGCGCGAGTCAGGCGGCCTGTCGGGCCGCCCGCTCTTCGCCCGCTCGACCCGCATGCTTGCCCGCGTCTACCGCTTAACTGAAGGCAGGCTGCCGCTGATTGGCGTGGGCGGCATCGATTCAGGCGAGGCGGCGCTTGCCAAGATCGCGGCCGGAGCGTCTCTCATCCAGCTCTATACCGGGCTCGTGTTCGAAGGCTTGGGGCTCATCGGCCGCATCAAGCAGGCACTCCTTGCTGGCATGGAGCGCGCCAAAGCTGACAGCCTCGTCCCTCTGATCGGGTCACGGGCTGAGGAATAGGCCCTTGCGAGCAGCAGGCGAACAGACTTGGCCGCGGCGCAACTCGCGATGCTATAACCTCGCCGGACCAGGCTTCGGGTAGGGCGACCCCGCGATGCTGAGACTTGCCGCCGCTCTTTTGCTGCTTGTTTCGTGCTGGCCGGCGCTCGCGCAGATTCCCAGCCGCCACGCCGACCGGGCCGGGTACAGCGATGGCGGCCCTCGATCGCGCCACGCCCTCAATCCGAGCCAACCTCAATGCGACGAAGACGTGCCGGGTGCTGCCGCGTGCGCCCAGCCAAAGGACTGGCAGGACATCGCTTGGCTTACTGCGCGTCGCGGCTGGGATTTTTTGTTCGGCACAGCCCAGCGAGCCATTGCTGGGTTCACCGGCCTGCTGGCGCTCTTCTCGGTGCTGCTATGGATCTACACCAGGCGCGCCGCCAATGCGGCGCGCCGCGCCGCCGAGCACATCCCGGCGGTCGAACGGGCCTATCTCTTTGCCGCCCCCGCCTTCATCGGCGCCAATCAAGACAAGACCGAAACCACGGTCGAGATCACGGTCGACAACCCGGGACGGACGCCGGGCATCCTGACCTCGATTTACGGACAGTTCTCGAACAAGCCGCCGAAGGGCGACGTGCCCCAGTATAACGGCGGCGGCTCACATCCCTTCGAGCTTACCGTCAATTCAACCAATGGCGACCCGAGGTCGAGAGTGGTGCTTCCCGTAGTCTTCAAGACCGACTTTGCCGAGCAGCAATTTTTCTGGGGCTATATCGAATATCTCGACATCTTCAAGACGAAGCACACGTCGCGCTTCTGCACGCTCATCTTTCCCGCCGAGAGCAGATGGCAGGTCACAGGCGGCCGCGCCTGGAACGACTGGAACTGAGGCTTAAGCCTCCCGGTTGCGCGAGCGCGGATCGAGAATTGCGCTGCCGCTCGTCCGTCCCATCAGCTTGAACACGCGCACCACGATCCACACCGGGAAGACGATGACCGCGCCGAGCAGGAAATAGCGGAGCGACTTTTCGACTGCGGCAAAGCCCATATCGTATATGCGGGCCGCGAGCCGGCGGAGGCTGTCGAGCAGGTCGAACGGGCTGAAGCCAAGAGCGGCAAGGATCACGCCCACGACCAGTGACAGGATCGCGAGCCTGATCAGGACGAGAGCCGGATTCCCGCCAAAGAACCGTTCCATCAATCAGCTCCCTTGATTAGGCCGCCCGCTGGAGGCGAGCCCTTTAGTCATCGTAAGCTTCGACTCGAATTGCGCCAGAATTGGTGCGGGCCGAGAGCAAGGTCAAGGAGAACCTCAAGCACGTGAGCGCGAGCGCAAACCTTGCATTGGAGGCGCCGCGGGTTTCGCTGCCCGAGCCGTTCGCCGGCTGGTTTCGTGCGCGGGGCTGGCGCCCCCACGCGCATCAGCTCGAGCTTCTCGACAAAGTCGCGGGCGGTCGCGATGCACTTCTCATCGCACCGACCGGCGGCGGCAAGACGCTCGCCGGCTTCCTCCCGAGCCTTGTCGACTTGGCGCACCGTGAAGCTACACCGAGGCTCGCGGCAAGGCCAACAATCCACACGCTCTACGTCTCGCCGCTCAAGGCGCTCGCCGTCGACATCGCACGCAATCTCTCCACGCCGATCGAGGAAATGGAGCTACGGATCAGTCTCGAGACGCGCACTGGAGATTCGCCGCCGTCCCGCCGCGCTCGCCAGCGCATCTCACCGCCGGACATCCTGCTGACCACGCCCGAGCAGATCGCCTTGATGTTATCGCACCACGACGCTGCCAAGCTGTTCGGCTCGCTCAAGATAGTGATTTTCGACGAACTTCACGCGCTCGCATCGAGCAAGCGCGGCGATCTGCTCGCACTCGATCTCGCGCGGCTTCGCACCTATTCGCCCAGTCTCACCGCCATCGGACTCTCAGCAACGGTAGCGCGGCCTTACGAGCTTGCCGCGTTCCTCGTGCCGCATAAGGGCCAGACCACGACGCGGCTCGCCGAGATCGTGACGGCGGGGGAGGGAGCAAAGGCCGACATCTCAATTCTCAAATCAAAGGCCGAGCTTCCCTCGGCAGGACATTCGGCGCGCTACGCGCTTCCTGAGATCTACGAGGCGATCAAGGCCCATCGCATGTCATTGATGTTTGTCAACACACGTTCGCAGGCCGAGATGCTGTTTCACGAGCTGTGGCGTTACAACGATGCAAATCTGGCCATTGCGCTTCATCACGGCTCGCTCGATGTGG
>JBKOWI010000051.1:0-6153 GCA_046724315.1 Pseudomonadota bacterium | reverse complement strand
GCGCCAGCAAGCGATGATCGGGTCGATGACCAAGGCCGAGCGCAGGAATCCGAAGCTGCTCAATGCCTCGCGCAAGAAGCGCGTCGCCGCGGGCTCAGGCACGAGCGTGCAGGACATCAACAAGCTCGTGAAGATGCACCGGCAGATGGCCGACATGATGAAGGCCGTGGGCAAGAAGCGCGGCATCTTCAGCCAGATGTTTGGCGGCGGCCCTCCACCCGAGATGCCGGTTGAGCTGCCGCAAGGCGCGAGCCTTCCGCCAGGTGGCCTGCCCCCGCTTCCGCCCGGCACGCTCCCCGGTCTGGGCGGAGGTCTTCCGCGCGGCCTTCCTGGTCTTCCCGGCCTCCCCCGCGGGCTTCCGGGCCTGCCGGGATCAAAGAAACGATGAATTCGAACCCACTAGGAGAATGAAACTATGTCACTGAAGATCAGACTGGCGCGGGCCGGCGCTAAGAAGCGGCCCTATTACCGCATCGTCGTTGCGGATTCGAAGAGCCCGCGCGACGGCCGCTATATCGAGAAGATCGGCACCTACGATCCGCTCCTGCCGAAGGGCGGCGAGCGCGTGAAGCTGGTCGAGGAGCGCGTCAAGCATTGGCTTGGTGTCGGCGCCCAGCCGACCGATCGCGTGCTCCGGTTCCTCGATGCTGCCGGCATGCGCAAGCGCGACGCACGCTCAAATCCGCAGAAGGGCCAGCCCGGCAAGAAGCGCATCGAGCGCGAGGGAACCAAGCGCGCGGCTGCCGAGGAGAAGGCGAAGGCCGCTGCCGAGGCTGCCGCGGCACCGCCGCCCGAGCCTGCTCCGGCCGAGCCCGAGCAGCCCGCAGCTGAATAGCCTTGAGGGAAAAGGACGCGCTGGTGCTTCTCGGGGAAATCGGCGCGGCGCAAGGGCTCAAAGGCGAGGTCCGCATCCGCTCCTACACCGAGGAGCCGGCCGGCATCACCGCTTATGGGCCGCTCCAGGACGAAACGGGACGCAAAATCGAGATCGAGAGCTTGCGCGCCACGCCCAAAGCCCTGATCGCCCGCATCAAGGGCGTCACCACACGCGAGGCTGCTGAGGCGCTCGGCCGCACCAAGCTCTACGTTGCACGCGTGATGCTGCCAAAGCGCGGGGAGGAGGAGTGGTATCACGCTGACTTGGTTGGGCTTGCAGCGGTGGGCCGAGATGGCGCGCCACTCGGCGAGGTCGTCGCCATTCAGAATTTCGGCGCTGGCGACCTGCTTGAGTTAAAGCCCGCAAGTGGCGGCGCGACGGTGCTCGTGCCCTTCACTCGCGATACCGTGCCTGAGATCGATGTCGAGGGCGGCCGCCTCACGCTCGTGCCGCCCGAAGGTTTGTTAGAGTAGATCTATGGCCTGGCGCGCGACGGTGCTGACGATTTTCCCGGAGATGTTCCCCGGGCCTCTCGGCTCGAGCCTCGCGGGGAAGGCTCTTACAGAAGGCAAGTGGGCGCTTGAGGCCATCGACATTCGCGGCTTCGCCACCGACAAGCATCGCTCGGTCGACGACGCGCCGTCGGGCGGCGGTGCAGGCATGGTGATGCGGGCAGATATCGCCGCCGCCGCGATCGACGCCGCACGCGCTGCAATGCCTGCGGGAGCTCCCACGATCTATCTCTCCCCGCGCGGATACCCATTCATGCAAGAACAGGCGCGCGAGCTTGCGGGCGGACCCGGTGTCATCCTGCTCTGCGGCCGCTTCGAAGGAATCGATGAACGCGTGCTCCAGGCGCGGAACATCGAGGAAATCTCGATCGGCGATTACGTGCTGTCGGGCGGCGAGATTGCGGCACAGGTGGTCATCGATGCCGTGGTACGGCTCCTACCTGGCGTCGCCGGCAATGAAAGCTCGCTCGCCGAGGAGAGCTTCGCCCAAGGACTCCTCGAATATCCTCACTACACGCGCCCCCGCGAATGGGAGGGACGCGCCATCCCCGAGGTGTTGCTGTCAGGCGACCATAAGGCGATCGCCAAATGGCGGCGTGAGCAAGCCGAAAAGCTTACCAAGGCCCGCCGGCCTGACCTGTGGCAGGCACACCCACACCGCAAGTCCTGACCGGACGCGATTTCTGGCGTAAATCCATCGACAAGGGCGGAAAGCTAAGGTAGGAAACCTCCGCGAGCGTTCCCCGCCCGCGATTCAACTAAGGATCAATCAAAAAGAATGGCGTTCGCCGCACGGCCACGAGCCAGGCAGGCGCCCACCGAAAGGTATTAGCCATGAACATCATCGAACAGCTCGAGAAAGAGCAGCTTGCGGCTCTCACCAAGAAGCGGAAGGTGCCGGATTTCGGTCCCGGCGATACGCTCCGCGTCAACGTCAAGGTGGTCGAGGGCGAGCGCAGCCGCGTGCAGGCCTATGAGGGCGTGTGCATCGGGCGCGCGGGCGGCGGGGTCAACGAGAACTTCACGGTGCGCAAGATCTCATATGGCGAGGGCGTCGAGCGCGTGTTTCCGGTTCATTCGCCGCTGATCGACTCGATCGAGGTGGTGCGCCGCGGCAAGGTGCGCCGCGCCAAGCTCTATTATTTGCGCGGACGCCGCGGCAAGTCGGCCCGCATCGTCGAGCGGCAGGAGGTTAAGGGCAAGGCCAAGAGGGCCGAGGGTTTCAAGGGCTTCACCAAACCTAAGGGCGACCCCGACGATCTGAAGCTCATTCAAGGCGTCACGCCTGAGCTTGAGAAGAAGCTCAACAAGCTCGGTCTCATCAAATTCGAGCAGATCGCCAATCTCTCCGACGACGAGATCGCGCGGCTGGACGAGGAGCTTCAGCTCAACGGCGCCATCGAGCATGACGACTGGGTGGGCAAGGCGACCGATCTAATGGCCGAGACCACGGTCGAGGAGGTTCCCGCGGAGGAAGAGGAAGGCGGCGAGGGCGAAGCCGAAACCGCCGAGGCCGCGGCAGAGCCTGAGGCTGAGAAAGCCGCCAAGGCCAAACGCGAGAAGCCTGCCAAGCAGCCCAAAAAGAGTTAGACCTCTACCTCAATCCAACACTGTCATGCCCGCGAAAGCGGGCTTCCAGTAACCACGATTCTCACTTGGACTGACGTCATTGGTCGCTGGATCGCCCGGTCAAGCCGGGCGATGACGCGGGTTTTAGAGGGTTTGTAAACCGTGGCTTGAGGCGCTATCTGATGCGCTGACGACCGCAAAAGCTCGCCCTAGCAATGACGAAGCCCCGTAGCCTTTACGACAAGATCTGGGACGCGCACCTCGTGCACGAGGCGCCTGACGGCACCTGCCTCATCTATATCGACCGGCATCTCGTGCACGAGGTGACGAGCCCGCAGGCCTTCGAGGGGCTGCGCATGGCCGGGCGTAAGGTGCGCGCGCCGCAAAAGACGCTTGCGGTGGTCGACCATAACGTGCCGACCACCGACCGCTCCAAGGGCATCGACGACCCAGAGTCCGCACTTCAAGTCGCGACTCTTGCAGAGAACGCAAAAGAATTCGGCATCGAGTACTACCATGAGCGCGACCGCCGCCAGGGCATCGTGCACGTGGTCGGACCCGAGCAGGGCTTCACGCTTCCCGGCACCACCATCGTGTGCGGCGACAGCCATACCTCGACCCACGGCGCATTCGGCGCGCTCGCCCACGGCATCGGCACCTCGGAGGTCGAGCATGTGCTCGCCACCCAGACGCTGATTCAGCAGAAGGCCAAGAACATGCGAGTGCGCGTCGACGGCGCGCTCAAGAATGGCGTCACCGCCAAGGACATCATCCTCGCCATCATCGGCGAGATCGGCACGGCCGGCGGCAACGGCCATGTCATCGAATATGCCGGCGATGCGGTTCGTGCGCTCTCCATGGAAGGGCGCATGACCATCTGCAACATGTCGATCGAGGGTGGGGCGAGAGCCGGCCTGATCGCGCCGGACGAGACGACCTTCGAATACATCAAGGGCCGCCCGCGCGCGCCGAAAGGCGGCGCCTTCGAGGTGGCGAAGCACCATTGGGAGAAGCTCTATTCGGACGACGATGCCGAGTTTGACCGCGAGGTCGTGCTGCACGCCGAGAAGCTGCCGCCTCTCGTTACCTGGGGGACAAGCCCTGAGCAGGTGGTGTCGGTCTCAGGCTGCGTGCCGGTGGCGTCCGAGATCGCCGACGAGACCAAGCGAAGAGCAGCCGAGCGCTCGCTCGACTATATGGGCTTGAAGGGCGGCGAAAGGATCACCGAGATCAAGCTCGATCGCGTGTTTATCGGCTCCTGCACCAACGGCCGCATCGAAGATTTGCGCGAGGTGGCGCGCATCGTGAATGGACGACACGTGAACGAGAATATCCGAGCGATGATCGTGCCAGGCTCAGGCCTCGTGAAGGCACAGGCCGAAGCCGAGGGGCTCGACCAGATCTTCAAGGATGCGGGCTTCGAGTGGCGCGAGCCGGGCTGCTCGATGTGCCTCGGCATGAACCCTGATCAACTCGGCCCGCGCGAGCGTTGCGCCTCGACCTCTAACCGCAATTTCGAGGGTCGCCAGGGGCGGCTCGGCCGCACGCACCTCGTGTCGCCGGTGATGGCGGCTGCGGCGGCGCTTGCCGGCCGCTTCGTCGACATCCGCGAATTCCACTGAGTCTCGAGCCTAGCGGGGCTGCGTGACCTCCCTCATTCAGCGGAAATTCGGTGAGGCTGCCGCCGAATATGCGGCTTCGGCGGTGCACGCGAGAGGCGCGAGCCTCGCACGGCTGGTCGAGCTCGTCGATCCCAAGCCGTCCTGGCGCGTGCTCGATGTCGCTACCGGCGCGGGACACACCGCACTTGCCTTTGCGCCGCGTGTCGCTCGCGTCACCGCAAGCGATGTGACCGATGCGATGCTGGTCGAAGCCAAGAAACTTGCCAAAGCACGAGGTCTCGTCAATTTCAGGACCGCGCGCGCTCGAGCCGAGGATCTGCCCTTTCCCGATATGAGCTTCGATCTTGTGACCTGCCGGCTCGCTGCGCATCACTTCGAGAACACCGGCGCGTTTGCGGAGGAGGCGTTCAGAGTGCTGATCCCGAACGGCGTATTCGCGCTCGTGGACAACGTCTCTCCCAACTCGCGCGATTGGCCTGCCGTGTATAACGATTTCGAGAAGCTTCGCGATCCGAGTCACGGGCGCTGTCTTGCACTTTCCGAGTGGGCGGCCTTGCTCGAGGACGCTGGCTTCGCGGTCGAGCACAGCGAGCACATGGATCAAGACATCGAGTTCGATCCATGGGTGCAGCGCATGCGCTGCGCGGGCTCAACGATTGCCCGGCTCAAAGCCATGCTCGGAGAAGAGCCGCTGGCAAGCTTGCTTAAGCCCCGCGAGACAGATGCGGGACTCGTGTTCACGCTTCAGGAGGCGATCATCATCGCCCGCAAGCCCTCCTAGCCGTCGGCTTCCCCAATAGCAAAGGCCCCGCTTAGTGAGCGGGGCCTTTCCGACTATACCGCGGGTCTACTGTTGCTGATTGAGGAACAGACGTCCCGACCCTTTCTGATTGTTGCCGCCATTGCCGTTGTCGTTGTTGCCCTTGTTGTTGTCATTGTCGTTGTCGTGGTCGCCCCTGTGTGCCTGCTTTTTCTTGTTGTCGTTCTTCCCGTTATGATCATTGTCGTTATCGTGTTTTGAGTTGTTGTTGTCGTGGTCGTTGTGGTTGCCGCCGTGGTCGTTGTGGTTGTCGCGGTGGTCGCGGTCGTTCTTGTGTCCCTTGCGGTCGTTGTCCCATTCGTTGTCGTAGTGGCCGTAGTTACGGCCATACCCGCCGCCGCCCCAGCCAGGACCTCTCCTGTAATAGTCACCAGGGCCGCCCCATCCTGGACCACCCCAACCGGGAGCCCAGCCGCCGCCCGAACCATAGGCCTGCTGTGAGCACCAGCCGTTCCACGGACCGCATACGCCTCGGCACCAGTTATTCCACGCGCCGCATTGGGCTAGGCACCAATTATTCCAAGGCCCGCACTCGTTCTGGCACCAATTGTTCCAGTCGCCGCATTGCGGCATGCACCAATTATTCCATGGACCGCAGCCTTGCGCCGAAGTGGGCGTCGAGCAAAGCGCGCCGGCGAGCAGAAAGCCGGCCAGGGCCAGTGCGGCAATATAAGTTTTTCGCAACATCTGATTCCTCGTTTCTCGTTCCGCGCCAGTCGCGGCTATCAGCAGCGACTAGATTAAAGACATGGC
>JBKOWI010000018.1:0-7394 GCA_046724315.1 Pseudomonadota bacterium | reverse complement strand
GATCGCCGAGCACCTCACCGAGCGGAAGGTGAAGCGCCGACCGATGGCCGAACGGCAGACCCAATATCGCCTGCGCGACTGGGGCATCTCGCGCCAGCGCTATTGGGGCTGCCCGATCCCGATGATCCACTGTCCGACCTGCGGCATCGTGCCGGTGCCAGAGGAAGACCTGCCGGTGAAGCTCCCCGAGGACGTGACCTTCGACAAGCCAGGCAATCCGCTCGACCGTCACCCCACCTGGAAGCACATCACCTGCCCCACCTGCGGCGGCCCCGCTACGCGCGAGACCGACACCATGGACACCTTCGTCGACTCGTCGTGGTACTTCGCGCGCTTTACCTCGCCACACGCGCTGGAGCCGGTGGATACCAACGCGGTCGGCTACTGGATGCCGGTCGATCAGTATATCGGCGGCGTGGAGCACGCGATCCTGCACCTGCTTTATGCGCGCTTCTTCACCCGCGCCATGCACAAGACCGGCTACACGAATCTCGACGAGCCGTTCCGGGGCCTATTCACCCAAGGCATGGTCACGCACGAGACCTACAAGGACTCACAGGGAAAATGGGTGCTCCCGGAGGAGGTGACGAAGCGGGACGGCAAGGCGTTGCACGCCAAGACCGGAGAACCCATCACCATTGGCGCCGTCGAGTCGATGTCGAAGTCGAAGAAGAACGTGGTCGACCCCGACACGATCATCGCGAGCTATGGCGCCGACACCGCGCGCTGGTTCATGCTGTCGGACACGCCGCCGGAGCGCGACATCGAGTGGACCTCGGCAGGAGTCGAGGGCGCCCACAGATTCGTTCAGCGCGTCTATCGGCTCATCCGCGAGATCGCCAAGCTTGCGCCCGAACCCCTGGACGGGGGCGATCAACTGGGCGACTCTGCCCCCATCAGGCGGGATTCCCATAAAGCCATAGATCAGGTCACTAAAGCCCTAGAACAGCTCAGGTTCAATAGCGCCGTTGCTTTCATTTATACTTTGGTGAACCAGATGGAGGGGGCGCTGCGCGACGCGGCCGACGGAGCCGCAACGACCGCCTCCAAGGCGGCGCTGCGCGAAGGGGCGGAAATTCTTGTCCGCATTGTTGCTCCAATGATGCCCCATCTTGCCGAAGAATCCTGGGCGATCCTGGGCCACAGAAGCCTGATTGCCGAGGAGCCCTGGCCTAAGGCCGATCCCGCCCTTTTGGTCGAGGACACCGTCACCATAGCGGTCCAGGTCAACGGTAAAAGGCGGGACGAATTGACGATTGCGCGGGACGCCGCGAAAGAAGATATTGAAGCAGCGGCGCTAAAGCTCGACAATGTCGTGCGCGCCATCGGGGGACGTAAAATAAAAAAGGTGGTCGTCGTGCCACGGAGGGTCGTCAATGTCGTGGCGTAGTCTAGCCATCGCCATCGCGCTGGGCGTTGCAGCCTGCGCACTTGGCGGCTGCGGCTTCCAGCCCCTTTACGGCGGCAGCACGGTGGGAGGCCAGAAGCTCGCCGACGTGATGGCCGGCATCGAGGTCGATCCCATTCCCGGCCGGGTCGGCCAGAAGATCCGCAACGAGCTGATCTTCGCCACCACCGGCGGCGGCTATGCGGCTCCCTCGCGCTATAAGCTCGACATCGTCATCAAGGAGAGTCTGACCGATCAGCTCGTGCAGATCACCGGCGACGCCACCGGCCAAGTCTACCAGGTCGACGCCACGTTCAAGCTGATGGATCCCATGGGAAAGATCCTGCTCCAGGGCACGGCCATCTCGCGCGCGCCGTATAACCGCTTCCAGGAGATCTTCGCCAACGTGCGCGCCCGCTACGATGCCGAGAACCGCGCCGCCCGCACCGTCGCCGACAGCATCCGAACCAGGATCGCGGCGTACCTCAACACCGCCGCCTAGTCTCTTCCTTGTCATTGCCCGGCCTGACCGGGCAATCTAGTAAACTCCACGACTGCAAATGACTAAGGTCAGTGGTTACTGGATGCCCGCTTGCGCGGGCATGACAAGTCGAAATTAATGGTCGCCCTCAAATCATCAGGCGTTGCGCGCTTTCTGAAATCGCCAGACCCGGCCTGCCGCGCCGTCCTCGTTTACGGGCCTGACGCCGGGCTCGTTTTCGAGCGCGCGAGCGCGCTTGCCGAGATGTTCGCCCGAAAGGCACCTGGTCGGACCGAGGTGGTCCGCCTCGATGATCGCGACTTGGCCGACGATCCTGCGCGCATCGAGGTTGAGCTTCGCACGCAGCCGATGTTCGCCGAGCGTAGCGTTGTCAGGGTGACAGCCGGAGCGCGGCTTGACGCTGCCTCGCTCAAAGCCACGCTCGCGCAACCTTCGGACAACTTCCTCATCGTCGAGGCCGGCAATCTCAGGCCGGACTCTGGTCTTCGCAAAGTCTTCGAGAAGGACAAGACCGCCGTCGCACTCCCCTGCTACAGCGACGAGCGCGCGCTCGGCGGCATGATCGACGATGAGCTCGCCGATGCAGGGCTTAGCATCGACACCGAGGCACGAACCTATCTCATGGCGCGGCTCGGCGCCGACCAGGCCTTATCGCGCTCCGAGGTCGCGAAGCTCGCGCTCTATGCGGCGGGCGGAGAGAGCATCAGCGAAGACGATGTCGATGCGATCGTGGGCGACGCCGCCGAAACCGCGCTCGAGAATTTCGTCTACGCCGCGAGCGGCGGAGATCCCGCCGTTGCGCTTCGCGAGCTGCAACGCCTCGCTGCTGCCGGTACTGACAACGCCGCCGCGCTCGCTGCGCTCGGCCGGCACTTCACGCAGCTTCATCGCGTCGCCTCGGCGCAAAGCGCCGGCGGCAGCTTCGAGGACGCGGTGAAGTCTCTCAGGCCCCGCCCCCATTTCAAGCGCGAGCCCCAGTTCCTCGCGCACTGCAAGCGCTGGGGCGCGACACGGCTCGCGCAGGCGCTGCCGCTCATCCAGGACGCGATCAGGCGCACGCGCAAAGCACCGGAGCTCGAAGGCCCGTTCGCCGACCGCCTTGTGCTCAAGCTCGCCTCCCGCATTTGACGCCGATTTTTCTTGTCATTGCCCGGCTTGACCGGGCAATCCAGTAACTCCTGTATTCATAGACGGTGGTTACTGGATGCCCGCGTGCGCGGGTATGACACGAAGGTAAGTTGGGGAAGGCATGAGCGAGAAGAAGAGAACTAGCAACGCGCGCGACAAGCTGTTCGCGCTTCTGAAGGAGCGTGCGTTCCGCCGTGGCAAGATCACCCTCGCCTCAGGCCGCGAGAGCGATTTCTATTTCGACATGAAGCCCGCGATGCTCGATCCCGACGGCGCGAACCTGCTCGCCGAGCTGATTCTCCACGAGCTGCAAGACGTCAAAGCCGACTGCATCGGCGGGCTTGAGATGGGCGCCGTGCCGCTGATCGCGCCGGTCGCAATGCGCAGCTCCGAGTTCGGGCGGCGGCTGGCTGGCTTCTTCGTGCGCAAGACCGTGAAGGATCACGGCACCAAGAAGCGCGTCGACGGCGCCGATATCTCCGGCAAGACCGTTGTGATCCTCGAGGACGTCACCACGACCGGCGGCTCAGCCATGGAGGCGGTGAAGGTTGTGGAGGAGGCTGGCGCAAAGGTCGCACTCGTGCTGTCGATCCTCGATCGCGGCGAGGGCGCCGCCGACCTCTACGCCAAGGAAGGCGTCCCGTTCAAATCGCTGTTCCGCGCCGAAGAATTCCTCGCGGTGGCTTAGCTGGCTCTTAGCCTCAGTCACGAAAACTTGTCCTGGCCAGGCTTGTCCCGGCCATCCACGATTCCTTGTCATTGCCCGGCTTGACCGGGCAATCCAGTAGTCACTGTCTTTTCAAGATGACGAACATCCGGGGTTACTGGATTCCCGCTTTCGCGGGAATGACACTTAACCCGGGGGAGCTGCCGTCGCGGCCTGACAGTGTTGTGACACTCGTCGGGGCCAAGCAGCCTCCATCCCTCCCCGCGACAGGGAAGGATGGAGGGGGTATCGAACGGGCTCGTTACGATTAGAACGCCGTCATGCCATGAGCGGCCGTGAACGGGCTTCCCAATTTCCGGGAAGTCACATGCGCCGCTTCGCGGCGGCTGTAGGCACGCCCGATCACGGCGCGCCCATTCGGGACCGGAGCCACATAAGTCGGGCAGCCTTCGGCGTTGTTGGCGAAGGCCGGGGTAAGCGCGCCGGCGCCGAGCAGGAGCGAAGCGGCCGCGAGGGCCAGGGCAGTATTGCGAAGCATGGGAAGTCTCCTTGCCTTTGGTTTTGGCGATCACGGCATGTGACGCCGCTCGGGCAAGTAAGCTCTCGTCGCGAGCGTGCGAGTGAGCGCGGGTGTCGCACGCGCCGCACTTTGCCGCGTGCGCCGATCGCCGCGGCAGACTTGAACCGCCGCTTCCTACGGGCCGTGACGAGCGCCCACGCACCGCCCGCGTCCGCGCTCCAAAGTCACACGGTCGTTCTGCATGTCCCAATGCGTGTGCTGGCGGGTGCCGTTCAAATCACTTCTTCCGCGCCGGCGAATTCCTTGCTGTCGACGACACGGACTAGCTGCGTCTGCGCAGCAGCCGGTGGCGCAAGTCCTCGAGCTGGTCGAGCGTCGTGTAGCGGATCCTGAGCTCGCCCTTCTCGCCCTTCCCCTTCTTGATCTCGACGCCGAGCCCTAGCGCCTCGGCAAGCTCTGCCTCCGCCGCGCGCGTGTCGGCGTCCTTGCTCTTGCGGCTGGGTCGAGGTCTAGGACTTTTTTCCTGCGTGAGCGCCTCGATGTCGCGCACCGTTAAGCCTTCGTTAACGATGCGAAGCGCAAGCGCCTCGGCGTCGGCGCGGCCGATCAGAGCGCGCGCGTGTCCAGCGCTCAACTGTCCGGAACGCACCATCTCCTGCACGCGGTGCGGCAGCTTGAGCAGGCGAAGCGTGTTGGCGAGATGGCTGCGGCTCTTGCCGATGACCTTGGCGAGGTCCTCCTGCGTATAGCCGTGGCCGTCCATGAGCAGCTTGTAGCCCTCCCCCTCCTCGATCGCGTTCAGGTCCTCGCGCTGCACGTTCTCGATTATGGCGAGCTCGACGGCTTCCTGATCGGAGAGCTCGCGCACGATGACCGGCACCTGATGCAGGTTGGCGAGCTGCGCCGCGCGCCAGCGCCGCTCGCCGGCGACGATCTCGAAGCTCTCACCGTCGGACAGCGACGGACGCACCACGAGCGGCTGCACCAGCCCGCGCTCGCGGATCGATGCGGCCAGCTCCTCGAGCTGGCTTTGCGAGAAGTTCCGCCGTGGATTGAATCGCCCTGGCTTGATCGCAGCGAGAGGCAGGCTCCGCTGGTCCTCTGCCGCCCCGCTGATGAGCGAGGCCAAACCCCGCCCCAGCCTGTTCCTCTGCGCGCCAACCGACATGGAAGCCTCCTCCCCCTTGATTCGCCGATAGATGATCATGCCGCACGCATCCGCCGCTCGCGCTCGATCACCTCCGATGCGAGCTGGATGTAAGCCTGGCTTCCCAGGCAGCGATAGTCGTAGAGCAGCACGGGCTTGCCGTGCGACGGCGATTCGGCCACGCGCACATTGCGCGGGATCACCGTGGTGTAGACCTTCTCGCCGAGTACGCGGCGCACGTCGTCGACCACCTGGTCGGATAGGCTGGTGCGCGTGTCGTACATGGTGAGCACCACGCCGTGGATCTGCAGCTTCGGATTCAGCCTGACCTTGATCTCGTCGACCGTATTCAAGAGCTGCGCGAGGCCTTCGAGCGCGAAGAACTCGCATTGCAGCGGCACGAGCACGGCGTCGGCTGCGGCAAGAGCGTTAACGGTGAGTAAATTGAGCGAGGGCGGGCAGTCGATCAGCACATAGCTCGTGGGCTGGTCGGGCAGCTCGGCGGCCGTCATGGCGGTGAGGCAGTCGCGCAGCCGATAGTGCCGCCCGCCGGCGGTGCTAGCCTCGCGCTCGAACGACATGAGGTCGATGGTGGCCGGCACGATCGACAGCCGCGGCACGTTGGGCGTCGGGACCATCGCCTGCATGATGGTGGCGTGCCCGCTCAACACATCGAAGGTCGAGATCGGGCGCTGGTCAACGCCGAGTCCGGTGCTCGCATTGCCTTGCGGGTCGAGGTCGATGATGAGCACGCGCTCGCCGACCGCGGCGAGCGCCGTGCCGAGATTGATCGCGGTCGTGGTCTTGCCGACGCCGCCCTTTTGGTTCGCGAGCGCGAGCACGCGGGTGCGTTGGCGGCTGCCGAAGATGCTCATCGCGATCCCGCCTCGCTGCCGACACGGGGGCGAAGGCTCGTGACTTCGACGATGTGTGAGTTCGCAGCAGTGAGGCTCGGCACGAGGCGGGCGGTGAAGTCCCACTCGGCCTCCGCCGCCTCGACCTCTGCTTCTGCCTCGCGACCTTTCAGGAAGAGCCCCCGTGTGTCGGCTACGAAGAACGGCGCTGCCAGTTCGAACAGGCGCGGCAGCGGCGCGAGCGCCCGCGCGCTGACCACGTCAGGTGCAAGCCTGTTAGGGCTTTCAGCGAGGTCTTCAACGCGCATGGCGTGAATGTCCACAGGCGCTCTCGTGGCGCGGGCGACCTCGGCGAGGAAGGCGCACTTCTTGCGGTTGCTCTCAACGAGATGCATGCAGAAGTTTGGCGTCCCGGTTTTTAAGATCGCGATAACGAGCCCGGGAAAGCCTGCCCCTGTGCCGAGATCCAGCCAGAGTCGCGCCTTTGGCGCAAGAGTCGTGAGCTGCGCAGAGTCGGCGAAATGGCGCGACCAGAGAGTCGGGAGCGTCGACGGCGCGACGAGATTGGTGCGCTTCTGCCAATGCGCGAGCAGATCGGCGAAGCGCTCCAGCCTGTGGATTGTTTCACGTGGAACGTTAAAGGCTTCGGCGAAATCGGTCGGCCCACTGATGGAAAGGGACGCGTTCCGCGCGGCCATCCCGTGCTTCTCCGGATCAAGCGCGCTTGGCCGCCGGGCCCTTCTTCAGGTGAGCGAGGAGCAACATGAGCGCTGCAGGCGTCATGCCGTCGAGCCGCGCCGCTTGGCCGAGGCTCGCCGGCCGGTGCCGCTCGAGCTTCTGCCTGAGCTCGGTGGAAAGGCCGGGCAGGGCGGCGAATAGGAAGTCGGCGGGGATAGCTATGCCCTCGTCTTTGCGGAAGGATGCGATGTCGAGCTCCTGCCGTTTGACGTAAACCGCGTAGCGCGCATTTGCCGATAATTGATCCGCAATTCGCACGTCAATAGTTCGTATCTCCGGCCAGATTTCCGCAACTCGCGATAATTCAATTTCCGGGTAAGCGAGCAGCTCGAAGGCGCTCCGGCGACGGCCGTCGCGATTGATGCTGAGGCCGTGCTTTGCGGCCTGATCCGGCGTCAAGGTGAGGGAGCGCAATAGCTTTTCGCCCTCCGCCAGCCACTTAGCCTTGGCC
>JBKOWI010000203.1:0-20121 GCA_046724315.1 Pseudomonadota bacterium | reverse complement strand
GTACGCGAGCATGTGGGCCGAGAGGTCGTCCTCATCAAGAATGCGGAGCGCCGTGTGGAGTTGCCGTGTAGCGGCTATCGAACTGTCAATCATCCGGCGATGATACGCCAACGGAACGGACCAATCGATCCCTAGGCTCCGCCCTCAAGCTCGCGCAGGGGCGTCACGCGGCTCGTCCTGCGAGGGCCTCGAAGCTCACCAGCAGGCGAGACGTGCCGATATAGTGTCGAGCGTGTGATCCCAAGCTCCTCGCATGCTCCGACGTTTGTCTCAGGCTTTCCCATCGCAACCTGAGCAAGGCGCAACTTGGCAGGAGTCATCTTCGGTCTTCGCCCTCCCTTGCGGCCGCGAGCGCGAGCAGACGCAAGTCCCGCCCGTGTGCGTTCACAGATCAACTCCCTCTCGAACTCCGCCAGCGCGGCGAAGATGCCAAAGACGGGCTTCCCCGCTGGCGTGGTGGTGGGTGATGGCGGCACCGTGACCGCTAAGGACCTTCAGTCCTACTCGGCGTGCCGTTAGATCGTGGATGGCGTTGACGAGGTGACGTAGGTTGCGACCGAGCCGGTCGAGCTTCCACACAACGAGAGTGTCTCCTCCGCCAAGAGCCTTCAGGCAAGCAGCCAATCCGACGCGGTCGTCGTCCTTACCCGAAGCCGTGTCGCTGTAGATGTTGTTCTCGGCGACGCCCGCTGCCACGAGTGCGTCGCGCTGGAGGTCGTGAACCTGAGAGCCGTCAGCCTTCGACACCCGCATGTACCCGATCAGCAGGCCGGGGCTGCTGTCGCGTAAACGACCGTATTCGGAACACCCAAAGCTATGTCCCTTACGAATTACATCCATTGTCGCGTATCCCGTCTTTCTTTCAGCTTCTCGCAAAGGGTCGAGGTCGACACTTTGTCAATCGGTCCACGGCATCACCTCCACTCAGAGTCTCATCGCTCTATAACTTTTAGACGGGCGTCCGCGGGTAGTCACGATGTCGAAACCAGCAGAACCGTTCCAAATGCTCGTCACGCCCTTCTCGGGGTCACTGCCTTGGATAGAGCCGAAGCCCCAGTTCGCTCCGACCATTCGTCTCCAGGGCAAGGATCAGCATCATGCATCGATTTTTGCTGGCGGGTGCAATCCTCCTCAGCTTCACGGCTTCTGTCGCCCCTCAAGAACCCCCGAAGGTGACGACGTTGATGTCGCGTGACCTAACCGACATCCCCGGTAAGGAGGGCACGATGCTGACGTGGAGTATGCGCCTGGCGGAGCGGACCCCATCCATCGCCACGACGCGCATGCATTCGTGTACGTGCTGGAAGGCTCCGTCGTCATGCAGGTCAAGGGGGCGGAGCCAGTCACCCTTCACCCTGGTCAGACCTTCTATGAAGGTCCGAACGATGTTCACCTTGTCGGTCGCAACGCCAGCAAGACGGAGCCGGCGAAGTTTCTCGTCGTCTTCGTTAAGAACAAGGGTGCGCCCATCCTGACACCTGTCGAATAAGGCCTGAGCTGTCAGCCCGAACCCGGCTCAGCTCACGCCGGCGCCGACTTCGGAGATGTAAAAGTCGACGACCTCGTGCGTCATGTTCTCCACGGTGTAGCGTTCGGCAACACGCCTCTGCAGGATCGCAGCACGCTCGAGAAATGGCTGCGGCGTCGCGAGGAAGGTGCGCAATTGGGTGGCCAGAGCCTCCACATCACCGGGAGGAATGAGCGGCATATCGGTGCCCGCGACAATCTCAGGAATGTCGCCGACATTAGTGGCGATCAGCGGCATCTGAGCGCCGGCCGCCTCCAGCACGATGTAGGGAAAGGATTCGGCCCGTGACGGCACCACGACGCAGCGGCCGCGGCAAAAGGCGGTGCGCGCCGGGAGCTGCCCGGCGAACGAGACGCGCGAATTAAGGCCAAGCCTGCGGGCGAGCCGCTTGAAACTGCGTTCGTCCGGGCCCCTGCCGACGATGAGGGCACGGCCAGGAAATACCGACTGATGGGCGGCAAGAGCCTCAAGCAGGATGTCCACGCCCTTCAGACGACGGAGCTCGCCGATGAAAACGAAGTCGACCGCGTCGTCTGACAGCATCGGCTCGTAGAACTCGTGGCGGTTCAGTCCATTGGGCACGATCCGGCCTGGACAACGCGGTTGTCCGATCAGCTCGATATAGCGTTTTGCTGCGAAGGTGCTTTCGAACACCAATCCATCGGTCGAGGACTTGAGCATCCGCTCGGCGGTGAGTTGGAGGCGCCCGCTCGGGCGTGACGGCGAAGAGTGCAAGCTGCCGCCATGCGGCGTGTAGATCGCCTTCACTTTTGCGTCTTTGCGTTTGAGCTTACGCGCAGCGAGACGTGCATGGACGCCACCCTTGGCGCCGTGACCGTGAAGTACGTCAACCCCAAGCTGGGCGGCGAGACGCCTCACCTTGGCGGCGGTTTTCAAGTCGCCGAGGCCGAACCGCCGGCTCATGGGAATTCGGATGAGCCCTAACGCAGTGTAGTCGGAGAGCCGAGCGAACGCAGCCGGGTCGCCCTCGATCCGGGAATCGCAAATCACTCCGACCTCGGCCCCGAGCTGGGTCTGACCGATTGCGAGGTCATGGACATGGCGAAACAGGCCGCCGATGGGCGCATGCAAGCAATGCAAAATGCGAAGCGTGGAGCTCACAGGGCCCGCGTCGAGAAAGAACGGCTCTGGTGAGCTTTAGAAGATGCATCGGAGCCCGTAAATAGGCGCGATTTTCGCTCCGAATTGGCCCTTATGGATCAATGGCGCTTTGCCGCTTCGGGGCTTGCGTCGGGTCGCTGCATCCAGCGGATTAGCAGGCCCGCTGGGATGACCCAGAGAAGGCCGGCGAGGGCGAAATAGAGAAGCTGAACCCAATGAGGGGCTAAAGTGATGCGTCCTGCGCCAATAATGACCGCGGCCCAGGCATAGGCCCCAAGAAAGACGAGAAGCACCACGGTGCCGATGAGCTTGCGTGTGCGAGCTTGCATCAGGCCACGATAAGGGCGTGAGCATTGCTGCGGCAATGGGACAGGGCAGGCGGATTGAGTTTCCTTGGGCGGCCGGCTATCAGACGCCCATGTCCGCAACGGTAGTCTCCAGTTTGGCTGCGCCGCGACACGATACCGCGATGCCTGCGAGGCACAGGCGAGCCCTTCGCATCTGGCTCGGCTGCGTCGCCCTCCTTATTGCAGTGATGATACTGGTCGGGGGCGCCACCCGGCTGACCGATTCAGGCCTCTCCATCACCGAGTGGCAGCCGATCATGGGGGTCGTGCCGCCGCTCTCCGACGCAGACTGGGAGAAGGCGTTCGCCGCCTATCAGAAGATCCCCGAATATACTGAGCTCAAGCGCGGGATGAGCCTCGATGAGTTCAAGACCATCTTCTGGTGGGAATGGGCGCATCGCTTTCTCGGGCGGTTAATCGGAGTCGTCTTTTTCGTGCCGTTCGTGGGCTTCTGGCTCGCCGGCTACATCCCGCGGAATTATCTGGCTCGGCTGATCGGCCTGTTTCTACTCGGCGGGCTCCAGGGCGCAGTCGGCTGGTACATGGTGAAGAGCGGACTGGTCGACCGCACCGATGTCAGCCAGTATCGCCTCGCCGCACATTTCGGCACGGCGCTTCTGATCCTCGGCTATACGCTTTGGCTTCTGTTCGGGCTCGGCAAGGATGAGCAAACGCCTCGCGACGTCCCGCGCTCACGCGCCCCCACATGGGTTGCCGGGGCAATTCTCCTGCTGATGTTCTTGCAGCTTCTTGCCGGTGCCCTTGTCGCTGGTCTCGATGCCGGCTTTGGCTTCAACACCTGGCCGCTGATCAACGGCGCCTTCGTGCCTGATCGTCTCGGCGAGGCCTCGCCCTGGTATCTCAACCTTTTCGAGAATCCGCTCACCGTGCAGTTTGACCACCGCATGCTGGGCTATATGGTCGTCGCCTCGACACTCGCCCAACTTGCCTGGCTCGCGCTAAAGCGCGCGCCGTCTCAACTTATCGGCAGCGCGCTGACTCTTGCGCTGCTGGCTTTGCTGCAGGCAGTGCTCGGCGTGTGGACGTTGCTGCTAGTCGTGCCGATTCCACTCGGGCTTGCCCATCAGGCCGGGGCCGTCGTCGTGTTTTGCACGGCCGTCTATCACTTATGGCTCACGATGCGTGTGAACGCGCCCGAGAAGAGTCACGCGCCAGCGAGCGCCTGATCGAGATCGGCGATGATATCGGCGGGATCCTCAACCCCGACCGAGAGCCGCACCACTTCAGGTCCTGCGCCCGCCCGTTCCCTTTGCTCGTCGGTAAGCTGGCGGTGGGTGGTCGAGGCGGGGTGAATGATCAGGCTCCGCGTATCACCGATATTGGCGAGATGGCTGAACATCTTGACGTTGCTGACGAGCGCAATGCCGGACTCATACCCACCCTTTAGCCCGAAGGTGAACACGGCGCCGGCGCCCTTGGGCGAATAGCGTTTGGCGAGTTCGTAATAAGGGTTGCCCGGCAAACCGGCATAGTTGACCCACGCCACCTTGTTGTGGCGCGACAGCCATTCGGCGACTTGCAGGGCATTGTCGCAATGGCGCTGCATCCTGAGCGGAAGCGTTTCGATGCCGGTCAGGATAAGGAAGGCGTTGAACGGTGAGATTGCCGGACCGAGATCGCGCAGCGAGAACACGCGGGCCGCGATGGCAAAAGCGAAATTGCCGAAGGTCTCGGCAAGGGTGATACCGTGATAGGAGGGGGAAGGTGCGGATAGAGTCGGATAGCGCCCGCTCTTGATCCAGTCGAATGTGCCGCAGTCGACGATCGCGCCACCAATCGAGTTGCCGTGGCCGCCAAGGAACTTGGTCAGCGAATGCACGATGATATCGGCGCCATGCTCGGCGGGGCGGATGAGGTAGGGCGTGGCCAGCGTGTTGTCGACGATGAGCGGAACGCCGGCTTCCTTGGCGACGGCCGCGACGGCGGCGATGTCGGTGATGATGCCGCCGGGATTGGCAATCGACTCGACGAAAATCGCCTTGGTTTTCGGCGTGACTGCCGCACGGAAGGACTGCGGATCGGTGGTATCGGCCCAGCGAACGGTCCAGTCGCACTTCTTGAACGAGTGGGTGAACTGGTTGATCGAGCCGCCATAGAGCTGACGCGCGGCGATGAACTCATCGCCTGGCTGAAGAAGGGTGTGGAACACGAGCATCTGCGCCGCGTGACCCGAGGCGACGGCAAGCCCGGCGGTGCCGCCTTCGAGCGCCGCGACGCGCTCCTCTAGCACTGCCTGGGTGGGATTGGTGATGCGGGTGTAGATGTTGCCGAAGGTCTCGAGATTGAACAGAGAAGCCGCGTGGTCCACGTCGTCGAACACGTAGGACGTGGTCTGGTAGATGGGCGTCGCACGTGCGCCGGTCGCGGGATCCGGCCGGGCGCCGGCATGGATTGCAAGCGTGTCGAAGCCGGGCTTCCGCTCCGCGGACATTGTCATCCCCCTTATAGGCTGATGGTCGATGCGATTGCAGCAACGAGCCGGGCTAGGCTTTGCCGGCGAGCCCGCGATGTTGCACGCCCTTTGCTCCCAGTAAAGGGCGCTTGCTCGACAACATACGTGAATTCACCCCGGCCCAATTGAGCTCGCCGGAGAGCCTGCCATACTCGATTTTGGGGCACCGGTTCATCACCACTTTCAACCCTGCCTCCTCGGCAAGCTTGGCGGCCTCGTCGTTGCGCACGCCAAGCTGCATCCACACCACTTTGGCGCCGATCCTGATCGCCTCCTTGGCGATGGGAAGCGCAGCGTTGGAGCTGCGGAAGATGTCGACAATGTCGATGGGCTCCTTGATGTCAGCAAGCGCGGCGTAGACCTTCTCGCCGAGGATCTCCTTGCCGGCTTGGCCCGGATTGACCGGGATCACGTGGAAGCCCTTAGCCTTGAGATATTTCATGGCGAAATAGCTCGGGCGCGAGGTGTTGGGGCTCGCACCCACCATGGCGATGGTCCGGTTATTGGCGAGGATGTCCCGGATATAGGCGTCGCTGTAGGCGTCGTGATTCATCGGAAGAGAAATAGCGCGCGGTGCCGGCTTCGCAAGCTTTAGCGCGGCCAGCGCGGCGCGCGCTTGTCGATAAAGGCGCCGATGCCTTCCTTGGCCTCCTCATCGAGCATGTTCTCGACCATGATCGAAGAGGTGTGGGTGTAGGCATCCTCGAGCGGCATCTCGAGCTGGCGATAGAACGCCTCCTTGCCGATCTTGAGGGTGCATTTCGGCTTCTCTGCGATCTGCCGCCCGAGCTCGACCGCTCCGTTCACCACGCGGTCGGCGGGCACCACGCGGTTGACCAAGCCAAGCGTCTTGGCATCCTCGGCGCCCACCATCTCGCCGAGCAGCAGCATCTCCATGGCGGCCTTGCGCGACACGTTGCGCGAGAGCGCCACCATCGGCGTCGAGCAAAACAGCCCGATATTCACGCCGGGTGTGGCGAAGCGCGCGTCGATGCTGGCTACGGCGAGATCGCAGCTCGCGACCAGCTGGCAGCCGGCGGCAGTGGCGATGCCGTTCACAGCGGCGATGACGGGCTTGGGGCAACGTACGATCGACAGCATCATCTCCGAGCAGGCGGCCATGGTCTTGGCAAAGAAGGCACGGCCACGATCGGGATCGTTGCGATGCGCGGTCATCTCCTTGAGGTCGTGCCCCGACGAGAAGGCACTACCGGCGCCGGTGACGACAATGGCGCGAATAGCGTCGCTATCTCCGAGCTTTTGGATCTCGCCATGCAGCGCCCCGATCATTTCGAGGGAAAGGCTGTTCCGTACATCAGGCCGGTTCAGAATCAGCACTGCGACTGGGCCGCGATCCTCACGCAGCAGCATAGTGTCGTTCAATGCTTGCTGTTTCAAAACTTTGGTCATGTCGCGCCAGCCATCTCCACGGGTCCGAGCGTTATATCAGAGAGATGCACAGGCTTTACTAGAGCGGCGAACGCCAGCGGGAAACAAGACACAAGAGGCCCTGGCTGCGATGTGTGGTATTATTATACCACAGCACCAACTCACGGATTTCAGGTAATATTTGATCTTCGCTTGACGTTCCGAAGGCGAGCCGTTAGAAGCGCCGATCTTTGGAGCCTACCAGCCGCCATGAAGACCTATTCAGCCACGCCGAAGGACATCGAGAAGTCCTGGATCCTGATCGACGCCAAGGGCCTCGTGGTGGGCAGGCTCGCGGTCCTCATCGCAAATCGGCTTCGCGGCAAACATAAGCCCTCCTACACGCCCCATCTTGATTGCGGCGACAACATCGTCGTGATCAACGCCGGCAACGTGGTGCTGACCGGCAATAAGCGCGCCGACAAGGTCTATCACTGGCATACCGGTTATCCCGGCGGCATCAAGGACCGCACCGCCGAGAAGATCCTCGACGGCAAGCATCCCGAGCGGGTGCTGCAGAAGGCAGTGGAGCGGATGATCCCGCGCGGGCCGCTTGGCCGTCAGCAGCTCCGCAATTTGCGCATCTATGCTGGGCCCGAACATCCTCACGAGGCTCAGAACCCGACGAAGCTCGACGTCGCCGCGTTGAACTCCAAGAATGCAAGGAGCGCCTGAAGCCATGAGCGAGACCATGACCTTAGAGGACCTTGCTCCGCTAAAGGGTGACGCCGGCGCGCCTCAGGCCCGCGTCTATGAAAAGAAGGTCGACGCGCAAGGCCGCGCCTATGCCACCGGCAAGCGCAAGGACGCCGTTGCCCGCGTGTGGGTGAAGCGGGGCCCGGGCAAGATCACCATCAACGGCAAGGACCACGCCGCCTATTTCGCGCGTCCCGTCCTGCAAATGATCCTTAAGCAGCCGCTTGTCACCTCGAAGCGCGAAGGACAATACGACATCGTCTGCACCGTGAGCGGCGGCGGCCTCTCCGGCCAGGCCGGCGCGGTTCGTCACGGCATTTCGATCGCGCTCACCCGCTACGAGCCGGAGCTCCGCAGCGTGCTCAAGAAGGGTGGGTTCCTGACCCGCGACGCGCGCACGGTCGAGCGCAAGAAATACGGCAAGCGCAAAGCCCGACGAAGCTTCCAGTTCTCCAAGCGCTAGTCAGCGCTTCGAGGAGCTTCGCCCAAGTGTCGATTTGAACTTGGGCAGCGCAACCCTTACTTCCGCAACGCATCAGACTAGGCTAAGCCCCTCTCGGGCAAGGCGTCTTCCAGAGATTCGTCATGGCTACAACAAAGCCAATCAGAGCCGCGGTGCTCGGCGCCTCCGGCTACACCGGCGCCGATATGATCAGGCTCGCCACGCTGCATCCCGGGATCAAGATCACAGCGCTAATCGCCAAGGGACATGCCGGGCAGAGCCTCGCTCAGGTTTTCCCACATCTCGCCAGCCTCGATCTGCCCAAGCTCGTCACCCCTGACGAGGTGAACTGGAACGATGTCGACGTCGTCTTTTGCGGGCTGCCGCACGGCACCGCCCATGCCGAGATCGCCAAGCTTCCTGACCGCTTGAAGGTCGTCGATATGTCGGCGGATTTTCGACTGCGCGATCCCAAGACCTACGCCGAGTGGTACGGAGCCGAGCACAGCGCGCCGGCGCTGCTCAAAGACGCCGTCTACGGGCTGACCGAGCATTACCGCGACAAGATCAAGACCGCGCGCATCGTTGCTTGTCCCGGCTGCTATCCGACCGCGGCGCTGCTGGCGCTGTTGCCGCCGGTCAAGGCGAAGCTCATCGCGGGCGAGGACATCATCATCGATGCCAAGTCGGGAGTCTCTGGCGCCGGTCGCACGCTGAAGCAGAACATCTTGTTCTCGGAGGCAGGAGAGGGGCTCTCGCCTTACGGCATCGGCAACCATCGCCATCTGCCCGAGATCGAGCAGGAGCTTTCGCTTGCGAGAGGAGCGGGCGTGACCATCAACTTCACGCCGCATCTTGCACCGATGAGCCGCGGCGAACTCTGCACCTGCTACGTCAGGTTTGCCGGCAAGGCGACCGCCTCAGACCTTCGCGGTGAACTCGCCAAAGCCTACGCGACCGAGCCGTTCGTGCATGTGGTGGAGGGGGGCGTGACCCCGGCGACGCAGCATGTGCGCGGCTCGAATTTCTGTCATATCGGCGTGTTCGCCGATCGCCTCTCCGGCCGCGCCATCGTGGTGTCTGCCATCGACAATCTGGTGAAGGGCTCGGCGGGTCAGGCCTTGCAGAACTTCAATCTGATGTTCGGCTTCGAGGAGACAACCGGGCTGAAGCAGCTCCCGCTATTCCCGTAAGATCGCAACCGGCTAACGCGCGTGAAGGCCTTGCGGCCAACGCCGTCTCCGAAGCTGACGTCGGCCTTAGTAAATATGGATGTATTGGCCGAGGAACGTGGTGCCGTACTCCGGGTGACTTTACGTGCCGACGTCCTGGCTCTTTACATACGATCCGGGCGCGTCCTCGATCGGCTTGAGCGGTCCGGCCGAAGGATCGCGGGCAGGGATCTTCTCCCCAGAGTAGGAGGCAAGCCACGCTCCCCAATCGGGCCACCACGAACCTGGTATCTGCTTGGCTTGCGCGATCCACTCCTTGAGGGTCCCGGCCGAGCCCCCTGACCAGAATTGGTATTTCTTTTTCTCCGGAGGATTGACCACACCGGCGATATGGCCTGAACCCGCCATGGTCAGGCGCACCGGTCCTCCGAACAGCTTGCTGCCGCGGAAGACCGACAGCGCAGGCGCGATGTGGTCTTCCTTGGTGAACAACTCGTAGACCGGGATCTTCACCTTCCCGAGATCGAGCTTTACGCCGCCGAGCTCCATCTCGCCTCTGCTCAGGCGGTTCAAATGATAGAACTCGCGCAAGTAGAAGGCGTGATTGGCGGCTGGCAGGCGCGTTGAGTCGGCATTCCAGAACAGAAGATCGAATGGGAAGGGCTTCTTGCCGAGCAGGTAGTTGTTGACGACGTAAGGCCAGATCAGATCGCGCGGACGCAGCATGTTGAACACGGCCGCCATGCGCGAGCCGTCAAGATAGCCATGCTCGGCCATCATCTCTTCGAGCGATTTGAGCTGCGAATCGTCGATGAACACGAGAAGGTCGCCGGCCTCGCTGAAATCGACCTGCGCGGCAAGGAAGGTTGTCGAGGCGATTCTGTCGTCGCCCTTGGCGGCCATATAGGCCAGGGTGGCAGCGAGAAGCGTGCCGCCCACGCAATAGCCGAGCGCGTTGATCTGGCGAACTCCGGTCTGCCGGTTCACCGCGTCGACCGCGGCGAGGATGCCCTCGCGCATATAGTCCTCGAAGGTCTTCTGCGCGAGCCGCGCGTCGGGGTTCACCCAGGAGATGAGGAAGACGGTGAAGCCCTGATCGACCGCCCATTTGACGAACGACTTCTCGGGGACGAGATCGAGGATGTAGTACTTGTTGATCCATGGCGGCACGATCAGCAGCGGCTTTTCATGAACCTTTCCGGTTGTCGGCGCGTATTGGATGAGCTGGATGAGGTCGTTCTGGAACACCACCTTGCCAGGCGTCACAGCGAGGTTACGCCCGATCTCGAAGGCCGAAAGGTCCGTCTGGCTGATGCGCAGCAGATCTTTGGACTGCTCGAGGTCCTGGACGAAATGTGCCATGCCCTGGACCAGGTTCTCGGCGTTGGTGGCAAGCGTGGTGCGGACCACCTCGGGATTGGTCAACGGGAAGTTCGAGGGTGATAGCGCCGAGAGCACCTGGTTCAAATAGAACAGCGCCTTCTTGCGCGTCTTCTCGTCGACGCCCTCGGTCTTGCGGGTGACATCCTCGGCCCAGCGCGAAGTGATGAGATAGGCCTGTTTCCAGAAGTCGAAGAACTGGCCGTTCGACCAATCAGGGTCCTTGAAGCGGTTGTCCCCCGGCTCGGGCACGGCAACTGGCTCGACCTCTTCGCCGAGGAAGCGCCGGACGGAGCGGCCCCAAAGATCGGCATAGCTTTTGAAAAGCTCACTCTGAGCCGCAACCAGCTTGCCTGGATCAGCGACCCAATGACGAGCGATCTCGCCCAGCGACTTCGCCGCTTCGCTGGCCTCGGAAGCCATGTTGTAGGGACCTTGGCCATTCGAGCGTTCGGCCAGGGTTGAGATGGCTTTGGTCCCCTGATCGAAGAGGCGGACCATGTTCTTTGCAAGTGCGTCGAACTGATCGATACGGTATTGCTGCGCCCCGGCTTTGTCGGGGCTCTTGTCGGTTTCCTGCATCAATTTGTCCTTGTTTTACCCCCGTTTAACCTTGCTGAAGCCACCATGTGGGAGAAGATCTCGCTCGCCCCGGCTTTCGCGCAAAGGCTCATTGTGCTATGCAATATAACAAAGGGCGAGCGATTGCCAATCGCCAGGGGGAAACCAACAAGAACAGACTCCTAACGTGATGCTGCGCATGCTTTCGCGATTTGCCTTACGCATTCTCACCGCACTGGTTCCATTGGTGCTTGGCGCTTGCGCCGACACGCTGATCAATGGCAAGCCCATCGCCTCCAACGCCGAGCTCCAGCGCGAGTACGATAAGACCATGACCAAAACCGAGCAGGCCGCCGCCATCTCAGACCTCGCGCAGGAAAAGGCGCGGCAGGAGCAGGCAGTACAGGAGGACGATTCGGGCACGGCCGGAACACCGGCGCCCGCGGCGGGAGGTCCGGCGGCCACGTCGAAGTCGGTGGTCTCTTCGAAGCCGGCGGCGCCGGCCGCTCCGTCCAATCAGGCGTATTAGAGGCTTCGCCTCCGGCTGGAGCTTGCCCCGCTGGGCGTTTTCATGGTTCAAGTAGAACCCCTTAAGGGGTCCGATCGGGGTGGGGACCCGCGCGTCCGTGACCAGCGATTTTCATAGAATCAAGCGGCTGCCGCCTTACGTCTTCGAGCAGGTGAACAGGCTCAAGGCCGAGGCGCGCGCCCGCGGCGACGACATCATCGATTTCGGCATGGGCAATCCCGACATGCCGACGCCAGCCCACATCACAGCCAAGTTGATCGAAACTCTGCGCGACCCGCGCACCAACCGCTATTCGGCGTCGAAAGGCATTTACGGTTTGCGGAAAGCGCAGGCCGCCTACTACGCACGCCGCTTCGGGGTGAAGCTCGATCCCAACAGCCAGGTCGTGGCGACGCTCGGCTCCAAGGAAGGCTTCGCCAATGTGGCGCAAGCAATCACCGCTCCGGGCGACGTGATCCTCGTGCCGAACCCGACTTATCCCATCCATGAGTTCGGCTTTATCATGTCGGGCGGCGTGATCAGGCATCTGCCGGCGCGTACCGATTCCCAATTCATGGCCTCCCTCGACAAGGCGGTGCGCCATTCAGTGCCCAAGCCTTCTGCGCTCGTTCTCAACTATCCCGCCAACCCGACCGCGGTGGTCGCCGACCTCGATTTTTATCGGGAGGTGGTGGCTTTTGCCAAAAAGCATGAGCTGATCGTTCTTTCAGATCTCGCTTACGCCGAGATCTATTTCGATGGCGCACCACCGCCCTCGATCCTTCAGATTCCCGGCGCGATCGACATTGCTGTCGAGTTCACCACGCTGTCCAAGACCTACGCCATGCCGGGCTGGCGCGTCGGCTTCGCCGTGGGGAACGAGCGGCTAATCCACGCGCTCACGCGAGTGAAGTCTTATCTCGACTATGGCGCCTTCACGCCGATCCAAGTCGCGGCCGCAGCAGCGCTCAATGGGCCGCAGGACTGCATCAACGAGATCCGCGGCATTTATAAGCGGCGCCGCGACTGCCTGGTCGACGCCATCACTCGCGCCGGCTGGCCGATCCCGTCGCCGCCTGCCACCATGTTCGCCTGGGCGCCGATCCCCGAGATGTTTTCTCATCTCGGCTCGCTCGAGTTCTCCAAACTGCTCCTCGAGAAGGCAGGCGTTGCGGTATCGCCCGGCGTGGGCTTTGGCGAGTACGGCGAGGGCTATGTCCGCATCGCGCTCGTCGAGAACGAGCAGCGCATTCGCCAGGCTGCGCGCAACATCCGCAAGTTCCTGACGGAATCAGCAAAGTCTCTGCACAACGTGATTCCTATTGCCTCAAAGGCGAATAGGTCGTTCTGATCCCTTCCTATGAATGGCGAATTGAAGGTAGGGCTGGCCGGGGTCGGCACCGTAGGCTCCGGCCTGTTGCGGCTGCTCGGAGCGCGCAAGGGCGAGCTTGCGGCTCGTGCCGGCCGGCCAATCGAGGTGGCCGCCGTCTCGGCTCTCAATCGGCACAAGAACCGGGACTGTGATATCTCGCGCGTCCGCTTCGTTGACGACCCTGTCGCTCTTGCGAGAGACACGGATATCGACGTGTTCGTCGAGCTGATCGGCGGAGAGGAGGGCGTCGCAAAGGCAGCGGTCGAGGCGGCGCTCGCCTCAGGCAAGCACGTAGTCACGGCCAACAAAGCGTTGCTCGCCCATCACGGCACGAATCTCGCTGCACTGGCAGAGAAGAACGGCGTCGCGCTCAATTTCGAAGGCGCAGTGGCCGGCGGAATTCCCGTAGTGAAGGTGATCCGCGAGAGCCTGCAAGGCAACGACATATCGCGCATTTACGGCATTCTCAATGGCACCTGCAATTACATCCTCACCTTGATGGAGCAGGAGGGCCGAAGCTTCGCAGATGTGCTGAAGGAGGCGCAGAAGCAAGGCTATGCCGAGGCCGATCCGACCTTCGATATTGGCGGGTTCGATACCGCGCATAAGCTTTCGCTCCTAACCAGTCTCGCCTTCGGCACGCGCATCAGCTTCGAGTCGGTCTATGTCGAGGGCATCGAGAACATCACGCCTGCCGACATCGAAGCCGCCGGAGATCTCGGCTACCGCATCAAATTGCTTGGCGTTGCGCTGCGCACTGACAGCGGCATCGAGCAGCGCGTGCATCCGACCATGGTGCCTAGGGATACGGCCATCGCCGAGGTCGACGGCGTGTTGAACTGTGTGGCGATCGACGGCGATTTCGTTGGCGACGTCACGCTGGTCGGGCCGGGGGCGGGCGGCAGGCCGACGGCCTCGTCGGTGACGAGCGATCTGATCGATATTGCCCGCCGTCATATCCTGCCGCCGTTTGGGACCAAGGCGAAGAACCTCAAGCCCTATAAGAGGGCGCAGATGCGCGCGCATGCAGGCGGCTACTACATCAGGCTCTCGGTCTACGACCGCACCGGTGCGTTCGCCGCGATCGCAAGCCGCATGGCGGAGCAGGGGATCTCGATCGAAAGTATCGTGCAGCGGCGACCGAGCGCCGAGCTACCCGGCCTTAACCGCCGGCATGAAGGCTCCTCGGCCAACGTGGTCATGATCACCCATCAGACCACTGAGGCGGCGATCCGCAAAGCCCTCGCCGCCATCGAGCGCGACGGTCATGTTGACGCAAAGCCGCAGATGATCCGCATCGAAAAACTGTGATACTGAATAGGCACCCCTACGGGCGACGGTGAAAGATCGCGTGAGGGGAGGGAGAACGCCCGTGTCGAAGGCTCACGCCAAGACCGAGATCGATCGCGCTTTGGCGCTCGATATCGTTCGTGTCACGGAGGCAACGGCCGTGGCTGCCGCACTATGGCGGGGCCGCGGTAATGAGGCCGCTGCCGACGAGGCCGCCGCCGCCGCCATGTACCGCGAGCTCGCGCGGCTCCCCATTGAAGGCGTGGTGGTCGTGGGCGAGGGGGAGGAGAACGAGACCCCGCTCCTCTATATCGGCGAGACGGTCGGGGCCGGCGAGAACTCCGCACTGAAAGTCGACCTCGCCGTCGATCCCGTTGAAGGCTCAACGCTGTGCGCCAAGGCGCTCCCGAACGCACTCTCGGTGCTGGCTCTTGCCGAGCGCGGCAGCCTCCTCAAGGTGCCGACCATCTACATGGACAAGATCGCCATCGGCCCGGGTTTCCCGGAAGGATTGGTGGATCTCGACGCTTCGCCAACCGACAACCTAAAGGCGCTCGCGGAAGCTAAGGGTGTGCCGGTGAGCGAGATCACGGTCTGCATACTCGATCGGCCGCGTCACGGGAAACTCATCGAGGAGGTTCGTGCGGCGGGCGCAGCGCTCCGATTGATCGGCGACGGCGACATTGCCGGCGTGATCCACGTGACCGAGCCGCTCGAAACCGGTATCGACGTTTACATGGGGGTTGGCGGTGCGCCCGAAGGGGTGCTTGCCGCCGCGGCGCTCGCCTGCATCGGCGGGCAAATACAAGGGCGGCTCATCGCAGCAAGCGAGCAGCACCGCGCAAGGGCACGCGCCGCGGGTATCCACGACCTTGGCCGCAAATATTCGATGCGCGACATGGTCATGGGCGATCTTTCCTTCGCCGCGACAGGCATCACCGACGGCTCTTTGCTCGAAGGCGTGCGTTTCACGCGCGAAGCGGTGTTCACCCACACGGTGGTGATGCGGGCCTCGACCCACACCGTGCGCTGGATGAAGACCGAGCACCCGGACCTCAGCAAGTTCGACTAAGCCGGCAGCACCATCCGCGAATCAGATACCGTTGCAGAACGTAACGGAATGGACGGCGCGGCGTGACGGCAGCCTTCAAATACATAACCGCCGATGCCGGGAGCGCGCGGGCATTGCTCGGCGTGGAGCAGTCCGCGCGTGGCTATAGGTGGGTCGAGCGGCTCGATGTTGGCCGGGACCTTGCCGCTACTGCCATCTCCCAAGCTCACGGCTTGCCAGAGCTCTTGGGTCGCGTCCTCGCCGCGCGCGGCGCAGAGTCCCATACGGTCCTTCGCTATCTTGACCCCACGCTCCGCTCGCTTCTACCTGATCCGACGCGGCTACAGGACATGGACAAAGCGGCGGAACGATTTGCTGCCGCTTTCCGGGATAGAGAGGCGATTGCCGTTTTTGGCGACTACGACGTCGATGGTGCGGCGTCGGTCGCTCTGATCGAGCGCTACTCGCGCGCCCATGGTCAAGACGTGTCGACATATATCCCGGACCGGCTCACCGAGGGGTATGGCCCGTCACCTGCCGCGCTGGCCGGACTTGTCAAGGACGGAGCTCGCCTCATCCTCACCGTCGATTGCGGCACCACTGGAGAGGCCGCCATTGCTGCCGCCAACGCAGCCGGCGCAGAAATCATCGTCATCGATCATCATCAGGCCGACGAGGCGCTCCCGCCTGCCTTTGCCGTACTCAATCCAAACCGGCAGGACGACCTTTCAGGCCAGGGCCATCTCGCCGCGGCGGGGGTCGTGTTCCTGTTCCTGGTCGCGACCACGCGGGCACTTCGCCACGCGGGCTACTATCGCGACCGAGCCGAGCCCGATCTGCTTGGCCTACTCGATCTCGTTGCGCTCGCCACGGTGTGCGACGTCGTGCCGCTCAAGGACGCGAACCGCGCCTTCGTGGCGCAAGGGCTCAAGGTCTTGCGGCTACGGCACAATCATGGCTTGCGCGCCTTGGCCGACGCGGCTCGCATCGACGAGGCGCCGACCTGCTACACGTTAGGCTTCATCCTGGGCCCGCGCATCAATGCCGGCGGCAGGATCGGCGCATCGAGCCTCGGCGCAAAACTGCTCGCCTTGGACGATGAGATCGAGGCGCGCGCAATTGCGGAAAGGCTTGAAGCCCTCAACGCCGAGCGGCGGGCAGTGGAAGAGCGCATGCTGGAAGACGCCTTCGCCCATGCCGAGATCTCGCTTGCTAGCCATCCTGACCGGCCGCTGCTCTTCCTTGCCGCTGAAGGCTGGCACAAGGGCTTGCTCGGACTGATTGCCGGGCGTGTCGCCGAGCGCTTCCGCCGTCCGACCTTCGTTGCCACACTTGAGTCTGATGGCACGGCCACTGGGTCGGCACGTTCGATCGCCTCGGTGGATCTCGGCGCGGTGGTCAGAGCTTCCGTGCACGAAGGTTTGCTGCTCAAAGGCGGTGGCCACGCCATGGCTGCTGGGTTCAAGCTCGAGCGGAGCAAGCAGGAAATGCTCGAGACCTTCCTGCTTCAGCGTCTAGCAATGCCGGTGGCGCGAGCGACATCAATCCGCGAGCTCGCGATCGACGGCGCGCTGTCTGCGGGCGGTGCGACAATCGAGCTGATGGCTCTGCTTGATCGCGCCGGACCCTATGGTCCAGGCCATCCGGAGCCGCGCTTCGTCTTCCCCGCCCATCGCTTGAGCCGCGTTCGGAGCATTAAGGACGCGCATGTACGTTGCACGCTCCAGGCCTCCGATGGCGCACGCATCGAAGCCTGCGCCTTCCGCATTGCCGGTACCCCGCTCGGCAAGCTGCTACTCAAAGGCGAGGGGTTGCCGCTTCACGTCGCGGGCCATCTCCGCCGCACGAGCTGGCAGGGAAAAGAAAGCATCGAGTTGATGATCGAGGATGCCGCCGACCCTCGCGGGAACACGTTCTAGCCGGGATTGTTGCGACGCCCATCAAAGCTTTCTATATGACGGGCTCACCCGGTACGCCCCCTTCGTCTAATGGTCAGGACGTCAGGTTTTCAACCTGAAAACAGGGGTTCAATTCCCCTAGGGGGTACCACTTGCCTGCCCCGTAGCTACCACTTGCCGGTGTTCGGCATCGAGGCCCAAGGCTCCTGTTTCGGCTTCGGTTTTCCCTTTTGTAACAACTCGATAGAGATATTGTCGGGCGAGCGGATAAAGGCCATGTAACCGTCGCGCGGCGGCCGGTTGATGATCACGCCATTCTTCATCAGGCGCTCGCAGGTCGCATAAATGTCGTCGACCTCGTAAGCGAGGTGCCCGAAGTGACGTCCCTCGCCATACGGCTCGGGGTCCCAATTATAAGTCAGCTCGAGCTGGGCATCTTCGTCGCCAGGTGCGGCGAGATAGTAGAGGGTGAAGCGGCCTTGCGAATTATCCATCCGACGCACTTCCTTCAAGCCGAGCTTGTTGCAATAGAAGTCGAGCGACTTGTCGACGTCGGAGATGCGCACCATCGTGTGCAGATACTTCATCTGATGTCGTCTCCTTGCGCTGGTCCGAAGGTGAAGAACACGCCTTAGCGCGAGGCGGTCGGCGCTGGCAAGTGCCGCTTAGGCGATGCTTTTTGCCAATCGAACATGTCGATTAGAGCTTCATTGTTGCACGGCGTCCACAGCGCGTTGCTCCATACGACATATCGGCACTTGACACGAAATTTCTCTCGACAGCAGAGACATTTGCGCTGTCGCAAGACGATTTGTGAATGTTCGTGTGCTGCGCGCGGTGTTCGCGCGTGATGTTGGAGATTTGCTTTCCGGCTCAGATGCTTGCGCTGCGTTCAACCGATCAACGACGAAGTCGTCGCTGAATTGTGGATTAGAGCTGACGCTTCGGAAAATTCCACTGGCCTCGGGTTACGGCGATGCTATGTTCCCAATGAGTGTTTTTCAGCCGATTCGTTTTGTGGCGTGTCGCTCGGCTGCGTTAGAAGTGAAGCGGGGGAATGCGGCATGGGGGCGAAAGAACCGCCACATTTAGAGAGCCATATCCAACGCGACGAGGAAGTCACTGTTGATGTCTTCGAAGTGTCGGGTTCGATCAAGTGGTTCGACGCGTCAAAGGGCTATGGCTTCATCGTCCCAGACGAAGATCTTCCAGACGTTCTCTTGCATGTGACGTGTCTACGGCGCGACGGCTTTCAGACTGCCTACGAGGGCGCGCGCGTGGTGTGCGAGGTGCTGCGCCGGCCGAAGGGCCTGCAGGCGTTCCGCATCCGCGCCATGGACGATTCGACCGCGATCCATCCCTCGCAATTGCCGCAGCGGACCCATGTCGTGGTGGTGCCGGAAAGCGACTGGGAGCGGGCCACGGTAAAATGGTTCAACCGCTTGCGTGGCTTTGGTTTTTTGACCCGGGGCTCGCAGACCCTCGACATTTTCGTGCATATGGAGACACTCCGGCGCTGCGGTTTTACCGAGCTGAGACCGGGCCAGTCGGTGCTGGTCCGCTATGGCCGCGGACCGAAGGGGCTAATGGCTGCGGAATTGAAACCCGACGGCGCCCAGGGACCATCCTCTCACTGACGATCAACGTTCTCGAACGGCTCGGCCGCATGGCCGCTGCCGGTTTGATTATGTTTGGGCTTCTCGTGCCGTGGCACGGTGGCATGGCCGCTGGCACGGGAACGCTCGTGCTCAAGACCGCGACAGGGGATCACAACTTCAACATCGAGGTGGCGACCACCGATCAAGAGCGCGCGCTCGGATTGATGTTTCGCCGCTCGCTTCCAGAGAATGCGGGTATGCTGTTCATCTACGATCCGCCGCAACCGGCGACGATGTGGATGAAGAACACGTTCATTCCACTCGACATGGTCTTCATCTCTGCCGAAGGGTCGGTGCATCGCATCGAGAGCAACACCGAACCGTTCTCAACGACCACGATTCCATCAGACGGCGACGTCGTGGGTGTTCTCGAGTTGAATGCGGGAGAGGCAGACAAGATTGGCCTCAAGCGTGGCGACAAGGTGATCTATCCTGGCCTCGTCAACCCGGGTGCGCGGCGTTAGCGCTTTGCTCACAGCGTCGGTCGAAGGGCTGCAAATGAGCGTGTGGAGGCTAGCCACCCGCGCTGTGGCGAATTATGTATGTGTTTATGTATGTGTCGGCATGGCTTGCAGCTTCCGGCTGCGTGTTACAGCCATGTGCCGGCGATCTGATCGGGGCATAGCGCAGTCTGGTAGCGCACCTGCTTTGGGAGCAGGGGGTCGCAAGTTCGAATCTTGCTGCCCCGACCATCGCCTAGTCTGACTCTATGGGAGGGCGCATGTCGGCGCGCATCTTTAAGCCTGCCAGGACGGCGATGCAGCAAGGCAATGCCGCGTCGCGCGAGTGGGTCCTGGAATACGTGCCGGATCGGCCCCGAACGATCGAACCCCTGATGGGCTGGACCAGCTCGGCAGATACCCGCCCGCAAGTCCGTATCAGCTTTGCCAGCAAGGACAAGGCGATCGCCTACGCCACGCGTCAGGGCATTCCCTTTCGCCTGGAGGAGCCGCGCGAGACGGAAGTGAGACCGAAGTCCTACGCCGAGAATTTCAAGTTCGGCAGGCCCGACCGTTGGACGCACTGACACGAGTTTCAGCTATAGTCGGGCAATTCTTGCGTGGTCCCGTAGCTCAAGGGATAGAGCATCTGCCTTCTAAGCAGAGGGTTCAAGGTTCGAATCCTTGCGGGACCGCCACTTCCTAGGCCCAAGCCAAACCACCTGGCGAGGAGGACCATGCGCCCCGTCGTCGTC
>JBKOWI010000099.1:0-7046 GCA_046724315.1 Pseudomonadota bacterium | reverse complement strand
TCCACGGCGGAAGCCGTGACGCAGTAGCGTTTTCTGCTAGCGAAGTATGCGGTCAAGATCGGGGTCAGGCGCGTCGTCACCGTTGTCCTGGTCGGCGGCGCCTTCATCGGGCGTCGGTTGCTGAGCGCTCGTGCCTGAGTCCTTCGGTCTCGGAGGAACTGCGTCCCCTTCCGCATCCTTATCGCGCGGACCGATCTGAACGTTGCCGAGGAACCGCCCGATCGCCTCGCCCACGGGCTTCCCCTTGAACTTCTTCTGCAGCGCCTCGCCGATCTGGTTCACCGTCTTCCCGGCCTGCTCGGGGTTCGCGAACATCGCCTTCACCTCGGGCCTGATGGAAGGCTTGGCCAGGGGCCCCTCGATGCGCACGGGAACGCTGAGGCCTGCGAGATTATTGGTGCCACGCTTCCCCTCTGGTCCGGCAGTGATCTCCGGGCGGGCCAGGATGTCGATGGTGCTTTGGGTGAGGTCTACATTTCCTTCCGCCGTCACTTTGAGCACCGGGCTCGTCATCTGGAGGTTATTGGTCGCCGCGACGCCGTTCGCGATGGTGAAGCTGCCGCCGAGATCACTGAAGGCCGTCTTGGCGCCCGGCCCCTGACGCAGGTCGGGAATTTGCCCCGCGCCGACGGAGTTGATGAGCTCGGTGATGTTGATGCCCTCGATCGCGCCGTCGCTCACGGCGAAGTTGCCCTGGCCGACCAGCGACGACTTGATTTCGTCCGAGTTGCCGCCCGAGCCGCTGATCTGGAGCGCGAGCTTGGTATGCCCCGAGAGCAGGCTGAACTGAGCGGCGTCGCTCAACAGGGTCTTGGTCTGGACGCCGTCAAGAAGAAGGTTGCCGCTGAACGTGGGAACGAGCTTGGACGCGTCGAGCGTGACCTTGCCGCTTGCGTGCCCGTCATAGAGCTCCATGCCGCCGAGCGTCGCATTGAGCATGCCGTCGCGGAAGGCAATGCCGAGCGAGCTCGGACCGATCTCGAGATGGCCTACGCGCGTCTGTCGCACGTTGACATTGACGTCGGCGTCGAACTGGGCTGGGTGTGGGGCCGGCGCCGTGTCGGCGGCAATGGGCGTGGTCTCCGGCGGAGGTGCATTTTCCTCGGACTGAGGCGGCGCCGGCTGCGCGTCAGCCTTGGCCGAGGGAGATTCCTCAGAGTTTGGCTCTGCCGGCTCCGCGCTCTGATCCGCGCCGGATTTTTCGAACCAGTTCTTGGGGTTTGCTGCTTGTGGCGGCGGCGTATCGTTGTTTGCCGAGGACGGTTGGGCGGTTTTTGGCTTCGCGGCGGCGCCCTTCCCTTGTCGCCCAGGGCTCGCCAGGAATGGATTGAGATCAAGGTGATCGAGCGCAAGGGCGGCTCTGATATGCGGCCTTGGCTCCTCCAAGGTCACAACGGCCTGGCCTTGGCCGCTCGCATGCTCAAGCGCAAAGCGTGCCTGGCTCAACGTGATCTCGTCCTTCTTCCAAGCGATATGGCTCGCAAGTTCGCCATCGCCGATGGCGGTTAGCGACGACGGCCGCTCCCTCATCCAGGCAATCAGCGAAGGGATCGAGTGAGCTTTGGCCGACAGCTGGCCCTGACCGGTGAACTCGGGCCTCGTCATGACCGTGCCGTCGAACCGCGCTGCGATGGCCTGCGTATCGAGCGCGAGGATTAGCTTGGCCGGGCGTTTCTCGCGGAGATCGACCGGCGAGGTCAGCTCGAAGCTGAAATCGATAGTTTCTCCCTTCCAATCGAATTTACCGTGTCCTGTGAGTGGGTCCGCAAGCGCGGGCATGCTCACATTCGCGTTGATATGCTCGACGCGCTTGGCGGTGCCCTTTTCGTCGTAGACGATGTTGACCGTCCCGTCCTCGACGCGCAGATCGTCGAGTCTCATGTCGCGCCTGGGCTGGTCCTCCGCTTTCGCGACCTTGCCTGTATCTTGTGACCCGGGCTTCTCCACCTCGACCGGCTGCTCCGCGGAGCCGAGGCGGACCGTTACGACCGGCCGCTCGACAAGCACACGCTCGGCATCGACTTGACGGCTCAGGAGATCACTGAAGCTGAGATCGAGCACGAGCCGCGCGATCGAGATATCAGCAGTGCCCGCCCGCGCCTCCGGGTCGGTGAAGGCGGCATCGGTAATGACGATGTGCGGACCAGGGGTAAAGAGCAGCGCGGTCGTGCCGTTGACCGTGAGCTCGCGGCCGGTCTGCTCCTTGATGCGCTGAGCGACGCGGTCGCGCACCGCATCAGCCGAGATCAGGACATTGACGGCGATCAGCGCGAGGATCGCGAGCGCAACGATGCCGCCGCCGATGATGAGCAGAAGCTTCACAGGCCCTCGTGTGGCGAGGTCGAGAAGGGCGCGCGCTTGGGCCTGTGCTTTATGGATTAGCTGTTGTCGGTCCATGGAATCACGGAATCAATTCCGACATTAGACCGATAAATAAGGTCATAATTGGAATTAGAAACCAGCGCGAAACTGTCAAAAGCGCGGTTTTAGCGCACCAGAACCGCGTGATTGTCCCACTGGAAGCTCGACGCCTGGCATTCCATCGCTCCGCTCGAATCGGCGGTGGCGAGCCAGCCCTCGCCGCTGGTGAGGAGGAAATTCGCCTGATGATGCGTAGGCGCGAGCCCGCAGCCGTCATTGAGGTCAGACACGCCGAGATACCGCAGGCTCGAAATATCCCAATAGGTGACGAGACCCCCTTTCGGTGCCGAGGCTGCAACGATGCCGCCGCTCGAATCGGCGGCGACCGAGCCGATATAGTTTCGCAAGCCCTCCTGCGTTCCGCTTGGCGCCGGCACGATGACAGGCTGCTCGCCGCGGCGGTGGAAGCCGATAAGCGGAGGCGCGTCCTCCTCGGGTCCACGGTACTGGCATCCGAACGCCACGACATCGCCGGCGCCGATGGCGAGATGACGGATCGAGAGCTGATGTAGCTCCAAGGCGAGACAATGCTCTTCGATAAGATCGCCGGTCTCGACATCGACATAGATGAGCGAGGGCTGCATGTCGGAAAGGTTCAGCTCGCCCTCACTACCGGGATGGGTGAGGATGCCGCCATTGGCGATGACCATGGTTCGGCCGTCTGATAGCAATGCAATGTCGTGTGGCTCCATGCCGTGCGCGGGGAACTCGCCGATCTGCTTGTAGCCCCCGGTGACATCCCGCACCCCGATCATCCCGCGTGCGCCGTCATAGTCGTTCTCCGTCGAGTAGAGCAGTCTGCCGTCAGCCGAGAACACGCCATGGCCAAAGAAATGCCGGTCGGACTTGGTGGCGAACCATATTGGCTGACCTGCCCCAACCGGAACGGCGACCCCGAAGCGACCAGGACGCCGCGCAAATGCCACCCAGTGCCCGCCGTCAGGCCGAAGCGCGATGTCGTGGCCGCGCCCAGGCAGTTCGACCGAACGCATATCGCCATTCAGGCTGAACAAGGCGGCAGAGAAGTTGCCGCGATCGTCCTTCCGTGCGGCAGCGAAGCATTCCGTCGCCAGGGCGCCGAGCGCATGTTTCGGCAGAGCCAGCGTGGCGGCAGTGCTTGTAAGGCTTATCAGGAGGGTGCGGCGATCGACGTCCATCACGCTAGTCTCCGTCCATTGCATTGAAGCCAAAGCTCAGGCCTGCGCTCCGCGCGATGATGTCGCCTGCGGTCGCACTCGCGCTCTTCAAACCAACGCGCAATGCCTCAAGCTTGGCGCGCGTATCTTCGTCGGTCACAGCCTCGGCGAAAGGCTGATTGATTCCCTCGAGCACATCGATGGCGTGATCGAGATCGAACAGAATCGAGTTTTCGACTCCAGGCGAGTCGAGCTTCACGACTTGGGCAAAGCCGCCTTTGGCAAACAGAAGGCGGACGCCGTCGAGATTGCCGATCATATTCGGAAAGGTGAGGCCGCTTCGCCAGAATGGCGCAAGCTTCGGCCTCGCCACGGAAGGCGATGAGCCGAGCGCCTTGGCAAGCTTCTGGTCGCGGACGAGCTCGATGCCAGTGGCAAACGCCTTGTAGAGTTCGAGCGTGACTTCCTTGGGGGCGTGATAGGCGGAATCGCCCGCCGATGGCGTGAGGAATGCCTTCTCGTATGCCGACCCCTCGCACCACCCCTCGATCACGTTCTTGGCAATGCGATCCACATTGGTGGCGACGCTGTTGGCGAAGCTACAGCGAAAGGAGGCTTCGTCCTCGATTTGCGGGAGCGACTGGGTACCGTCGACTGCCTGATGGCCCTTGGCGAGCGCATCGGCGCCGTCGCCATAGAGCAGATATTCGAGCGCGGGCAGGCCCTGGAGTGCGACGCTCTTCTTGGAGAGCTCATAGGGCAACGTCGCGGCCTGGTCTCGGTGAGCAAGCGCGTCTTGCACCTGCTTGAGCCCAATGCTTTTCGGGTCAGGCCAGTAGAACAAGTGATCGAAGCGATGATCCTCATTGATCGGGCCGAAGCGGAAAATTTCGACCTTGCTCCAGGCGTCGACCGTGGTCGCGAAGGCGTTCCTTGCCTCTTTGAGCGCCACGTCTGAGGGTTGCTTGCAAAGGGTGTCGACTTTTCCGCTCAGAGCACTCGTCGCCTCACCGAAGGCGGCGTAGCCCGGACGGATCACCTCCGTTAGCGCCGCCCGCGCGATCGCCGCATGATCTGCCTCTGTCTGCGCGACCGGTGCACTCGCGCAGAGCATCGTCGCGGCCAACGCGAAACAGGCCACCTCTCGACTTATTGCCAGCATCCGCGTCACAGCGAATTGACGAAGGCGAGCAGCGCGTCGCGATCGGACTTGGATAGCGCAGCAAATTTATCGCGCGAGCTTTGCCCTTCGCCGCCATGCCAGAGAATGGCTTCAGTCAGATTGCGCGCACGGCCATCATGCAGGAATAACGTATGACCGCTTACGGTCTGGGTCAGTCCGACGCCCCATAGCGGCGGCGTGCGCCATTCGTTGCCATTCGCCGCGCCCTCCCGGCGATGGTCGGCAAGCCCCTCTCCCATGTCGTGCAGCAGCATATCGGTATAGGGATAGATCAACTGATGCGACAAATGCGGCTGGTCCAGCAGCTCGCCGGTCATGAATTTCGGATTGTGGCAACCGGTGCAGCCGATTTTGTAGAAGACCTCCTTGCCCTTCAGCACCTCAGGATCGTCGGGCTTGCGGCGCGCAGGTACCGCGAGGTTCCGTGAGTAGAAGGCCACCATCTTGAACAAATCGTCGCCCACCTCGACGTTCTGATAACGCGGGGAGTTGCCGTTCGGCGCATCGAGGCAATCTTTCTCCTTCTCGGTGCAATCGCCTGAGCCGAACGGGATCATCGTGGTCGAGAGGCCGATATCGCCGGCGAACGCCTCAGCCGCCTGCTGAGTGATCGTCGGTACGCCGGCCTTCCAACCGAAGCGGCCGAGCATCACTTTGTTTTGCTCGCGCGACCAGACCTGATTCGGCTTGCCTGAAATGCCGTCATTGTTTGCGTCGTCGGGATCGGCGTGCGCCACGATCTGCTCCTCTGGAACGGCTTCGAGGAGCCCGAGACCGATCATCGGCGGTGCCACCCGCGGGCTGATCATGAGGCCTGGACTTGCCGGACCATAAGCGAGATCGGTGAGCGAGTAATGCGGCTCGCGCAGGCTCGCGGTTTCTCCGCCGGCGAGCCTCACCTTCTTCTCCTTGTATTCGACCTTGAGCTGGCCCTCGGGCCTGAAGCCTTGGATCGAGAAATTCTGGAGCTGGCCACCATAGGTCGGATCTGGAATCGAGTTTACGCTGTGCGCCTCGAGCCGGCCTTTCTCCTCCTCGGTCGCCGCAGGAACCGAAAGCCGCACGAGCATCGAGCCCGAATCGTCGGGTACGTCGGCCGACAATGCCGGATGACCGCGCCCGTCCTTCAGATGGCAGTTCTGGCAAGCACGCGAGTTGAACAGAGGGCCAAGCCCGTCGGATGAGTCCGTTGAAGAGGGCGCCGACACCCAGTTCTTGCGGAAGATGCCGTTGCCGACCTTGAAGTCGAGCTCGCGTTTGAAATCCATATTGCCGGAGGATAGCGAGAAGGCGTTAGGCGTGTTGGTTGTGCCGCGTGACGTGGCGCCGCCGCCGGGCTTGTCCTCGCCCTCCTCGAGCTTGGTGAAATCGGTGGTGGGGGCCACGACGCTGCGCACGGCTCTATCGCCGCCGGCGCCGTAGGTCCGCGCGATGCCGGCAAAGAGCGGCAGGGCCGCGCCGAAGGCAATCGCGCCGGCGAGAAGCGCGCGGCGTGCGCTTTCCTGCGATGACTCCTTGGATGACTTTCCTGAGCGATCGCGAGACTGGGGCTGGAGTGAGTACACTAATCCTAACGTCAGAAGCTGATGCTGGTGCGCGCGCCCAACACCACCGCATCGTCCGCGCCGGGCACATTGCCCCCGGGCTGCCAGAAGTATTGGAAATCCGGTTGCAGCGTCCAACCGGGCTTGAGTTGAGCCGTATAGCAGATTTCCAAAAGAGCCTCGTGGTTGTGAAGAACGGACAGGCCTGAATCGCTATCGAAGCCACGCACTCGGTCGGAAATGCCGGTATAGGCGAAACCAATGCCGATGGCGTCGTCGGTGCGATGCGGAACCATTCCCGTGAAAGTGATCCCGCCCTCTGCATAGAAATCTACGAGATTCTGGTCGGTCGGTGCGCCCATGACACGCCCAAACAAGCCGACGCCCTTTGGGTCCTTGCTGTCGGGCAGGCGCCAAATCAGCTGGTCGACGATGCCATAAACAGCCCAGTCGCCATCGATGTGGCGTCCGGGTTTTCCCGTCAGAGCAATCGGCACGCCGCCTGAATCGAAACGCTGGTCGGGAAATGAACCAAAATGATTCCAGCCTCCAACCTTTACCACTCCAGGAAGCTGTCCACTTTGGTTGTATTTATACCTGCCCTCGATCATCAGAAGCGGAGGGCTGTCGAGACTGAAATCAAGCCCGTCGCTGTTGCATTCCTGCGGGTTTGGGTTGGGACAGTTCGGGTCAGCAGGATCGCCGTTGAAGACTCCAATCATAAGTTTCAATTGATCGCTGGGCCGAACGGCAACGCGCACG
>JBKOWI010000133.1:0-6912 GCA_046724315.1 Pseudomonadota bacterium | reverse complement strand
CTCAACAATCAGCTCACCGATTTCTCCTTCCTTCCCACCGACGAGCAAGGCCGCGCGGTGGCCAATCGTGTCGAGGGCGGCAAACGGCCGAGAAGCGCAATGGACCCGACCATTGTGTTCGCAAGCGGGGACGGCGCTCTTCGCTACGTGCTCGGCAGCCCTGGCGGGCCTGCGATCATCCTGTTCAACATCAAGACCATTGTCGGTCTGGTCGATTGGCGGCTCGATCCGGCGCAAGCAAGTGCGCTTGCGAATTTCGGCGGCACCGAAGGGCCGGTCCTGATTGAGTCCGGGCCGGAACTGGATCAGCTCGCCGCAAGCCTGACCGCCGTGGGTCATGATGTGCGCCGAATGGAACTCACCAGCGGAGAGCACATCATCGCCGTCACCCCTGGCGGGCTCGAGGGCGGGGCTGACCCGCGCCGCGAAGGCGTCGCGCTCGGCGATTGATGACGACCCGAAAGCAATCCATCGCGGTTCGCGGGGCCGGTGTCGTTGGTCTGTGGCAGGCGCTGATGCTTGCCCGCGCCGGCCACGCCATCACCCTGTACGAGCGCTCGGCGACGCCCTTCACCGACGCTTGCAGCGTCTTCGCCGGCGCCATGCTCGCGCCGCGCTGCGAAGAGGAAGGATCGGAAGCGCTGATCGGCGCGCTTGGCACGCGCGGGATCGCACTTTGGCAGGCAACGTATCCCGGCACGGTCGTCAACGGCACGCTGGTCACGGCGCTTAACCGTGACCGGGCCGAGCTTGACCGCTTCGCCCGCATGACAGGAGGTCACAAGCGCCTCTCTGCCGAGGAGCTCGCCGTACTAGAGCCTGCGCTGTCTGGCCGCTTTGCCGGCGCGCTCTATTACCCTGACGAAGCCCACCTTGCGACCGAGTCTGCCTTGCACTTCCTGCTCGAGCAGGTTCGGGAGGCAGGAGTCACTTTGCGTTTCGGCGAGAGCGAAGTTCCCAAAGGCAGCGGTGTCATCATCGACTGCCGAGGTCTTGCTGCCAGAGATGCATTGCCGACGCTTCGCGGCGTGCGCGGCGAGAGGATCCTGATCAAGAGCCGAGACGTCAGCTTGTTACGGCCGATCCGCCTGCTGCATCCGCGTTTTCCCCTCTATGTCGTGCCCTGGGGCGATGGCTTTTACATGATCGGCGCCACCGTGATCGAGAGCGAGGAGACTGGGCCGATCACGCTCCGCTCGGCACTCGACCTGCTCTCTGCAGCCTACGCACTCGACCCGGCCTTCGCCGAGGCCGAGATCGTGCGGCAAGGCGCTGGTGCGCGGCCCGCATTTCCCGACAATCGGCCTAGGATTATCGCGGCAAAGGGCTATATCTACGTGAACGGTCTTTACCGGAACGGCTTTCTGCTTGCGCCCGCTCTGGCCGAGCTTGTTCAGAGCTATATCGAAACCGGCACCATCGAACCGGAGGTATTTCTTGAAGGTCCTGCTCAACGGTGAGCCTTTCGCCACGGAGGCGGCGACGCTCGATGAGCTTTGCGCCAGCCTCGGCTTTGCCGAAGCTAAGATCGCGACCGCCCTGAACGGAAGCTTCGTCCCCGCGAGCAGCCGCGGCGCGACGCAATTGGCGCCGGCCGACGAGATCGAAATCGTCGCACCGAGGCAAGGTGGCTGATGCTTACTCTCTACGGCAAGAACTTCACCTCGCGGCTCCTGCTCGGCACGGCACACTATCCGTCGCCAGAAATGCTAAAGCGCGCGGTCCAGGCGTCACAGGCCGAGATCGTGACGGTCTCGCTCAGGCGTGAATCGGCGCGGGCGCGCACCGGCCAGGGCTTCTGGGCCCTGATCGAGGAACTCGGCTGCCGCGTGCTTCCCAACACTGCTGGGTGCCATACCGCCAAAGAGGCGATCGCCACGGCAGAGATGGCGCGCGAGCTGTTCGGCACGAGCTGGGTCAAGCTCGAAGTGATTGCCAATGACGACACGCTTCAGCCCGATCTATTCGGCCTCGTCGAGGCGGCGCAGGTGCTGGCGGCCGATGGCTTCGATGTGTTGCCTTACACCACCGAGGACTTGAGCGCGGCGGAGCGTCTGGTTGCCGCCGGTTGCACGGTCCTAATGCCCTGGGCATCGCCGATCGGGTCGGCGCGGGGACTGATCAACAAGGACGCACTCAAGACGCTTCGCGCCTATTTCCCCGATATTCCGCTCATCATCGACGCCGGTGTCGGCGCACCCTCCCACGCGGCGGAGGCCATGGAGATGGGTTACGACGCCGTGCTGTTGAATACCGCGGTGGCCAAGGCCGGCGATCCCGCCAAGATGGCTGAGGCGTTCGCTAAGGCGATCGAGGCTGGGCGACTCGCCTTCGAGGCGGGGTTGATCGAGCCGCGCGACATGGCTTCGCCTTCAACGCCGGTAGCAGGTACGCCGTTCTTCAAGATCGACCACGCCTCCTGACGACGTGATCGTTTGGGCGCCCCGTGCTCAGCCTCGATCCCTTCTATCCCATCGTTCCCGACACCGAGTGGCTTGCCCGGCTTATGGCCGCCGGCATCAAGCTCGTGCAACTCCGCATCAAGGATAAGACTCCCGAAGTTCTTCGCGGAGAGATCCAGAACGCAATTGCTCTTTGCGCAGCGCGTCGTTGCCAGCTCGTGATTAATGACTACTGGCATGAGGCGATCGATGCCGGCGCGAGTTTCGTTCATCTCGGCCAGGAGGACTTGGCCGCCGCGGATCTCCCAGCCATCAGGCGAGCCAACATCAAGATCGGCGTCAGCACGCACAATCACGCGGAACTCGAGAGAGCCCTCGCCACCGAGGCTGACTACGTGGCCTTAGGCCCGATCTATGCCACCACGCTGAAGGTCATGCCCTGGGGTCCTCAAGGCCTTCCCCGAATCGCCGAATGGCGGTCGCTCATCAACTGCCCGCTGGTGGCAATTGGCGGCATTACAGCCGAAAGGGCGCCCGTGGTGCTCGCGGCAGGCGCGGACTCCGTGGCGGTCATAACGGACATTGTGACAAGCGAAGATCCTGAGCAGAGGACACAAAATTGGCTCTCGGCCACCTCGCGATGGCGGAACTTCTCCACAGAGCGTCCACAGGGTAATGGCGCTTGACCTCGCACCCCTCGCCCGGGGATCATTGAGGCCGGGTGGACGGGTGGCCTGCGAGGGCTTTTTATGACCTATCGTCTCGATCCGGCGAAGCCGATGAGCGAGGCCCTGCGGCAGGTGGCCTTCGCCGAGCTTGAAATCGCGCATGGCGCCCTGTCGACGCCTCCCGAGCGCCACAGCGGTGTCCACAACGCCCGCAAATGTCTCAAGCGGCTGCGCTCGCTCCTCCTTCTTGCCAGACCCGGCATGCCCGAGCCTGCTTTCGCCGATTTGACCGACAAGCTCACGACTATCGCCCGCGGCCTCGCCGCTGCACGCGACGCGCATGCTCTGATCGATGCGGTCGATAAGCTGCACCGTGAAACGGGGGCCGGTCCTGGTGTGGGCCCGATCCATTCGCTGCGCGCGTGGCTGGAGAAGCGGCGTCACGCCGCCGAGCAGAATCTCGAGAAGAGCGCTGCGTCGGACGCGATGCGCGGTCTTTTGGAGCTTAGGCCCGCATTTGCCGGGCTCGCGGTTTATCCAGATGACTTCCGCTCACTCGCCAAGGGTTTGCGGCTTTGCTACCGCGATACCCGCAAAGCCTTTCAGCATGGGTTCGCCAGCGACCGGGATGAGGATCTGCATGACTGGCGGAAGGGAGTGCAGCACCATTGGCGGCAGATGCAACTGCTCGCGCCGTGCTTTCCATCCGAGCTCACCGCCCGAGCCGAAGCGGCGCGCACGCTGTCGCAAATTCTCGGCGATGACCACGACATTTCCTTGCTGAGCCGGCTCATCTCGACGCCCACCATGGTCTTTGGGACGCAGGAAGAGACGGCAGCCTTCCTGAAGCGCTGCCGCAAACGCCACAAGGCGCTCCGCAAGGAAGCGAGCAGGCAAGGCGAGCTGCTCTTTGCCGAGCGGTCGCGGCCTTTCGCCGAGCGAATCGCCGCCTATTGGTCTATCGCCGCGGGCGGCGCCGCGAAGGCCGCTGGCGAAGCGCGCGTTGATAATGTCGTGGCGTTCGGCGACGTGCGCACTCCGCGCGCCGGCTAGCTCAGATTCCACGCGCCTCGCGCCAGGCCTGAAACATCAAAACGGTCCAGAGCGAAGCGTGCCAATTGCGGCGTCCATCGAGATGCTCGCGCCAGCGCGCAAGGATCGGCGCCGGATCGAACAGGCCGCCCTCGACCAGGCGCTTTTCCGATAGAAGCTCCGCGGCCCAAGGTTTGAGTGGGCCTCTTAGCCAGCTCGCGATGGGAATGGCGAAGCCGGACTTTGGTCTTTCGACCAGTTGCTTCGGCACGTGCCGATAGAGCACCTGCCGCAGCAGCCATTTGCCCCTGCCGCGCCGCATCTTGAATCGCTGCGGAAGGCGCCACGAAAATTCCACCACGCGATGATCGAGGATCGGCACGCGCACCTCGAGTGCGACCGCCATGCTCGCGCGATCGACCTTAGTGAGGATGTCGTCCGGGAGATAGGTCAGAGTGTCGAGATATTGCATGCGGTCGAGCGCATCGGGCAGAGCTACGGCAACGGCGGGGTCAAAGATCGGGCCCCTCGACTCGCGTCCGAGCTTCGCGATGCTCTCGGGCCGGTCCCACGCGCTGACCAGGCTGCAATAGGCCCCTTTGCCGCCCTCGCGCAACATGCTTGCGGTCTTGAGCATCTTGTCGCCGGCAAGCGACGGCCGTCGGCGCGCCGGAAGCACGCTGAACACCCGGTCCCACAGAGACGGCCCGGCGAGACTCAAGCCGCAGGCAAGGCCATGGCCAAGCGTTTCAGGCAGGCATGCCAAAGGCTGCGCGAAGCGATGCCGCGTGTAGCCAGCGAACAACTCATCGCCTCCGTCGCCCGACAGTGCCACAGTGACGTGCTCACGCGTGAGCTTCGACAGAAGATAGGTCGGTACTTGCGAGGAATCGGCGAACGGCTCGTCATAGATCCTGGGAAGCTCAGGGATGGCGTCGTGCGCCTCGCGAGGCGAAACATAGAGCTCAGTATGCTCGGTGCCGAGATAGCGGGCGACCGACTTGGCATGTGGCGCCTCGTCGTAGCCCTTCTCGGCAAACCCGATCGAGTAGGTCCGCACGGCTGCGTTGCTTCTCACCCGCATCATTGCCGCAACGGTCGAGGAGTCGATGCCGCCAGAGAGAAACGCGCCGAGCGGCACGTCTGACACGAGCCGCCGCTGCACCGCATCGCCAAGCAGTGCTTCGAACGCGTTCGCGGCCTCTTCATCGCTTACATCGAGAGGGGCCCGCTTCCCGCGCTCCGCGACGTCGCCAAGGCTCCAATACGCCCACGTCTCAGCCTTGCCATCAGCCTCGATGGTTACCGCACGACCTGGCTCGAGCTTGTTGATTCCGCGGTAAATGGAATGTGGAGACGGCACGTAAGCGAATCTGAGATAGGACACGAGAGCATCGTGATTGAGCTCGGGCCGCCAGTTCGGGAGCACCTCGAAGGCCTTGAGCTCCGAGGCGAAGACGATGCGGCCGTTCTGTCGGCCCCAATAAAGCGGCTTGATGCCGAGCCGGTCGCGCACGAGGCTCAATCGCCGGTCCTTCCGATCCCAGACCGCGAAGGCGAACATGCCGATCAGCCGCTCGACGGTGGCGCGCAAACCCCACTCGGCAATTGCTTCGATGATGACCTCTGTATCGGAGTGGCCCCTGAAGCGGTGGCCGAGCGCCTCAAGTTCTGGCTTGAGCTCGTCAGAGCTGTAGATCTCGCCGTTATAGGTGATGACGTAGCGCCCGCACGAGGATGTCATCGGCTGCGCGCCGGCTGGAGATAGATCGATGATGGAAAGGCGGGTATGAGCGAAACCGATACCGGCATCGGCATCGACGAAAATGCCGCGCGCGTCAGGTCCACGATGGGCGAGTTTCGCCGCCATGGCGCCGGCAATCGCCTCGAGCTCCTGCGTGCCGGGGCGACGCTCTAGCTCGAGGAAACCGGCAATACCGCACATGAGGTCACACCCTTATCTCCATGCCATCATAGGAGACTTCCCAACCGGCCGCCTCAACCGCGGCACGCTCGCGGGAATTTTCGCGCAGCGCCGGATTCGAGTTGTTGATGTGGATGTAGATCTTGCGTCCGATATCGAGCGGCGCAAATTGCTCGAGGCTGCCGTCGTGGCCCGACATGTTCATATGGCCTATGCGCTCGCCAGTCTTGTTGAGAAGCCCTTGGGCAATCATTTCATCATTGGTGTAGAGCGTGCCGTCAAAAAAGACGAGCGACGCTCCCTTGAGTCGCGCAGGCAGCGCATCGTCAAGTCGCGCGCAGCCGGGAATGAAGAAGAAATAGCGCGAGGTGGCTGAGTCGGTCACCTTCAGGCCGACAGTGTCGCCTTCCCGCGTGCCGAGACCGGCGCCGGCGGCTGCATCCTCAAGATAAAGCGCGACCTTGCCCGGCACGGGGAAAGCCTCAATCTCGATCCCGACCGGACCGGAGGGGCCTTCGACCGCAAACGGGCGGTCAAGCTCCATCCTGACCCGCTTCACAAGCTTCGGATCGAGTACGTTGAAGATACTGTTCGAGGCCAGCACGTCGAGCACGCGGGCGGTGCCATAGATGGTGAAGGGCTGGCCTTCGCGCAGCGTGAGCAGCCCCGCGATGGCATCGACATCACCATTGGTCAGCACCACGGCCTTGATCGGGCTGTTGCGCGCGCCTCCTTGCAGGTCGGGATGAAGCGCCGGCGTGTCGTTGATCTGCTGCCTGAGGTCGGGAGAGGCGTTGAGCAGAACCCATAGGCGGCCGTCGGCGCTAACAGCGACTGAAGTCTGCGTGCGCGGCGCAAGTCCAGCCACGCCTTTACGCACGTCCGC
>JBKOWI010000215.1:0-12153 GCA_046724315.1 Pseudomonadota bacterium | reverse complement strand
GACCGGGCACCTGCACCTTCGTGCTGGTGTTCGACAATGGCTACTTCTCGGAGTTCGGCACCTTCTCGATCACCGACTGGATCGGCCACACGCCGCCCGAGGTTTTGGCCAAGACCTTCAATCTGCCGGCCGAAACCTTCGCCGACTTTCCCAAGAAGGAGGTCTATATCGCGACAGGTCCCGTTCCGCCGCCGTTGCCGCAGGAGTCGGCGCCGGGGTCGCTCGATGCGCCGCCGCTGACCCATCGTTACCAGCTGCTAGCGCAAAAGCCCGATGCGTTTGCCGGCGGCACGATGCGCACGGTGTCAGAGGCGGAGTTTCCGATCTCGACCACCATCACCGGGGCACTGCTCATCATCGAGCCAGGCGCATTGCGCGAGCTGCATTGGCATCCGAACGCCGCCGAGTGGCAATTTTATTTGAAGGGAAGCGGACGCATGACCGTCTTCGGCTCGCATGGGCGCGTGCGCACCGACGAGTTTTCGCCAGGCGATGTCGGCTACGTGCCGCAGGGCTACGGCCATTACATCGAAAACACTGGCAGCGATAATCTCGAGGTCGTGCTCGCGCTCAACAACGCAACCTATCAATCGGTCTCGATCACCGCGTGGATTGCGGCCAATCCCGACCTTCTGCTCTCGACCAATTTCGGCGTGCCGGAGAGCGTGTTCGCCAAGTTCCCCAAGCACGCGCTGATCATGCCGAAATAGCGCGCGCCTCCTTGGCGAGCTTGCGCGTGAGCTCGCCAGCGCCCATTGCCGGCGGCAGAATAGCCGCTTGACCTGACCAGAGCGGCGAGAAATCGGCCGAGCCTTGCGATTCTGCCTTGGCCCGCAAGGGCGCGATGGCCGGCCTTGCCAAAGGAAAGTTTGGCGCTGCGTCGTCGATCGGGCCTTGCTCGCGCATGAAGCGGTTGACGACGCCACGTGCGGGCCTGCCGGTCAGCACATTGGTGATGGCGGTCTCGCGGCCAGGGTCGGCGAGAGCCTTCCTATGCAACGGCGAGATGGTCGATTCGCGGCAGGTCAGATAGCCGGTTCCGATCTGCGCGGCGCATGCTCCCAGGGCCAACGCAGCCGCGATGGCGCGCCCGTCGGCGATGCCTCCAGCAGCAATGACCGGAACCTGCACCGAACCGGAGATGGCGCGCACCAAAGCGAAGGTGCCGACCTGCATAGCGACATCCGTCTCGAGGAACATGCCGCGATGCCCTCCCGCCTCTGCGCCTTGGGCGATGATTGCGTCGACGCCGCGCTCGGCGAGCCACAGCCCCTCGCGGAGGCTCGTCGCGCAGCCCAGGATCTTGCAGCCCGTCGCCTTGACGCGCGCGAGCAGCGGCTTCGGCGGCAGACCGAAATGGAAGCTAACGATCTCGGGGCGCAGCGCCTCTATCGCAGCGCAGTCAGCCTCGCCGAATGGCGGGTGACCTGCCGGAAGCGGAAGCGTAGGCGGCTCAATGCCAAGCTCGGCGAAGTAGGGCGCGATGCGCTTGAGCCATGCCCGATCCTTTGCGAGATCAGGCGGCGATACAGCGTGGCAGAAGAAATTGAAGTTGAGCGGCTTGTTGCTGCGCGACCTGAACTCAGCCCCGCCGGAGCGAATCTGATCCGGGCTAAGCGCGGCGCAAGGCAGCGACCCGAGCCCGCCAGCCTCGGCAACGGCGACGGCGAGATCGACGCCGGCGAAATTGGCCATCGGCGCCGCGATGATCGGCAGCTCGATGCCGAACAGATCGAGCAGTCGCGTGTCACGCCATATTCCCGAAACCATCACTTGCCCGTCGGATCGTGGCGTTTGCCGAGAAGACGCAGGCGAAGCGCGTTAAGTTTGATGAAGCCTTGAGCGTCCTTTTGGTCGTAGGCGCCGGCGTCGTCCTCGAAGGTCACAATCTTGTCCGAGTAGAGCGATTTCGGCGACGAACGTCCAACGACGATGACGTTGCCTTTGTAGAGCTTGAGCTTGACCTCGCCCTCGACATGCTCCTGGCTCTTGTCGACCAGCGCCTGCAGCATCTCGCGCTCCGGCGAGAACCAGAAGCCGTAATAGACGAGCTCGGCGTAGCGCGGCATCAGTGAATCCTTGAGATGCATCGCCTCGCGGTCAAGAGTGAGCGACTCGATCGCACGATGCGCGACGTAGAGGATCGTGCCGCCGGGCGTCTCGTAGATGCCGCGTGACTTCATGCCGACGAACCGGTTCTCGACGAGATCGACCCGACCGATGCCGTTCTCCTTGCCATAGGCGTTGAGCTCGATGAGGAGCGCGGCTGGCGACAGCCGCGCGCCATTGATGGACACCGGATTGCCTCTCTCAAAGCCGATGGTGATCTCCACCGCTTTGTCCGGCGCTTCCTCCGGCGAAAGCGTGCGCTGATAGACGTAAGGCGGCGGCTCTTGCGCCGGATCTTCGAGCACCTTCCCTTCGGACGAGGAATGCAGAAGATTGGCATCGACAGAGAACGGCGCCTCGCCGCGTTTATCCTTGGCCACGGGGATCTGGTGCTTCTCGGCGAACTCGATCAGCTCGCTGCGCGATTTGAATTTCCATTCGCGCCATGGCGCGATCACTTTGATGTCAGGGTTTAGCGCATAATAAGTGAGCTCGAAGCGCACCTGATCGTTGCCCTTGCCGGTGGCGCCATGCGCCACAGCGTCGGCGCCAGTCTCCCGCGCGATCTCGATCTGCCGCTTGGCGATGAGCGGCCGCGCGATGGAGGTGCCGAGTAGATACACGCCTTCGTAGAGCGCATTGGCGCGGAACATCGGAAACACAAAGTCGCGCACGAACTCCTCGCGCAGATCCTCGACGAAGATCTGCCTCACCCCTGCCATCTCGGCCTTCTTGCGAGCAGGTGCGAGCTCCTCGCCTTGGCCGAGGTCGGCAGTAAAGGTCACGACCTCGCAGCCGTATGTCTCCTGCAGCCACTTGAGGATGATCGAGGTGTCGAGCCCGCCAGAATAAGCGAGCACCACCTTCTTGATGTCGGTTGCCATGAGAGGCTCGTAAGGAAGGCCGGTTGGAATGGGCGGGGACTATAGGCGGGCGAGGCGGTTACGCAAGCATCGCGTGAGTCATACGTTAAGCATTGGAGTTCTGCCCCGGCGAGCCCGGCGCGGAATCGCGGCTATTGGGATTACTGCTACTCGCCTCGCCTCGCGAGGTCTGATCGGCCTCGTTCAGGTCTGAAATAAGGAGCCCGGTTCTCACCAAGAGCCGGGCTTCTTCTTTGGCTAAGGCCAGGCGACGTGCTTGTGCAAGTTCCGCCCGGTTTCTTTCAGCGCGACGCCGGCATGGGCGAGCGCGCCTCTGGCCCTCGCAAGTAGCGCTCCAATCCCGCGATGCAGCGCGATCGTGTCCATAGACTCTCAATCCCCAAGTTCGAACCGCGACTTAGGAACCGGAGCGGCAGCGCAAGCGTTTCGATGTCCGATCTGGTCGCAACAGGAGCGAGAGACGCATGCCCTATCGGACCAATCAAGAGCTTCCCGACAGCGTCAAAAACTCGCTCCCGAGCCACGCGCAAGACATCTATCGCGAAGCTTTCGATAACGCGTGGAGCGAGTACCAGGATCCGGCCAAGCGGCGCGGCAATGAATCGCTCGAGGAGGTCGCCCATAAGGTGGCCTGGGCCGCAGTGAAGAAAAAATACGAAAAGGTAGGCGAGGAATGGCAGCCCAAAGATTGAAGGACTTGCAGGATTTGGCGAACAAGCTCGCCGTCAGGGCGTCAGGTTTTGCGATGCGCAAGCGCCGCCGGGACGCCGAATCGACCGCGTGGCGTGAAACCGTCACCCACTACCTGCCTGAGCCATGGCTGATCGCGCGCCGCGCTGTCGAGGCTAAAATGGCTCCGGCTGAAGGACAATAAGCTCAGCCTTTAAACCCAGCCTGTCGACCCTAGTGGCCGCCGCCGCAGGCGCCCGGTCCCCAGGTCCGCTGATATGAGAGGCAAGGCTCCCAATAGGGATCGCCGGGGTAACCACGGTTCCAACCCCCGAGCGCGTTCGCAAGACGCTCTGAATGGGGGAGGGGGCGGACCCAGTCGGGGGTGGGGTAGCTGCTGTAACCGTTATACCCATGATGGGACCGCACCTTGGCTGAACCAGCCAGGGCCGGGCTAGCGCAGGCGGCCAAGAGCGCCACGGCGACAAGAAATTTGTTCATGGACATTATGCTCGAATGCTCACCGGTAGTTGTGCGTTGCCGCCGTGGAAAACAAGCCGTGTGACAAGGTAAGCTCAAGCCCGGCGGCCAGCGAAGAGCCAATAGATGAAGCCTCCGACGAAGCCCGCAGCAACAAAGATCGTCATGTACTGGCTCGTCGCGACCGCTGGGAGGTCGGCCGACGCCGGCGTGACCAGAAGCGGGATTGCCGCGAGCGATACGCCTCCGGCGAGCACGTAATAGATCCACGACCTAATGCGGAGGATCTCGCCGACCATGGCGACGGCAATCGCCGGGAGGGCCGTGAGAGCGGGCGTAACTGTGCTTGCGAACAGGACCATTCCGAAGAACGGCGCACCGCCATGATGCAGTGCGGGCTCGTGCGGAGCGGCGGCGCGAAGCTCGTTCCCTACCCACAAGGCACCTAGCAGGTAGAGCACGACCAGAGCCACACCGGCGGCGAGACAAAAAGCGGTCGCCGCCCACAGCAGGCGCAAAACGGTGCCGAAGATCACGGCGGCCAAAGTGGGCCGCGGCTTGTGAGCCTGCGCCTCCGGCGCGGAATCAGTGTTGCTCACGACAGCTCACCGTGACTCCTCGGCTGGATCGCCATTTGTGATCATCCTGTAACAGGAGGCCGCTATCGTCCGCGCGTTTTAATCGCTGGCTGGCGCCCAGCCCCGGTCGGGCTTTCGCTTCTCGACCGGGGCTTTTGGCATGGGGATAGGCCATGGACTTCAGGCTGGTACGGGCAGAGTACGATCGCGAAACGGAACGCGCTTATGTCGAGCTTCGCGCTCCCGACGGCGACGGCGGGGAGGCGATTACCACGGCAATCTTCTCGTTCAGGACAACCGGGGCTCTGTCCAAACGGCAAATCGAAGAAGATATAGTGCGGAAGGCCCGCCATCTCCTGCGGCGGGCGGCAGTAGCCACCTGATTCTTGCGAGGCCCATGACGGCGCTCGACTTCTGGTACGAATTCGGCAGCACCTATTCCTACCCGGCCGCCATGCGCATCGAGCGGTTGGCCGAAGCGGCGCATGTCGAGGTGCGCTGGCGGCCGTTCCTGCTCGGGCCGATCTTCAAGGCCTATGGGTGGAACGACTCGCCGTTCAACATCTATTCCGCGAAAGGCCGCTATATGTGGCGCGATCTTCAGCGCATCTGTGAGGCGGAAGGGTTGCCGCTCAAGCTGCCGCCGGTGCAGTTCCCGCAAAATGGGCTGAAGGCGGCGCGGCTCGCACTGGTCGGTGAGAGGCAAGGCTGGACGCCTGCTTTCAGCCGTGCCGTGTTTGTCGCGAACTATGCCGAGCAGAAGGACATCAGCGACAAGGAGACGCTTGGTGCAATACTCCGCGGGCTCGGCGTCGATGCCGAGGCTGCGCTTGTCGCAGCCAATGCGGCGGAGACCAAAGAGGCGTTGAAGACGCAAGCTGCCGAGGCCGGTTCGCGGGGTCTGTTCGGCGCCCCCTCTTTCACCATCGGCGACGAATTGTTCTGGGGCAACGACCGGCTCGAAGCGGCACTCGCCTGGGCGACACGTTCGTAGGACGGCCTGTTGTGCGACAATGCCGCACCGGCCGATCTGCGTTGACATCGATTATGTGGAGGCCCATTTGTCGTGGAGCATAGCATCACGGGAAAAACCGAATGACTAGTGACGACCATAGTCCCTTGTCGCTGTCGCCGGCGCGCGTGGTCTGATCGCTAGCGATCGGCTCACCTTGACCGCTCGCCGCCGGTCAAACGTGAGGTGAGCCATGAACGATATCCTCGATGAAGCTGCTTCACCTGGTTTTGCCGCCCCAATGGCCGGCTTGGCGCGGGAGCATCCCGCCGACATTGTCGAGCGCCTGAACACGAAATCCATCGACATTGCTTCAGCAGTGCTCTCTGCGCTTCCGTTGGAGCGCGCTGCGGAGGTGTTCGACGAACCAGGACTAGAACGCGCCGAGGAACTGATCGAGGCGCATCCGCCCGAGCGTGCCGCTTCTCTTTTCAGAGCAATGTCGGATGACCGCGCAGCCGACATCTTCAGACATCTCGATGAGCCCGTCCGAGCGGCTATTTGCGCAGCTAGATCTCGAAACCAAGGCATCAGTGGCGCGTCTGCTCGCTTATCCCGAGAACACAGCGGGCAGTATCATGACCACGGAATTCGTCAGCGTTCCCTCCACATTGACGGTCGGCGAAACGCTTGACTACGTCCGCAAAGTCGAGAAGACGCGAGAGACGATCTATGCAATCTACGTCCTCGATCCGAAAACCAAGACCCTGGTAAAGCCCGTGTCGCTCCGCCGGCTCGTCACCGGCGCGCCAGAAGATCCGGTATTGTCGGTCGCTCTTCCCCGCCGGCCAATCACGGTACCGCCGTCTGCGGATCGCGAGGACGTGGCCAGGCTTATCTCCAAATACGATCTTTTGGCCGTGCCGGTCGTGGATAAGCGGGGTCACGTGCTCGGCATCGTCACAGTCGACGATATCATCGACGCGATGATCGAGGAAACCACCGAAGACGTGCAAAGATTCGGCGGCGTCGAGGCGCTCGACGCGCCCTATATGGACATCGGCTTCGTTCGCATGATTCAGAAACGCGCTGGCTGGCTATGCGCGCTGTTCTTGGGAGAGATGCTGACAGCAAGCGCGATGCAGCATTTCCAATCGGAGCTGGAAAAGGCCGTCGTGCTCACTCTGTTTATTCCTCTCATCATGAGCTCGGGCGGCAATTCCGGATCGCAGGCAACCTCGCTGATCATTCGCGCGGTTGCGCTGCAAGAGGTGCGCTTGCGCGATTGGTGGCGCGTCGCACTGCGCGAGCTTCCGACGGGGGTGACGCTCGGAGCCATTCTCGGCGTAATCGGGATGGTTCGTATTGCACTCTGGCAAAATCTCGGCGTGTTCGACTACGGCGAGCATTGGGTGCTCGTAGCCTTCACAGTCGGAGCGGCGCTTGTCGGTATTGTGACCTTTGGTTCGCTCGCCGGTTCAATGCTGCCGTTCATTCTCAAGAGGATCGGCTTCGATCCGGCCAGCGCCTCGGCGCCCTTTGTCGCCACGCTCGTCGATGTGACCGGCCTGGTGATCTATTTCTCCATCGCCCTCGTATTTCTGCGGGGAACGCTCCTATGAGGGCCGCCGCTTTGATGAAAAGCAACGTAACCATCGGTCGGAGAGCTCTCGTGTTTAGGATTTGTCGAACTGCCGTCATCCTCGTTTCACTTCTAGTCTTCGGCGACTCTGCTGCACCTCGGGCAGAGGAGGACAAGGTTGCGCCTTGCCGGGATGACGCGATGATCGTGTTCGATGCCTCGGGGTCTATGTCCGGAAATCAGACCTTGGGCATCCCGAATTCCCAGGCCAGGATCGATGAGGTGCGATACGCTCTTGCTCAAGTGCTACCAAGTGCAGCTCGATTGCGGAAGGTGGGACTGGTCAGCTTCGGCCCCGGCCCTTGGAACCAGTGCAACGTCAAGCTCAACCTCAAACCGACAGCCGACGCGGCGGACCTTATCATGAAGGAAGTGGACTCGTTGATCCCGGCCGGCAAGACGCCGTTGACCACGGCGGTTGAGCAAGCCGCCGCGGCACTCGACTATCGCAACAAGCCGGGAGTTATTGTGGTCGTAACCGACGGCGAAGAAACGTGCGGTCGGTCACCATGCGATCTAGCGAAACAGCTCCATGATGCCGCCGAGAGGCTCACCATTCACGTCATCAGTTTTCGATACCAGACCTACTCTTGGACGGGCGAGCAGAGTGTATTGGAGGCGAAGTGCCTCGCTGAGCAAAGCGGTGGTCTCTATATCACCGTGGACACTGAGCAAGACCTTGTGGCCGCTCTCGAAAAGACCCTCGATTGTCCGATGATATCGCAGCGGGATTTAGCACCACCCAGCGGTTTGGCCCAGCGCTAGGCCTACGCCTGCGTTAGACGGGCGCTGGCGCGGAGCTTGACGCTTGCCGACTTGAGCTGGCCGCACGCGGCCATGATGTCACGACCGCGAGGACTACGGACCGGACTCGCATAGCCAGCACGGTTTACCACCTCGGCGAATTTCTCGATCTGATCCCAATCGGAACATTCGAACGGCGCGCCGGGCCAAGGGTTGAACGGGATCAAATTGATCTTTGCCGGGATCTTGGCGAGTAGCCGCACCAACTCCTTTGCGTCGGCAATGGAATCGTTGACGCCCTTCATCATCACGTATTCGAAGGTGATGCGCTTCGCGTTGGAGAGACCCGGATAGGCGCGGCAGGCGGCGAGCAGATCCTTCAGCGGCCATTTCTTGTTGATGGGCACGAGCTTGTTTCTCAGCTCATCGTGCACGGCATGAAGCGAGATGGCGAGCATGGTGCCGGCCTCGTCGCCCCAGCGCGGAATCTCGGGCACGACGCCAGAGGTCGAGAGCGTAATGCGGCGCTTGCCAATGGCTAAACCTTCGCCATCGGCGGCGATGGCCATGGCATCGCGCACATTGTCGAAATTATAGAGGGGTTCGCCCATGCCCATGAGCACCACATTGGTAATCTTGCGCTCTGAGTCGGGCAGCCCGCGCAGGTCGGATGCTGAAGCGCCAGGCCAATCGCCGAGCCGGTCGCGCGCCAGCATGATCTGGCCGACGATCTCGCCCGAGGTGAGATTGCGCACCAGGCGCTGCGTACCGGTATGGCAGAAGGAGCAGGTCAGCGTGCATCCGACCTGGCTCGAGATGCAGAGCGTGCCGCGGTCCTCCTCGGGGATATAGACCGTCTCCACCTCCTTGCCGTCATCGAGCCTGAGCAGCCATTTGCGGGTGCCGTCGACCGAGACCTGCTCGGTCACGATCTCCGGCCGTTTGAGCGTGAAGGCTTCGCCGATTTCGGCGCGGAGGTCCTTGCCGATGTCGGTCATGGCGCCGACGTCCGTCACGCCGCGCACATAGGTCCAGCTCCAGAGCTGGTTTGAGCGCATGCGCACCTGCCGCTCCGGCACGCCAAGCGCGACGAGGCGCGCGCCAAGCGTGGCACGGTCGAGCCCGAGGATCGGCTCTCGGGTGGGACGGTCGCTCTCGAAGGAGGCGGCGCGCTCGGCGGAAAGGGTCGGTATGGTCATGACACAGCGGCAGTCCGGCACCGGTCCGGCTCAAGCCCTCATATCATGACGGGGCGTGGGAAAGCCAAGGCCCGCGGAGCCAGCGCTTTTTAGTTGCCCAGCACCTCTTCCGCGGCGGTGATGATGTCGTCATCAGGATGATCGCCGCAACAAACAAGAAGATGCGCGGTGTCGCCGGCCATATTGCTGAAGTCGATGACGGCGCCCTCGTTTTCATCGGTGCAATAGCCTTCGAGCCACATCATGATGATGCTCATATTGTCCTTGTCGTAGCCCGAAAACTGCTTGCAAGACAGCTTCTTCATGTCGATCTTGGACTCTTCGGCAAGCACCGGCGTCACGGTGAGGAGCAGGGCGGCGAGAACTGTCGCGTAGAAAGGCTTCATTTTTTCCTTCGCGGCTCCGTTGCCGCAGCGCGACGCTAGCCACGTTACTTGCCGCAAGCAAGAAGGGCGGCTCGGTAAGATTTGCAACAAGATTAACCGCTGCATTCCTTTGCGGCGCGGTCGAGTGCGTCGCTCAGGCCGTCGAGTGAATAGATGTCGCTGGTTGCCGTGCCGCGGGCCGATTTGCCCTCGATTTTCATGACGCTCGCGCCTTTCATGGCTTCGACGAGCTTGGTCTCGGTCTCGGGCTTCTCGACGAAGGCGCCTTCGTCCTTGGTAAACAATTCGAATTTGGCGGTGCCGACGGTCACCGTCGCCTTGGCGCCAGCGCCAAAGGGATAACCCATCTTCACGCTGATCTCGTTCGTCACGTTATCGGCGGGCCACCGGGAGATGTAGAAGAAGACGGGTCCGCGCTTGATTTTCTGGGGATTAGCCTGTTTCGGCTTGGCCACGGCGAAGCAGACTTTGGGACTGCCGGTTGCAGCGTAAGCCGACCAATCCTTGAACTTCTCAAGGAGCGTGACGTCTTGAGCCAAGGCAGGCGTGACGCTCAATGCCCAGACGATGCAAGCAGCTCGAACGGCCCGGCGCATCTCTCTGTCCCCGATTCCTGAGCAGGACCAAAGCATATAGCTTCAATTTTCCTTTGGCGAGAAGGGGCGGTCAACCCGGCGCACGCGCTTTGGGCCGCCCTGGATGTGGAGTCGAGGGGGCTCGGCCTCGGCTCCTGCGGCCACCGGGCGGGAGCCGAAGCGGCCGAGAGAACGCACTCGGTCGTACATGACGATTGCGCCGGCGGTCGCGACATTGAGGGAGAAGGCGGTGGGGATGCGCACGAGATGCTGGCAACGAGCGGCAAGCTCCGGCGTGAGCGCGCCGCGCTCCGGTCCGAGCACGTAGGCGGCCCGCAACGGATGGGGAAAGCTTGGAAGATCAGCGGCCTCCTCAAGCATCTCGATACCTACGAGGCTGCACCCCTTGGGCAGGGCGAGCTCGGCAAGGTCCCGCCAGTGGTAAAGCGGCACATGCGTCTCTGCCCTCGAAGTGTCTGATCGCATCTCCAGTGCCCGCGGGTCAGCGCCGATGGTGAACACGAAGCTTGCCCCGAAAGAATGGGCCGAGCGAAGGAGGTTGCCGAGATTGACCGGTTTCGAAATACCCTCGACGCCGATGGCGAAATAGCCGCGAGGCCAGGGAAGCGCCGATTTCATGGCTTCTTGTATCCTGGAGGTTTAGCCGCGGCAAAATTACCCGCAACTGCTAAGTCCGGAAATTGCCTCTACAATTTGGACGTGCCAAGTCCCACATTGGCGAAATCGTTTTCGCAGCATAGGGTTACTCGTGGTGTAGCGGGGAACCAATGACAGCAAAAGCAAACTCTTTCGGGCAAAGGACCTTCGATTTCATCGAGGGCTTGGACCGGCTGGATACGCCGGAAGCCGTCCTGGACACCATGCTTCGTGTGGTCTCCCAGTTCGGGTTCGAGTGGCTGGCCTTCACCGGCATCCTGCCGAAGCCGGGCGAGACATTGGACGATCTGATCCTTGCCCATCACTCTCCCGACGGATTGCACGACCTTTACGCCAATCGGGACTATGTGCGCATCGATCCGAACATGCGCCGCGCGCTGCGTTCCTCTTCTCCCTTCGATTGGACTTGGGAAGACTATGGCGACGAGTACGGGCCCCGCTCGACCGAGGTGATGCGGGTCCTCGCCGAACACACCATGGAGCGGGGCTTCTTCGTGCCAGTGCATGGCGCCGGCGGTTACGAAGCCGCCGTGGCGATGGCCGGCACTGATGTGGATCTCGCGGCAGACGCAAAGCCCGGCCTTCACCTCATCTCGCTCTACGCCTTCGAGCGGATGCGCCAGTTGCTCGGGAGGAAGTCGGAAGTCAAGCCGCCGCTCACGCCGCGCGAACGTGAGGTCCTAGCCTGGTCGGCGCAAGGAAAATCGGCGTGGGAGATCGGGACGATCCTTTCCATCGGCAAGCGAACAGTCGATGAGCACGCTCAGACCGCAATGCGCAAGCTCGGCGCCGTCAATCGCACTCAGGCTGTCGCCATCGCGCTCCGCCACAGATTGTTCGATGTTTGAAACGGCGGCTCCCCGCCATCGTCGAGAGCGCGGAATGGCGTCGATGCGCGTGGCGCAAATCAGTGAGTTCGGCGGCATTCAGGCGCTGCGACTCGAGGAGGTGGTGGAGCCGAGCCCCGGACCTGGCGAAGTCCTCATCAAGGTGACGGCGGTCGGCCTCAACTTCTTCGACACGCTTTCCTTGCGCAACAAATATCAGGTCACGCCCAAGCTTCCTTACTCGCCGGGAGCCGAGATCGCCGGCACGATCGGGGCGGTGGGCGAGGACGTCACCGGCATCAATCGCGGGCAAAGGGTAGTGGCGTTTATCGGCGGCAATGGGTGCCGCGAGAAAGTCGTCACCTCGGCCAGCAAAGTCGTCCCCATTCCCGATGGCGTGAGCGACGAAGCCGCGGCCGGCATTTCAATC
>JBKOWI010000171.1:0-14291 GCA_046724315.1 Pseudomonadota bacterium | reverse complement strand
AAGGAATTGCGCGCGGCCTAATCCGAACGACCAATCCTCGTCGCCATTCTCGACGAACGACACCACCACGTCGGATGAACTGATGCCGCAGGCTTTCTCAAGCTCCTCACAGAGGAGGCGGTAGAAGTCCTCCTTTTGCTTCTTCTTGCGCTTGCGGCTGGTGACTTGGAGCAAGACGATCTTGTCGGTGTGCGGAATGTCGGGCCCGGTATCCTCGACGACAATGCGTGAGGCGCGATGCTCGTGCACGATTTGATAGCGGTCGCGCTCGGGTACGCCGAACGCCTCTAGGATGGCGCGATGCGCGGCATCGAGCAGGTCTTTGAGCTCGCCATTCGTGCGTCCGGCGATTAGATCGAAACGAAGCAGCGGCATTTAGCGGACCTCTGATACAGCCTTCGCCATCTCGCGCAGCTTGAATTTCTGGATCTTGCCGGTCGAGGTCTTGGGCAGCTCCACGAACACCACGTGGCGCGGGCATTTATAGCGGGCGAGCTTCTCCCGGCACCAGGCAATGATCTCGTCGGCCGTCACCTGCGTGCCGGGTCTTGTCTCGACGAAGGCGCACGGCGTCTCGCCCCATTTCACGTCGGGCTTCGCTACCACGGCCGCAGCTTGCACGGCGGGATGCTTGTAGAGCACGTCCTCGACCTCGATCGACGAGATGTTCTCGCCGCCAGAGATGATGATGTCTTTGGAGCGGTCCTTGAGCTGGATATAGCCGTCGGGATGCAGCACCCCGAGGTCGCCGGAATGGAACCAGCCGCCGGCGAAAGCCTCATCGGTCGCGCTCGCGTTCTTGAGGTAGCCCTTCATCACGATATTGCCGCGGAACATGACCTCGCCCAGGGTCTCGCCGTCGGGTGTGACCTTCTCCATGGTTTCGGGGTCCATCACCGTCAGGTCCTCGAGCGCGTGATAGCGCACGCCTTGGCGGATACGTTTGGCTAGCTTCTCCTCCTCCGGGAGCTCATCCCACGCCGCGTGCCACTCGTTGAGCGTGGCAGGGCCGTAGGTCTCGGTCAGGCCGTAGAGATGGGTGAGCTCGAAGCCCGCCTCGTCCATCTTGGCGAGCACGGCCCCGGGCGGCGGCGCCGCGGCATGGCTGAAGGCGACGCGCTGCGGGAACTCTCTTTTCTCCTCTTCGCTCGCGCCGAGCAGAGCCGCCATCACGAAGGGAGCGCCTGACAGATGGGTCACCCCATGATCGGAAATCGCGTCGTACATCTGCTTTGCGCGCACCGCGCGCAGGCACACATGCGTGCCGGAGACGAGGCTGATCGACCAGGGGAAGCACCAGCCGTTGCAATGGAACATGGGCAGCGTCCAGAGATAGACCGGGTGCTGGCCCATGCCGGTAGCGACGGTGTTGGCGTAGCACATGAGCGCTGCGCCGCGGTGATGATAGACGACACCCTTCGGATTGCCGGTCGTGCCGCTCGTGTAATTGAGCGAGATCGCGTTCCATTCGTCTGACGGCATCGACCAGCGAAAGTCGGGGTCGCCATCGGCCATCAGCTCCTCGTAATCGAAATTGCCGAGGCGTGTCCCTTCGACGCCGCATTGCATGTCGCGATAATCGACGAGCAGCGGCTTCACATCGGCCTGGTCGAGCGCGTCCTTCAGCACAGGCCCAAACTCGGTGTCGGCGATCAACACCTTTGCATTGGCATGGTCGAGCATGAAGGCAATAGCCGTGGCATCGAGGCGGGTGTTGATTGAGTGAAGCACGGCGCCGGCCATCGGCACGCCGTAGTGGGCCTCGAGCATGGCAGGCGAGTTCGCAAGCATCACCGAGATCGTGTCGCCTTCGCCGAATCCGCGCGAGGCAAGCGAGGAGGCGAGCTTCCGCGTGCGCGCATAGAAATCGACGTAGGCGATGCGCTCCTTGCCGTGGATGATGGCGGTATGCTGAGGGTGCACGCTTGCCGCCCGCTCCAAGAACACGAGCGGCGTCAGCGGCTGGTAGTTGGCCGGATTCTTGTCGAGACCGATGTCGTAAGGGTTGGCCATTGCCATCCCCAGGGCGCGTTTCCTCATCGCACCCTAGCGAAGGCGAGAGGCTCTGATCAATTACTGTTGCAGAAGAAAAATATGGGCTACTCGGACGGAACGTCGGTGCGCTTCAGCTCTTTCAGCTTGGCAAACACGGAATCGACGTCCGGCCCCTCTTCCTCCTCGTCGGGCGCGGCCATGGCGGCGCGCGCCTCCTGCGCCAGCGCCGTGGCCATTGGTCGCTCGGCCTCAGGCTCAGGCCGAGGCGCCGCTGCTGCAAGCGCCTCCTCGGCGGGAAGCAAAGTGCCGGCCTTTGGCTGCTCGACGATGCCCGCCTCTTTGCGCTCGCGTTCCAGCCTGACGGCGGCCTTCTTCACCTCGGCGTCCAGATCGATCTGCGAGCAGAGTCCGAGCGTCACCGGGTCCTGCGCTTGAAGGTTCGGCGAGTTCCAATGCGAGCGCTCACGGATGGCGATGATGGTCGGCTTGGTCGTGCCGACCAGGCGCATGATCTGCGAATCCTTGAGCTCGGGGTGATTGCGCAGTAGCCAGAGAATGGCATTGGGTCGATCCTGACGGCGCGACACCGGCGTGTAGCGGGGCCCGCGCTTGGTCTTGACCTCCGGCACCTCGACCTTCGGCTCGGAGAGCTTCAATCGATGGGAGGGATCTTCCTCGGCTGCGGCAATCTCTTCGCGCGAGAGCTGCCCGGAGGAGATCGGGTCCATGCCTTTGATGCCATGCGCTACGTCGCCGTCGGCGATGCCCTTCACCTCGAGCACGTGCAGACCGCAGAATTCGGCGATCTGCTCGAAGGTGAGCGAGGTGTTGTCGACCAGCCATACGGCGGTCGCTTTTGGCATCAGAGGGGTACGGTCCATTGGCGTCCTCAAGGGGATAACGGGCCTCTTCCGCCCCTTCGGCGAAAGAGAAAAACCGAAATCAAATGAAGGGGAATGAGGTCTATATAGGCGGTGCTGCCCGTTTAGGCAATCGCTTCTCGCCGATTTCGAGCTAGTTCACCACGAGGACGATCTTGCCGATATGCTCGGGGGAGTCGATGCGCCGATGGGCGGCGGCAGCGTCGCTCAGGGGAAATGTCGAGTCGATCACCGGCTTGAACTTGCCTTCGGCGATCAGTGGCCAGATGCGCTCCTCGATGGCCTTGGCCATACGGGCCTTGGCGTCTGCGCTTTGCACGCGGAGCGTCGAACCGGTCAGCGTCAGACGCCGCAGCATCAGGCGCATCAGATCGAGCTCGACCTTCGAACCCTTGAGGAAGGCGATCTGCACGATGCGGCCTTCGAGCGCCGCCGCCTTCAAGTCGCGTTCGACATAGTCGCCGCCCACCATGTCGAGGATCACGTCGGCGCCGTTGCCGCCGGTCGTCTCGCGTACGACCTCGCCGAAGTCCTCCTCATGGTAGTTGATGGCGCGCACGGCGCCGAGCTCTTTGCAAACATGTGCCTTCTCTGCGCTCCCTACCGTAGCCAGCACCTTGGCGCCGAGCGCCGCGGCGATCGGGATTGCGGTCGTGCCGATACCGCTCGCCCCGCCATGCACCAGGAACCATTCGCCGGGCTTGAGCGCAGCGCGCTCGAACACGTTGTGCCAGACCGTGAACACGGTCTCGGGCAAAGCGGCAGCCTCAGCCATGGAGAGCTCGTTCGGCACCGGGAGGGTCGTTGACTCGGGCGCGACGGCGAACTCGGCGCAGCCGCCGCCGCCGATTAGGGCGCAGACAGAATCGCCCACTTTGAAGCGCGCGGCGCCAGGCCCCAGCGCAACGACTTTGCCGGCGATTTCCATGCCGAGAATGTCCGGCGCGCCTTTGGGGGGAGGGTAGTGACCCTCACGCTGGAACACGTCAGGGCGGTTGATGCCCGCCGCCTCGACCTTGATGAGGACTTCGCCAGAACCGGGCGTGGGCACTGGGCGCTCTACTGGCGCCAGCACTTCAGGGCCTCCTGCCTCCTTCGCCACTATGGCGGTCATTGTTTTCGGCAGCACGATTCTCTTCTCCTTAGACCGTCATGCCCGCGAAAGCGGCATCCAGTAACCCGAGTGCTCACAAACAATCTTGGCTAGCGTTTACTGGATCGCCGGGTCAAGCCCGGCGATGACAGAGGAGTTAGAGAGGACAAAGATGGGATGATAAGATGCGCTGATGGATACCGACGATCTCGAACCGAAAAAGAAGCCGAAGAGCTATGAGCTCGGCCAGGACTTGAGCAAGCTCTCTGTCGGCGAGCTCAGGGCGCTGATCGAAGATCTCAAGGCCGAGATCGCGCGTGTCGAGGCCATGCATGCGGCCAAGCAGTCCTCGAAGAGTGCTGCCGAAGCCGCTTTCAAGCGTTAACGATACTGTTCCTTTAGGTAAACCCGCGCTTAGGATTAACTCGATCTTAGGACTCTCGCGCTAGGGTTTGCCTCATCCAGTCCTCTGGATCTGAGTGGCCTGTCCACTCTGTTTGACGCCTCCCTGTTAACTTCCTGAGCCGCCGCCTGGCGGCTCTTTTTTTGGCCCGATTCACGGCGTTTAACCTTTGCTGCCGGAAGGCGACGACGTGGCTTCCGCATGGCATAGTATGCCGCCGGCTAAGGCGTAGACGGGAGTTGGCCGATGGCGGGGAGGTCAAAAAGCGGCGACCGTGACAATGGCGTGACGGTCTCATTCGGCGCGAAATTCGCACGCTCGGAGCAATTCAAGGCGGTGTTTCGCGAAGGCATGGCGCTGGTCGAGGCGGCGGCCACTTACCTTGACGGTGACGGACGCAAAGAAGCGCGCAAGCTCCGGCCGCCCCATTCGCTCGCCTATGCCACCGAAAGCATGCGGCTTACTACCCGGCTGATGCAGCTCGCATCGTGGCTCCTCATCAGGCGCGCCGTTAGCGAGGGCGAGCTTACGCCGGAGCAGGCGATCGAGGAGCAGCGCAAGATCAAGCTTCCCGCAACGGGCAGCGATCAGCCTGCGCGCGATCTCGGCGCATTGCCGCCGCGGCTGCGCGAGCTGATCGAGCAAAGCATCAAGCTCCAGGCGCGCGTGATCCGTCTCGATCGCATGTTGGGATACAAGCAGCTTCCGCCTTCGGGCGAGGCGGAGCACCCGCTCAAGACGCAGCTATCGCGCCTGCGCGCCGCGTTCGGTACCGAGGCCGATTAGGAGTCAGCCTGGTATTTGATGAAGCCTTCGTATTTCCGCTTGAAGCGTGTCAAGCGTCCGCCGCGATCGATGAGATGCTGGCCGCCGCCGGTCCAGGCCGGGTGGGTCTTTGAATCGATGTCGAGCTTCAGCGTGTCTCCCTCGGACCCGTAGGTCGAGTAGGTGACGAACTCGGTGCCGTCGGTCATCACCACCTTGATGCGGTGATAGTTGGGGTGGATGTCCTTCTTCATGGCATCTGCCTTGCAAATTCGCGAATTTGTTGGGGGGAGGCTATATCGGAACTATGCGGCCGGCACAAGCTGCGCCGTAACAGCGCGGCGATATCTAACCCTTTTCGCCGGTGCCTTGCGCCCTTAAAGTCCCCCCGAACCTTGGAAGCTGGCGCCTTTCTTTGTGCAACTCGTAGACGCAAGACCCGACCCACAAGACCGGCAGAAGCAGGCCGTCACGCGAGATGCGGACGGTGACGAGGCGAGGCGCGCCTCGCTCAAGCCTCTGCTTGCGCTGAAGCCTTATCTCCTCCGCCACCAAGCCATGCTCGCCGCAGCGTTCGCCGCGCTGCTCGTCTCGGCTGGAGCGACGCTCGCCGTGCCCATGGCGGTGAGGCGCATGATCGATCTCGGCTTCTCCGGCATCGAGCCCGATCTCATCGACAAATATTTCGCGACGCTTGCCGGCATTGGGCTGATCCTCGCGCTCGCAAGTGCGGCACGCTTCTACTGCGTGAATTGGCTCGGAGAGCGCGTGGTCGCCGATATTCGCCGCGACGTGTTCAAGCACCTTACCGGTTTGAGCCCAGCCTTCTACGAGGTCTCGCACTCGGGCGAGGTGATGTCGCGGCTTACCGCCGATACGACCCAGGTTAAGGCGGCGGCAAGCACAGTGATCTCGCAGGCGCTGCGCAATTTGCTCCTGCTCATCGGCGCGACGGTCATGATGGTGGTGACGAGCCCGAAGCTCTCACTTGCCGTATTCATTGCGATCCCCATCATCGTCATTCCGCTGGTTGCCTATGGGCGCTCAGTCAGGGTGCTGTCGCGGCAGGCCCAGGATACGCTTGCGCAAGCCTCGGCCTATGCGAGCGAGAGCCTTGCCCAGGTCCGCGTGCTGCAAGCCTTCACCCACGAGAAGGCGGCATCGGCGCGCTTCGGCGAGGCGGTCGAGCGTTCCTTCGAGGCGGCAAACGCACGGGCCAAGGCGCGCGCCGGGCTTACCGCACTTGCCATCTTCCTGACTTTCGCGAGCGTGGTCGGAGTGTTGTGGTACGGGGCACAGGACGTGCTCTCGGGCATCATGACCGGCGGCAGGCTCTCGCAATTCGTACTTTACGCCTTGCTTGCTGCGGCCTCGATGGGCGAGCTCAGCGAGGTGTGGGGCGAGATCAGCGAGGCTGCTGGCGCGGCAGAGCGCCTCGGCGAGCTGCTAAGGGTCAAGTCGGAGATCAAGTCTCCGACGCATCCGAAGGTGCTGCCAGCGCCCCCGCGCGGCGAGATCGCCTTCCGCGATGTCTTCTTCGCCTATCCGCTCAGGCCGGAGACAAGCGCGCTGTCTCAGGTGAGTTTCCGAGTGACGCCGGGAGAGCGGGTGGCGCTGGTCGGACCGTCCGGCGCAGGCAAGACCACGATCTTCGCGCTCCTGCTTCGCTTCTATGATCCCGATCGCGGTGCCGTTGAGATCGATGGCGTGCCAACCAACGAGGCTGAACTTTCCGCGCTGCGCGCCCGCTTTGCACTCGTGCCGCAAGAGACTGCGCTATTTGCCGACACCATCGCCGCCAACATTGCCTATGGCGTCGAGAAAGCTGGCCGGAGTGAGATCGAAGCGGCGGCCAAGGCGGCGTTTGCCCATGACTTCATTAAGGCTCTGTCGCAGGGCTACAACACGATGCTCGGCGAGGGCGGCGTCACGCTGTCGGCAGGACAGCGGCAACGGATTGCCATCGCCCGCGCGGTGCTGCGTAACGCGCCGATCCTGCTGCTGGACGAGGCGACCAGCGCGCTCGACGCGGAGAGCGAGACGCTGGTGCAACGCGCGCTGGACAAAGTCATGGAAGGGCGAACCACGCTTGTCATCGCACACCGGCTCGCCACCGTGATCCGCGCTGACCGCATCCTCGTTTTCGACCATGGGCGGCTGGTTGAGGAGGGGACGCACCAGAGCCTCATCGGTTGCGGCGGCGTCTATGCGCGGCTTGCCGAGCTGCAATTCGCCCCTGACGCGGCTGAGTAGTTCGCCCCTCGCGTTCACACGCGGTTCAGCTTGAGCTTGATAGGCTTCCGCGCGAAACTAAAAGCCGGAGCCGCGAAAAGCGGAGGGAGGAACCGTCATGAGCCATGCGCCAGCGCGTCACGTCGTCCTTATCGCCGCGGCCCTGATCGCGAGTGCCGCTGTACTCAGTTCGCCGGCGTCGGCTCAGGATCCATCGACGGGCGACATCGTCAATTCGCTCCAGCCAAAGACGAAGTTCCGTTCCTTTGACCCAAACCAGGCGGCAAAGGATGCCAAGCAAGCTGACCTCGTGAAGCGACTGCAGAATGCGAAGACCAGGCAGATCACCGTCGAGGAGCGGCAGGAGATCACCGAGGTGGTCGAGGAGAACGACTTGCCGGCGATCGACCTCGAAGTGTTCTTCAATTTCGATTCAGCCGAGATCACGCCTGAGGCCCTGCCCATCTTGAAAAAGCTCGGCGCCGCTCTGAGCGACGAGAAGCTCAAAGGTTCGGTGTTCCTTGTCGCGGGCCATACAGATGCCAAGGGCTCCGACGCTTACAATCTGTCCCTGTCCGACCAGCGCGCCAAGTCGGTGGCAGAATTCTTGATCGAGAATTTCCATATCGATCCCAAGCAGCTTGTCGCCATCGGCTTCGGTGAAGAGAAGCTGAAGAACCGCGAGAATCCGCTTGCAGCCGAGAACCGCCGCGTGCAGGTGGTCAATATGGCGAGCAAGGATGTCGCGGCCAAGGCCGGCAAGCCCGCGGAGCCCGACAAACAGTGAACGATTAGCGTTCGGTCAGCTTTAGCTCGATGCGGCGATTCTTGCGGAAAGCCTCGTCGCTTGTCCCGGGATCGATCGGCTGAAACTCGCCAAAGCCCGCAGCCACCAGATGGTCCGGGCTGATCCCGTTCTGCATCAGATAGCGCACCACCGAGATCGCGCGCGCGCTCGACAACTCCCAGTTCGAAGGAAACTCCGGCGTGGCGATTGGATGAATGTCGGTGTGGCCGTCGACCCGCATCACCCAGGCGATGTCCGGCGGAATCTTGGTCTCGACCTCTTTCAAAGCGTTGGCAAGCTTGTCGAGCTGGGCAAGAGCCTCAGGCTTCAGCTCGGCCGACCCTGAGTCGAACAGCACGTCGGAGGGAAACACGAAGCGGTCGCCGACTACCTGGAAGTCCGGCCGGTCGCCGAGCGCTTCCTTGAGCTTCCCGAAGAAATCCGAGCGGTAGCGCGCAAGTTCCTGCACTTTCTTGGCGAGCGCCACGTTCAGCCTCTGGCCGAGGTCAGCGATCTTGGCCTGGCTCTCCTTGTTCTTCGCCTCGGAGGCGTCGAGCGCCTCCTGCAACGACGTAAGCTGGAGTCTCAGCGCAGCAAGCTGCTGATTCAGCATTTCGACCTTGGCGAGCGCGTCATTGGTGATCTTCTTCTGCGTGTCGAGTTGGGTGCCGAACGCCGCCGCGCGCTCCTCGGCGCCTTGCGTCTTGCCGCCGGCCTCGCCAAGGAGCCCGGTCAGACGCTGGTTCTCCTTGTCCTTCTCGCCAAGTGTCGCCTGGAGTGCCGACAGCTCGTCCTGGGCCGACTCCTTCTTCGAGCGCTCGAGCGCAAGAAGCTCGGTGAGCTCCGACAGCTGCCGGTTCAGCCGCGACAGCATGGTGTCCTTGCCGCTGGTCGCCTGCGTCACAACGAAGTTGGAGAGCATGAATAACGCCATGAGGAAGGTGACAACGAGCAGGAGCGTCGACAGCATGTCGACGAAGCCAGGCCAGTAATTGGCCGTGAACCGTCCACGGCGGGCGCGGGCGAGCGACATGGCTTAGCCGCGCTCCTCGCGCAGCGGGAGCTTCGCCTCGTCGGTGATCTGGCGCAGAACGGAGGCAAGCTCTTGTTGTTGCTGGGCCTGCTCGTCGGCCCATTCGCGCACCACTTTTTGCTCGGCGCGCATCTGGCGGATCAACTTGTCTACGCCGGCGGCGAGATCCTTCACCGCGTCTCCGGTGTTGTCGTTCAGAAGCCGGAGCTCGACCTTGTCGTTGAGGTCGGCAATCGAGCGCTGCATGTCGATGAGCGCAAATCGGAGCTGCGGGGGCATCGCGGTAGCGCCGGCGGCGTCAGCCGGCTGGAGCTCGGTAATGCCGGATAGCCAATCCTCGAGTTCGTTATAGAACCGCCCCTGAGCGTGACCCGCCTGGAGATCGAGGAAGCCCAGGATCAGTGAGCCGGCAAGACCGAACATCGAGCAGGAGAAAGCCGTGCCCATGCCCTTGAGTGGACCGGCGAGGCCTTCTTTTAACTGGTCGAAAAGGAGCGTGTTCTCTCCGGCATTGGTATCGAGCGCGCCGATGGTGGAACCAACAGAGCTAACGGTCTGCAACAGGCCCCAGAAGGTGCCGAGTAGTCCGAGAAAGATGAGCAGGCCGACGAGGTAGCGCGTCGTCTCGCGCTGCTCTTCGAGGCGCGAGGCGACCGAATCGAGCAGAGATCGCATCGATCCGGTGGCGAGAGAGAGATGGCCGGTGCGGTCGCGCAGCATGGTCGCCATCGGCGCGAGCAGCACCGGCGTGCTTTTTTCCGAGGTGCTGGCCGGATCGGAGATGCGGAAATTGTTGACCCAGGCAATTTCGGGATAGAGCCGGAGCACCTGGCGGAACGAATAGACAATGCCGACCAGGAGCACGCCGATGATCAGCGCGTTAAGGCCGGGATTGGCCATGAAGCTGTGCCTGATCTGCTGTGTCTGGCCGTCGAGGATGATGGCAAGCAGCACGGCAAGGATGAGAAAGAGCGTCATGCGCCAGAGAAAGACCTGTGGGCGCGTAAGCTTGACCTTATAGGTTGTCGCTGCTGCCATCCAAAAAGCCGTGGTGAGTCGAAGCAGGCTAAAGCTTAGCCCATTACTATGACACGCAAAACGGCAACCTCAGGGCGGCGCGGTCGCTCCGTTGCCTAGTTTTGTGCCATCTTAAGGCTCGGCAGCGACGCCGCGCTCGGCGGCGGCCGTCTTGAGAAGCTTCAGCAGTTTCCGTTGGATGGCCTCGTTGCCGGCGACGATGCTGCCTTTGTCCAGCATATCGTCGTTACCCTCGGCATCACTTACGAAGGCGCCGGCTTCGCGCAGCACCACAATCCCGGCGGCAAGATCCCAGGCATGCAGGTTCCGCTCCCAGAAGCCGTCGAGCCTGCCCGCAGCAGTCCAAGCGAGGTCAAGCGCGGCAGCGCCAAGCCGCCTGACTCCCGCGGATGAAGCCATGACGGCGCGCAATTCCTTGAGGAACAGATCATGCGCGGGCTTTCCGCCGTGCGGAATGCCGGTGCCGATCACCGAGGCCGAGAGCTCCGAGCGTGCTGCGACCCTGATGCGGCGATCGTTGAGAAAGGCGCCTTTGCCCTTTTCGGCGGTAAAGGTTTCCTGATTGGCCGGATTGAAGATGAGTCCCGCAACCAGCTCGCCTTCGCGCTCGAGCGCGATCGAGATGGCGAAGATTGGAATGCCATGGAGGAAATTGGTGGTGCCGTCGAGTGGATCGACGATCCAGCGATGGCTGCGGTCGCCGCCTTCGATATTGCCGCGCTCCTCCATCAGGAAGCCGTAGCCTGGACGCGCGCGGGTAAGTTCGGCGAAGAGAATCTCCTCGGCGCGGTGGTCCGCGGCGCTGACGAAATTGGCAGGACCTTTGAGCGAGACCTGAAGCTGCTCGACCTCGCCGAAATCGCGCGCGAGACTGCGGCCCGCCTTGCGGGCGGCGGCGAGCATCACATTCATCAGCGCAGAGGCGGGCATGGGACTTCCAGTGTCATGCCCGCGCACGCGGGCAACCAGTAGCCGGCAAGCTTTGTTGTTTAGTGACCAGCGCCACCCTTTACTGGATTCCCGCTTTCGCGGGAATGACAGCGTCTGAGCTACTCGGCGCGGCGGACGTAGGTGAGCTCGTTGGTGTCGACGACAACGCGCTCGCCTACGCCGATGAACGGCGGCACCATGACGCGGACGCCGTTCTCGAGCTTGGCTGGCTTGTAGGACGACGCCGCTGTCTGGCCTTTCACCACGGGCTCCGCCTCGACTACTTCGAGCGTGACCTGGTCGGGCAGTGAAATGCCGATTGGCTTGCCCTCGTGACTCTCAAGCGTGACCTTCATGCCGTCCTGGAGGAAGGCCGCACGCTCTTCCAGGAAGTCGCGCGGGAGCTGGATCTGGTCGTAGGTGTCCATGTCCATGAAGGTCAGCATGTCGCCGTCCGCATAGAGGAACTGATAGTCCTTCTGCTCGAGCCGCACGCGCTCGACCGTCTCCGAAGAGCGGAAGCGTTCGTTGAGCTTGGTGCCGTCAATGGCGTTCTTGAGCTCGACCTGGGCGTAAGCCGGGCCTTTGCCGGGCTTCACGTGCTGCGTCTTGACCGCAACCCACAGCGCGCCTTTGTGCTGGATCACGTTGCCGGGGCGAATTTCGTTGCCATTGATTTTCATGAAAGACCTTGTGGGAAAAGCTCGGTGGCCGCCTTTAAGACGCGGGGCCTTGCCCCTGTCAAGACCACCCCGGCTGGCAGCGCCTAGTCCTTGCCGAGACGGCCGTTCCGCCAATCCTCCGCGGCCTGCTCCGCTGCTGCACGTTGCTCCTTGGTGAGCTTGGCAAGCACGATGTCGAGGGAAAAATCGCTGACCCCTGCGTCGCGGGCAAGTAGGTGCCATTTGGCTGCCTGGACCGGGTCTGCCTTCACGACCACGCCATTGGCATAGAGCCGCGCGAGCCGATTCTGAGCAATGGGGTTGCCCTGCTCGGCAGCAAGCCGGAACAACTTGGCGGCCTTGGCCTCGTCGACCGCCACGCCTTGGCCCTTGAACAGCATCACCCCATACTCGACCTGCGCGTCGGGAAGCCCCGCATCGGCAGCCTTGCCGGTCCATTCCGCAGCCTTGGCCTTGTCGATCTGCACGCCACGGCCGAATTGATAGAAGGCGCCGAGATCGTATTCGGCCGGCGCATGACCTTGCGTTGCCGCCTTCTGCATCCATTCGGCAGCCTTCTCCTCGCTCACGGGGCGCCCGTTGCCGTTGAGATAGACAAGCGCGAGGTTGTATTGCGCCGACGCGTGGCCGCTCTGCGCAGCCTTCTCGAACAGGTCCGCGGCAAGCCGCGGGTTCTTCTTCATGCCGCGGCCCTCGGCGACCATAGTGCCGAGCGAGAATTGGGCATTGGGATCGCCTAGGTCAGCGGCCTTGGCATAGGCATCGGCGGCTTTATTGAGGTCGATAGCAACCCCAAGGCCTTCGGAATAGATCTCGCCCATCAGGGTATAGGCCTCTTTCGAGCCTTGCGCGGCTTCCGCTTCGGCGAGCTTAAGCGCGGTCAGGTACTTGCCCTGGAAATAGGCGGTGTAAGACGGACTCTCGGTTGCTTTTGCCGCACGAAGGCCGAGCGTCAGCATCAACGCTGCGGCGAGAAGCGCGACAGGCACCCGAAAAGGGATCACGCAGCCCTCCGCACCTGGCCGATGACGCTCGCCATTTCGGCCAGGCCCGCCACGCCGGCCTCCTGCCAAAGACGCGCCGAGGGCGCGACGAAGTCGGCGCCGAGTTTTGCCAGCCTCTCCGCGTCATCGACGCGATCGATGTTCCAAGCCACGCACGGAACGACGAAGATCTCGGCCCACCAGGCAGTGAGATCGGCGATCTGATTGACGGCATCGATGCTGCTTTCGGGCGAGCCGAACGCCACGTAGTCCGCGCCTATTTCGGCAACACGCATGGCGTCATGACGGCTCAGGCCGCATCCGACGCCAATGCTCGCACTCGCGCCAAGAAGCTCACGTGCTTTGGCGTAGCGAAGAGTGTCGGCAACACCGAGATGGATTCCGTCGGAGCCCAGCCGCTCAGCAAGCTCGGAGTCGTCCGCAACGAGAACGGCCACCCCACGGGATTGGACAAGATCGATCAGTCGGCTGGCCCAGCCTTCATCGGCCGGTGTCTCGCCGCGGCAAAGCAAAACGCAGGCCGCATCGGCGCTCGCGAGCGCCTCGGCGAGTTGAGCTTCAAGCTTTGCCGAAGGCTTTGCTGGAAGCTGCAAGTAGAGCCGGCATCGAGGCTTGACTTCAGCCATTGTCGCGGGCTCCGCCACTCCCTTCAGCATCAATCTGTGAACAGCGCCTGTCTCAAATCATAGGGCCCGCGGCGCTGTCAATCGCGCTAGGCGAGGAACCAATGAAGGAGATTCGTCGTTGTTGAACGTCGGGCGAATCGTCACCACATTGTCATCAGACCGCTGTCCGGGCACTCTGTCACCTGGAGGCGTCAAGCGGCGGGCGCCTAAGCGGGGAGGTGCAGCGCAATGAGTCAACCTGATGCTTTGCAGCAGGCTACCCAGCGACTCGATGCTGCTGTCGATGAGCTGGAAATCTTTCTGGGCAGCGTATTCGTCGAAGGGGAGGGTGGTGTTTCCATCGCCACGCTGAAGGAGCAGGTGCGCTTCTTGACTGAAGAGCGCGACCGCCTGCTCGTCGAGCTCGATGCGGAGAAGAGTCGCGTGCGGCGCCTGATGGACGCGAACGACGAGGTCTCCGAGCGACTCGAAACCGTCATGGGGACGCTCAAGGAAATAATGCCGGCGGTGCCGGGCTAGATTTCGGGGTCTTATCATGGGTCAAATCAGTGTCACGCTGAACGGCCGCGACTACCGGCTCGAATGCGGGGAGGGCGAGGAGGCCCATCTCATCGAACTCGCCGAATATCTCGGCACTCATGTGGAAGAGATGAAACGGAAATTCGGGCAGGTCGGCGACGACCGGCTGATCCTGATGGCCTCTCTCGTAGTACTCGACGAATTGTGGGAGCTCCGGCGCCAGATGGCCCAGATGAAGACGACCATGGCAGAAGCGCGCCGCGATAAGTCAGTGGCTGACGAGTCAGCGAGATCGCTCCAGT
>JBKOWI010000074.1:0-3524 GCA_046724315.1 Pseudomonadota bacterium | reverse complement strand
TCTTCCAGAGCTTCCTTGCCGCGTTCGTAGGCCTCGCGGCTTTGGTTCACTGTCTTCTCCGCGAGGGCGCGCACGCTCTCGGGAACCGTGGTGTCAAGTTTGAAGGACTCGAACTCTTTAGCAGCCTTACGGAATGTGTCGACTTGGGGGGAATAAGTCTCGCTCATGATAAATACCTCCGCTTAGACTCGTTTCGCCTGGGAAATGCGGCGGTTCCGCCTGGCTTGCGGTCCCGCGCTCATCATTATGCTGCACTGCAATATAAATGGTGCGCTGCGATAACGCAAGGGTTGAAGAGGCTGTGTGAGCACTTTTTTAGGCTTGGTGGATGATCTTCTGCTTTCTGACTATGCAAAGCACCGGTTTCGCCTAAATTTAGTGGATGAGTCGAGTAAGCGCCCCAATTCTGGGGGATTAGTGGCCCAAACGAAACCTTGCCGCCAGGGGCGCCAGAACGAGCTTTCTCCTTCCAAATTGGGGCCGCCGATGGCCGACCTCAGACCGCAAAGGCGCATTGAAGAACTTGAAGGCGACCGCGAGGCGCTGGAGCATATTGCCCGCGCGCTCGAGAGCCGCATCCTTCCCGGACCAGGCTTGAACCGACTGCCAGAGATAAACGAAAGCCTCGACGCTGTTACCCTGACGCCGCAAGGCTTGAAGGTCCTGCTCGAGGCGATGCCGGCTGCCGTCGGGATCCTGTCTCACGGCAAGCTCATCTACGCCAACGCGGCTTTCGCTTACGCATTCGGCTACCGCTCGTCACTAGAGCTGCTGGAAGCTGGCGGACTCGATGCCGTCCTAACCGAGGGCTCGACTTCCATTCGCCACGAGCAAGATGTCGCGCGGAGCGAGCCGGTCAATGCACTGACCCATTCGCGCCGCAGACTAAGAGTTGCTTTCGCGCTTAGCTCGCTGGACGAGGCAGAGGACATTACGCTGCTTCGTCTCATCGATCAGACGATCCTCGACGACGAGGAGGCCCCGAAGGAGGAGAAGCCTGATGCTGCCGCAAGCGCCGCGGCTCGGCGGCTCGAGTTCCTCGCCAAAGTGAGTCACGAGGTGCGCACTCCGCTCAACTCCATCATCGGCTTTGCTGAGCTGATGCTTGGCGAGCGGCTCGGCCCGATCGGCAATCAGCGCTACAAGGGTTACGTCGAGGACATCCATCAGAGCGGTCTCTATGCTCTGTCGCTTCTCAACGACCTCCTCGACATCTCGAAGTTGGAGGCGGGAAAGTTCGAGTTGAACTTCACTGCTGTCGACGTGCCGGAGCTCGTCGAGGATTGTGTCGCGAGTTTGCAGCCGCTTGCGAAGCGTGCGCGCATCGTGCTCAGGACTTCGCTTGCGCCGGATCTTCCAGAGGTGGTCGCCGATCCGCGGCGGCTCAAACAGATTCTGCTCAATCTCCTCACCAATGCGATCAAGTTCACCAAGGAGGGTGGGCAGGTGATCGTGTCAGGCTCGATGATCGACGGCGAATTTCGCTTGCGCGTGAGCGACAATGGCGTCGGCATGAGCAAGGACGAGATCACCTTCGCCATGCAGCCCTTCAATCAGCTCGACACGGCGCCGCGCAAACAGTCCGGGACGGGCCTCGGCCTTCCCGTGACCAAGGCGCTCGTCGACGCAAATCGAGCGCGGCTCGTCCTGGCGAGCGAGCCGGGACGCGGCACGTCGGCCGACGTGATCTTCCCGGCCGATCGATTATTTACATCTAAACCTTAGATTTCTGAGCAATGTTCAAGTCATGTCTGGGGCGCTCTTACCGAAACTCTTCAGTTATACTTTGGCGCCAAAAATTTTTCCTGCGCGAGAGAAGATTAGAAGGCTTCTAAGGTTGATTTAATTGCGATATTCTTGTTGACACCCGCGAATTCGAGGCATTAAGCGGAGAAATGCGCTCTCAGGGCTCGCGCCTTGAGGCATGTTCAAGTCCGATACCGGGGCCTTGAACCCCGGCCATTGGAGGAAGTGATGCCAGTCTCTTTCGCGCGCGCTGTTGCGCTTGCGCTCTTTGTTCCCCTGTTTGCTGCATCAAACGCCAAGGCAGAAGCTCCTGGCGAGGTGAACATCTACTCCTATCGCCAGCCTTATCTGATCGACCCTCTGCTCAAGGAATTCACTGCCGAGACTGGCATCAAGGTCAATGTGATTTACGCCGAGAAAGGCTTGATCGAGCGCATCCAGGCAGAGGGGCGCAACAGCCCGTCCGATGTGCTGCTCACCGTCGATGTGGGCAATCTCACGCAAGCGACAGACGCGGACATCGCTCAGCCAATCCAGTCCGCGGTTATCGAAAAGGCAATCCCGCCCGCCTATCGCGCGACCGACGGGGAATGGATCGGGCTCACCCGCCGCGCCCGCGTTGTCTATGCATCCAAGGAGCGGGTGAAGCAGGACTCGATCACCTATGAGGAACTCGCGGATCCGAAATGGCACGGCAAGATCTGCGTGCGCTCGGGCCAGCATGTCTACAACGTCGCGCTGATCGCTTCGATGATCGCCCATCACGGCGAGCAATGGACCGAGGAGTGGCTGAAGGGGATGAAGGCCAATCTCGCGCGCAAGCCCGCGGGCGACGATCGCCTGCAAGTGAAGGGGGTCTACGCCGGCGAATGCGATCTCGCCATCGGCAACACCTACTACATGGGCGCGATGCTAAAGAACGATAAGGAGCCCGAGCAGAAGGAATGGGCGAACTCGGTCAACATGCTGTTCCCCAACACGAACGACCGCGGCACGCATGTGAACATCTCGGGCGCGGTGGTGGCGAAATACGCGCCGCACAAGGACAACGCGATCAAACTTCTTGAATTCCTCGCCTCCGACAAGGGGCAGGAAATGTATGCGGATGTCAACAATGAGTATCCGGTGAAGGACGGCATTCCTTGGTCGAAGCTGGTTCAATCATGGGGCGATTTCAAACCGGACCCGATCTCGCTCAACGAGATCGCCGGCTTGCGCAAAAAGGCAAGCGAGCTCGTCGACAAGGTCGGGTTCGACGATGGACCTAGCTCATGAGGGGACAACGATGAGCTTTCACAAGAGAATCGATAAGCAGGTGTCCAGCAGGGGACCGGGGCGCGCCTATGTTCCGCCACGGAGGGGTGCCGAGTGGCTGGTCGGCGTCGGCTTCAGGTGCTGGCTCGCCGGCTATGACACCGGCGACATTTCCTGCTGGGAGAACGGCTGGAACGAATATGCCCGTGCGCTCGGCACCGAACGGGCGAAACGAGCCGTGACCGAGCTTGCCTGCTGGGTTAGAGCCCTGCGCGCCACGGCCTCTCGCAAGATCGAATATTACCCGTTTGGCTGCCCAGGCTTTTGTGCCGATGAGTGCATTGCGATCTCACTGATCGCCGCCTCGCAGCATCATCGCTGTCCGGTGATGCGCGCTTGCGCGCTGGCGCTCACCGGCTCTGACCTGGTCGAACCTGTGATCTGCTCCGCCAATGCTTTTGCCGATGTCCTCCAGGAGGCGGATCAGCGCTTATCGACGGAAGCGGTCGCAGCATTAAGGGTCG
>JBKOWI010000121.1:0-4023 GCA_046724315.1 Pseudomonadota bacterium | reverse complement strand
CGCGCATCGCCTCGACCTTCTGCCCAAGCCGCGCGAGGGCAACACCTTTGGTGTTGAGCGCCTCCGCAACCGCTCGCGCAGCTTCTAGCTTGATCTCCTTGCCCGTATCGGTCGAATAGGCCTCCGCATATTCGATTGCCTTGTCCGCCCACCTCACCGCCGCTGCATGGTCGCCCGTGCGAAAGGCCAGGCGGCCGCGTTCCTGCGAAAGATGCGCGCGCTCGATTGGCGCGTCGGTGTCTTCAAGCAAGATGAGTGCCTCGGCGTAGCGCGCCTCAGCCTGATCGCGCCGGCCGGCATCCCACAAGAGCCCGCCGATCTTGCGCAGGATACGGGCCATCGCAGCATGATCGCCCACATCCCGATAGGCGCGCAGCACCATATCGTAATGTTCCTGCGCGGTGTCGCGTCTGCCGATCGGACGGCACAAATCGGCAATGCGCTCGCAGAGTACGAGCTGGTGGGGCCAATGCCCGTCGGCGGCCCGCAGGGCGGCGAGCGCCTGTTGGTAGTGGCGGATTGCGTCGTCATTGGCGTAGGCTGCACTGGCCCGATCACCGGCAGCACTCAGAAAGCGTGCGCCTTTCGCCTTCTCCTCACTCCTGCAGAAATGGTGGCCGAGGGCGACTAAGTCCTCGAGGCGCTCGATGCCTGCCGGCGTACGGGCTTCGAGCGCTCGCCCGATGCGGCCGTGCAGCTCCGTGCGGCGCTGCACCAGGAGGTTCTGATAGATGACGTCCTGAAGTAAAGACTGGGTAAAGCGGTATCGCGCCTCAAGCCCCGAGCCCGGCTCCTCGTCGATCACCTCGGCGTCGAGCAGGAGATCGAGCTGGTTGCGAACCCGCGATGGGTCGCTCGTGATCGTGCGTAGGAGTGCGGCATCGAAGCTTGGGCCGACCACGGCCGCCTCCTGCGCCAGTGCGCGCGCCTCGCGCGGCAGCCGATCAAGCCTGGCGAGCAAAATGCCCTGGATGTTGAGCGGAATTTCAGCCGCGCCGTCATTCGCGAGCGTGCGCCAGCTTGAGCCCTCACGTGCCAGCGTGCCGTTCTCGATGAGGCCGCGGACGATCTCCTCAATGAAGAGCGGGTTGCCGCCCGCGCGCTCGACGATCCGCCCGCGCAGCTCTTGCGGGAGAGGGGAGCCACCGAATAGAGCATCGATCAGCGCATGGCTCGATGGAATCTGTAAGGGCGACAGACGGATCGTCACGTGGTTGGTGCGGCTGGTGGCGAGCGCACCTGCCTCGAACGCGGGTCGATGGGTCAGCACGATCATCAGTCGGCTGCGGTCGAGTCGGTCGGCGAGCAGGCGAAGCGCCTCGAGCGAGGCCGCATCTGCCCAATGCAGGTCCTCGACCACAAGAAGAACGGGGGCACGCGCCAGTCGCCGCTCGAAGAGTGTGCGCAATGCGAAGTGGATTTGGCGCTTGAGCTGCTCGGGCTCCATCTGGTTCTGCCCGGCCTCAACCGCGCCAAGCCCGATGACGTGGTCGAGCGAGGGCATCAGTTCAGCGCCTTCAGACGGCGACAAACCGAGCTCGGCGATGCCTTCTGCCAGTTTCTTCCGCGTCGCCGTCGTACTGTCGTTCGGCGCAATGCCGTAGGCGCTCCGCACGATCGCACCGAGCGCGCCGAAGTGCTGTTCGCCGAGCGGCGAGCACGCGGTGCGACGAACCACAACCGAGCCGAACCGCTCATCGTCTGCGACCCGTGCCAGGAGTTCGCGTACCAGGCGCGACTTGCCAATGCCTGCGTCGCCGATCAGGCGCACTACATGGGCGTCGCCCGCGACCGTCCGTTCCAGACACTCGAGCATGCGGTGGAGCTCAGCATCGCGGCCTGTCAGTGGAGCGCTCAGGCCGAGCGCCTCGAGCCCGCGGGCCTCGCGCGGAGTGTCGAGCGCGCCGATTAAGCGGTGCACCGCATGCTGGCCACTCTTGCCTTTCAGCACGACCTCGCCCAATGGCTCAAAGCCGAAGGCATGGCGCGCGAGGCGGTAGGTCGCCGCGCCGACCAGCACCTCGCCGACTCCCGCCAGGGATTGCAGACGTTGCGCAGTATTCACCGTGTCGCCGGTGACTGAATAGGACTTCGCGTTGCCCGCGCCGAAGCCACCAGCCACCACCGCCCCCGTATTGATGCCAATGTGGAGCGTGAGCGGCAGGCCGGCGCGCCGACGCCAGCGTGCATCGAGGCGTGCCGTCCGTTCGAGCATGGCGAGCGCTGCCCTGAGCGCACGCTCCGGGTCGTCCTCGTGTGCGTGCGGCGCACCGAACAGCGCGAGCAGGGCGTCGCCAACGAACTTGTCGACGAAGCCGCCAAACTCTTGCACCGCGGCGGTCAGTTCTTCGAACAGCTCGTTCTGAAGCGCCTGTATGACCTCGGGGTCGAGCTGTTCGGAAAGGGAGGTGAATCCGCTGAGATCTGCGAACAGGACCGTGACTGTGCGCCGGTCGGCTTCGCCCGTGAGGGCAGACTCTGGGGCATGCGGGGCGCGCCGGAACGGCTCCGGAGGGACGGAGTGTGATGGCGGCGGCGTAGCCGCCTGCGTTTCGATCGGCTGGAAGGTTGCACGCTGTTTCTGCCCGCATTTTGGACAGAATGCAAAATCGGGTGGGCAGGCATAGCCGCAGCCGGCGCAGCGGGCGGGTTGGTGCGCGCCGCATTTGGGGCAAAAGGCAAACTCTGCCTGAATAACAAAGCCGCAGCCGACGCAGTTCATCGACTTGGCATCCTCTAAACCGAGACCGTGCGCTCGCTTAGCCTGGAGAGTTTCCGCAAATCGGGCAAGGTGCATGGTGCACTCTAGCGGAGTGTGACTCTAGGCTCAGGCCCCGAAAACCGACATCCACCGACCAGCCTTATGTCTGTTAATGGCACGACCCGGACCTTCCGAAAACATCGCGCGACGTCCGCTAAAGGCCGGTTAGCCGGAGTGCCACGGACCTCGAGGCGACTTCCGCCCATGACCCGTTGCGGACATCGATGGGCTGCAGCTGATTGGGGGGTAGCTCAGTCGGAGCAGCGGTCAGCTGCGCATGCGATGCAGTCTGGCGGATGCGTATGCGATTGCGTTCACGGCCCTGTTGATTGCCGACTGCACGCTCAGCAGTCTTTCGGCTGGCTGCACCGGGGTACACAACGCGCCGACCGAGGACCAGTCTGCAGCGCTGGACGTCGCATCGAGAATAAGAGGCTGGGATTTGCTCGTGCGGTGGTCGACGGAACGCATCTCCGGCTCTCCTAAATGGCGCTGCGGCCTTGGTATGCCTCGGCACCTTACGACTGCTCTTGTCTGCCATAGATGAAAGCGGCAGCTGGACCGCGCTATCTCGGCCAAACAGTCAGTTAGCAATCATACGACCTAAGCCGGTGTGGGTCAAAGAAAGCTCAGCAAGCCCTAATAGTCCGTTCATGGCACTAAGGCGGACATTACGCTTTGTCCTATTCAAATGGGTCATCTGACCTTAACGACCCCACCTCATCCGCACGGTATAGTGAGCGCGGGGTTTTCGCACGTTCCGCAGTATCGAAGCGGAGCACTCATGAAGCAGCACTTTGAGGCGCTGGTCCTGCCGGACGGATGCGGGCCGTGCCAGTCTTCATTGGTACCTTCCTGTGCGTCCTCTACACGGGCATGGGGATCGCGACCAGGTCAATTCGGATGTAGGAGGCCTTGATGAGAACCCGTCACGGCATCGCTTGGCTGTCATTTCTTTGTGCGAGCATCCTACTGCCAGGCGCCGCCTGGCCCATGGATGCATCCTGCGCGTCGGCGCCCCAGCAACTCGACGACTGGGAAACGGCTTCGCCAGAAGACGTCGGCATCGATGCCGCGGTTCTCTGCAAGATCACCCAGGAGCTGGCGGCTCAGGGCCGCGCGGCGGCGCGTCCCGACCGCAGAAATGTTCACGCGGTGCTGGTCGTTCGGCACGGCAAGCTGGTTTTCGAAACCTATGCTGCCGGTAAGGATGAGAATTGGGGCGAGCCCCTTGGCGTCGTTCCTCATGACGCCGGCACCAA
>JBKOWI010000078.1:0-1371 GCA_046724315.1 Pseudomonadota bacterium | reverse complement strand
GTGGGCGTCGCTGTCGGACAAGATCGGGCGGAAGCTCACCTACTTCACCTTCTTCACGCTCGGCTTCATCTGCTATGCCGCGGCCCCGACCCTTGCCACGCTCGGCATGCTCGGCCTATTCGCGGCCGCCTTCTGCCTCATTGCCTCGATGTATGGCGGAGGGTTCGCCACCATCCCTGCCTATCTCGCCGATATCTTCGGCACGCAATATGTTGGCGCCATTCACGGGCGTCTGCTCACCGCCTGGTCGACGGCGGGCATTGTCGGCCCGGTGATCGTGAACTACATGCACGACACCCGCAAAGCCGCAGGCGTCCCCTACGACCAGATCTATCACCCGATTTTCTACGTGCTGGCCGGGCTGCTGGTGGCTGGCTTCATCGCCAATCTGCTGATCAGGCCTTTGGACAGGAAGTGGTTCATGAGCGAGGAGGAGGTGGCGGCGCTGCAGGCCAAACTGAAGAGCAGGGTCGCGGCCGTGACCTCCACCATCGGCAGCGGCGGCTTCGACATCAGAGCCCTGCTCGCCTGGGGCGCCGTCGGCATCCCGCTCGCTTGGGGCATCTGGATCACCTTGCAAAAGGCATTAGTGTTGTTTCAATGACCAGGGCGGCGGCCAACGGCCTTGCAGGCACGAGTGAAGCCCAGTCAGGGCCTTGTTTCGGCCATCTGTGAAGACACGCGAGAGCTGCATCTCGAAGCAACTCAAGTTCTGGGTATCGCAAGCAAGCATCCGGGAAACCTGACCGAAATCCGGTGCGCCGAACCTCGCAAACAATAGCAAACGTCTGAACGGGTCATTAGCGGACTCACTGATAAGTCCGCACCAATGTCCGCTTTACCCCCAATAACGGAAGTTGGGCAGCGCATCCAAGTCAGCATTTGGCTGTCGCTTGTCGCTTTATGAGTACACGCCCTAGTCGTCGATGACGTGGCGCTCGAACAGAGTCGCGATGGCGCGCACCGGGCGCCGCCACCCCGGCTCAAGGAGGGTCTGGGCGCAGGAGCTCGGAGGCCCGAGTCTCCGAAGCCGGCGCCCAGCGCGAAGTAGCGCCGGCGCCCTCCCCCTACGCCCCCCCTCTCAGCGTCACGCCTAGAAATCATCAAGAATTTGGCCGTGGCCAGCCCGCTGTTAACCGCTGGGTCGCTGGTTCGAGTCCGGCCCGGGGAGCCAAGCTTTTCAGGGGGTCAGGGATAATGTGACAGTCTTAGAGCGGTTGTGGGTACACCATGGGTACACGCAAAAAAGGTGAGACCGCTCCTGTCCTCTAGAATCGGCAACCGCGAGCCGGAGAGAAGCGCCGGGTTGAAGTGGATGTGCTAGCTCATATGTAGCGGCCGTGTGGGCGTCCCTCCCCATCACACGTTCCC
>JBKOWI010000181.1:0-16998 GCA_046724315.1 Pseudomonadota bacterium | reverse complement strand
TCCCCTAGATCCCATCATCCAATAACCAACATACTGATACGCAGTGGCGGCAAAAAGGCGGATTAATTAACATTATGTCGACATTATTATGCACTTTGCTATGCTATCGTGACCAGATTGATAGACCGCGCCATGGATGATCTGGACTACAAGATGATCGCCTTGTTGCGCAGCGATGCGCGACGACCCGTTGCATCACTCGCAGCCGAACTGGGCGTGTCCCGCGCGACCATCCGGTCACGCATAGACCGCCTTATCGAGAGCGGCGTCATCCGCGGCTTCACAATTGCGGTCCACGATAACGCTACGCGTAATCTGGTTCGGGGGCTGATGATGATAGAAGTCGAGGCCAAAGCGTCGAACAAGGTCGTTAAGCGGCTTTATGGCTACCCAGAGGTCCGAAAACTTCATTCGACGAATGGCCACTGGGATCTTGTCGCGGAGCTTGTGGCCGGTTCGCTTGAAGAGTTCGATGAGCTGCTAAATCGGATTAGAACGGTCGACGGGATCAAGTCGACGGACACAAGCATTTTGCTCGCTTCACCGAAGGATAATCCCTAGCCGCACGCCAGCACTCAGCTACGAAGCTCTACCGCGAGGTGCGCGATGCCAAAGAAAACACATGAGCTTCCCTCGCCACGCGAGGAGGCACTCGAAATTTGCAAGCGGCTTGGAGTGCCTGACTCGGTGTTCGCTGACGAGGGGCTGCCGGCCCGCACGCCGATCACAGGCGAGATCATTGCGCATGTTCGGCAGACGACACCCGATGAAGCGAGGCACGCCATAGGTCTCGCGCAGGATGCATTCGGCACCTGGCGTCGCGAGCCGGCGCCAAAACGAGGCGAGTTCGTGCGGCTTTTCAGTGAAGAGCTGAGAACTGCGAAGGATGAACTCGGTCGGCTTGTTACGCTCGAGACGGGCAAGATCCTGTCAGAGGGGCTCGGCGAGGTCCGGGAAATGATCGACATTTGCGACTTCGCCGTCGGCCTTTCCCGGCAGCTCTATGGCCTCACCATCGCGAGCGAACGCCCGAGCCACCGGATGCTAGAAAGCTGGCATCCACTCGGTCCCACGGGAATCATAACATCCTTCAATTTTCCCGTTGCCGTCTGGTCCTGGAATGCTGCGCTGGCGCTCGTCTGTGGTAACGCTTGCATCTGGAAGCCGTCAGAGAAGACACCGCTAACGGCGCTCGCGACCCAAGCGCTTTTTGAAAAGGCCGCCGCGAGGTTCGGCACCGCCCCCGAGGGTCTTTCTGTCTTGCTGATCGGCGACAGAAAACTGGGCGAGATCCTCGCGGGGGATATACGCGTCCCGTTCGTCTCCGCCACCGGCTCGACGACGATGGGGCGCGCCGTCGGTGAGCAGCTCGCCCGGCGCTTCGCCCGGGCGCTCCTCGAGCTTTCCGGCAACAACGCCGCCATTGTTGCGCCATCGGCCGATCTCGATCTCGCGATACGAGCCATCACCTTTGCGGCGATAGGGACGAGCGGGCAACGCTGCACGACGCTTAGGCGCCTTTTCGTACATGATGACATTTACGAAGAGCTCTTTCCGCGCCTCTGCAAGGTTTACGGCTCCATTACCATCGGAGACCCACGCGACGAGGACACGCTTATGGGACCGCTGATTGATGGCGAAGCCTACAAGGCCATGCAGCAGACTCTCGATGAGACCAGAACTGGAGGCACCTGCGTCAGGGGTGGCTCTCGGGTGCTAGAGGAAAAGTACCCCGGGGGGTTTTACGTAACGCCGGCGCTTGTGGAGCTCGACAGCCAACGCGACTTCGTCAAGCGAGAGACGTTCGCCCCAATCCTCTATTGCATGCGTTACCAGAGTCTTGAGCGGGCTATTGCCGAGCAGAATGACGTCCGTCAGGGCCTAGCCTCCTCCATATTTACGCGAGATTTGCGCGAGGCCGAAATCTTCCTATCTGCTACCGGGTCAGACTGCGGCATCGCCAATGTAAACGTCGGACCCTCGGGAGCGGAGATCGGCGGCGCGTTCGGCGGTGAGAAAGAAACAGGAGGTGGCCGAGAAGCTGGGTCGGATGCCTGGAAGAGCTACATGCGTCGCGCGACCAACACAATCAATTACGGGACCGAATTGCCATTTGCCCAGGGGATCAAGTTCGCAGTTGAGAGTTGAATGCATGATGATGGAATGTCCGCTTTGGGTCATTAGCCGACATAACGGCCCCGTTCGAGTCATGTCCGCTTTGCCCCCAAAAGCGGACATTCGCCAGCGGATTGAGCATGTCTGCTTTGTGCCAATAGCGGACGTAACGAGTGCCGCGCCTAGGAAGTTGCCGGAGCTCGTAAGGCCACATGGATCGGCGCGTTTTAAGTGCTTACGCTTGCTTAGAAGCCACGGGTCGTGATCACCCTATCCATCCAAGCTCGCGCGCCTTGTCTTTAGCCACACGCCATGCTCGTTCAAGAAACTCAAATGAAGTGATCGGGGCATCTGCATCATCGATGATGTTGTGCGAAGCGCTGATGCCGGGGCCTTCCGCTACCCTTCGGAATGTTACTTGGTAATTTGTGCCCGGCAAGCTGATGACGATCGCGCCGCCCAGCGTTTCAAGCTTTAAGCGTGGATCGTTCACTAGTTCGGTAGCCGTTCCAGAACACGCCAAAGCATATAGATCGCAACAACCAAAAGCCCTAGCGAGATAGCAGACAACGCTAGAGCGATGCGCATTCGTCTCGCGATAATGCGAGCATTTTTCAGTGTGTCTCTAGCTTCTTTATAGGCCTTGCGTGCCGGGTCGCTGCGAGCGAGCCACCGAATGGCCTCGTAGTTCTTGTCGGGTGGATAGGTGCCCTGTTGGACGTTAGCACTGACAACAGCGTAGCCAGTTTTTACGAACTCCTGCTTCCACTCCTCATTGACCATGGAAATCCCTCTGCTACTTCATTCACGCAAGTGCTCGATATTAGCCAAGAAAGTCGGCAGCTTCGCAATGTTGCTGGCGATGCGCCGCGCCCCGTCCATAGTCAGCACCTTGGCTATGTCAGCATCGGCTCTTGTCTCTCGGCCATGCTACTGGCCGAAGATGCTGATCCCTTTCTTCCACGCGTCCGTGGTCTGACGAGGAGCGCTCAGAGACCGGCGCGTCCGGCCTGAGGTACGCTGACGCGGCGGTGCGTTCACATCGGTGGCGGGTGCAGTCGGTTGAGCCCCTGTGCTTGCCGCGTTGGGCGGCGTCGGCGTAGCCAAGGGCTCTTCGGGAGAAGCGATCGCCGGGGCAGCCCCAGCAGGGTGAGCCTCCGGTGAAGGCAACGGAGCTTTTGCCGGGGCGGCGACTGTCGTGGCAGCAGGCGGTAAGTCCTCAGGCTCGGCAGTTTCAATCGGCGGAGCGGCAGGCGGTGAAGTCTCGGCCTTGGCAGCTTCAGTGGGTGGCGCTGTAGCTTCTTGCGGCGCGGCGATCGGCGGAACGACCAGTGACGAAGTCTCAGGCTTGGCAGTTTCGATCGGCGGGGCGGCAAGCAGTGAAGTTTCAGGCTTGGCGGCTTCGGCAGGCTGCCTTGGCGCTTGCCCACTCGTCGCGGCGGGCGGCTCACCAGTGGCCAAAAGCCAGAGGATGATCAGAGCAACAATAAAGGTCCCCTCCGAGTACGCCCGCGCCCAAGCAGCAGCATTGTATGTCCGGCGTGCGAGCTTCCTATCGGGCTCTCTCTCGCGTTCTCTGAGGATGCGTTCGGCTTCAGACTTTTGAATGTTGTCGAAATAGCCTGATTGAATAGCCGTCTCAAGCTCGTCGGTGCTCCGCTGTTTCAGCGGCTTCGTGTTCGTCGCCATATGCCACCCATACAAGACTGGAACTGAGCCCAAGAAGTCACGTTAACTGGCGCGGTTCTTCCAAGCCCCGTCACAGCCGCGCCGATCCGTTACTGTACCTGGAAAGCCCCGCTCCGTCAGGCGAGGCTTTTCTCATTCATGGAAAGGTTGCGCTGCTAGAAAAGTCGGCAGCTTCGCAATGTTGCTGGCGATACGCTCTCGTCCATTGTCAGCACGTGGGCCGTATCAGCATCAGCGCGGGTTTCGCGGCCATAAACGTAGGCGAGCGACTGCCCGTTAGTGTCTTTCACTTTGTAGGTTGCCAGGAATTTGCTCAACTGTCCACGGCGGCGGGAAGCGGCGAGTGTTTTGTTCAGGCATGGTAGAACGCCGTTGTGTTTCTGATAGGCACTACGCCAGGGCGCGTCTAACTCTCGTCACAGCCCTTCACTAGCTTGCGGACCGCTGAGTTGAAGCGGCTCTGCTCAAAGAAGCGTTGATCGTGGACGCCGGTACTCTGCTCTTCATAATAGTGAACGCCCTGTTCCTTTTGGCCGCGGTTGCGCTTGTGCTTTGGCCGGTGCTCGTTGCTCTTCTCGAACTTTACAAAGCCCTTCGTAGCCCCGTCGCTGAACCGACCACGTTCACCCTTACAAAGAGCGGAGCTACAGTTTGGCATCCGCCTTCGCAGAGCGCGACGAGCAAATCGCTGTCTATGGGGGACGAAAGGCTTCGGCTCAGCATTCTCTTGGCCTGCGGGATAGAGGCCGCCTTTATCGTCTTTTTAGCGGTGTTCTTATTTCAACACGCCGACCCACACGGAGATGGGATGGAGATGGCGGCAGTCGGTTTCGCTTTTATGCTGATCTTTCTGCCATTCACTCTACCCGCATTCATTCTTGCACGACATCGACGTTGGCTTGTGGCCGCAGCCGGGGTCGCAGCACTTGCAGCCGTCGCGTATTTCGCTTTATGGCTCGAAATGGTTAGTGAGTTAGGTCTCCCTAAGTCCTAGTCGAGTTCATCCATGCCGCGGAATTCGGCGGGACAAAGTGTCTGCCTAAGAACCGTCTCCTTTGCTCTGTTTGTTTCGTTGTCCATAACTCTGATTTAGGGAGAGACGTATGCGCATAAGTTTAATTGCGACTGTTTCTGCGATCATGTTGATGTTGATAGGAGGGGTTGTTTGGAACGCTAACGCCAGCCCAATGGGAGTGCCATCGCTACCGAACTACTCGCCAGTGCAGACAGTGGGTTGTTCAGGTCCGGGGCGGTGTGGATGGGGTTCTCATTGGGTTTGTGGTCCGTACGGCCGGTGCGGATGCGTTGCCTGCGGTTACGTAGCTCCCCGCGCCTACGTAGCTCCACGCGCTTATGTCGCGCCACGGGTTTATGTTGGGCCTCGGCCTTATTACCGTCGGTGGTAAATCCAAAAAGAAACGGCCCCAGGGCGGCGGTCCTGAGGCCGCTTCAGTTAGGAAGGCCGTCCACCGGGACGGCTCACCTGAGCTTCGCCTAAATCTGTTGCTGAGCGGTTAGCGCAAAAGATAAGCCCCGACGAAGGGGATTAGTCGGGGCTAGTTGGTCTGTGAGCCGACCCAAGTCGGGGTCGTAGGACTCTTATATCTGATTCGCAGGCCTACTTCGCCGCGTCATCCTCTTTGGGTGTCCCATTTAAGAATGATCAAGACGGCCTTCTGCACTTTGGGCGGCAACGCCCGGAACTTGACAAGGAACTGATAGAACTCCGTGATCGTCCCCGACAGCGCTACGCCTTCCTGTTCAGCCAATGCGGAATCACGACACTCATAGAAGCGGCTCCAACCGCGCCGCCAATCATCAGCTTGCGTCGATCAATATTGGACATTCATTCCTCCATGCGCTGTATGTTAAAGACGGCCTGAGCGATCCGAGTCTTCCTCCTGTTACCTTGGGTGTTACCGCAACTGGCGCTTGTTCTGCCATAACATATTGATATTCCTAAATGTCTCACCCAGATAGCCAACTGATGCAAAGTCAGGCGTTACCGGAGGCGTCTCACAACGACATGGCTAACGCCATCAGGGCGCTCGCCATGGATGCGGTGCAGACGGCCGATTCCGGCCATCCCGGCATGCCGATGGGCATGGCGGATGTCGCCACGGTGCTGTTCACCCGCTTCCTGAAATTCGACGCGAGCCACCCCGACTGGCCCGACCGCGACCGCTTCGTGCTTTCGGCCGGTCACGGCTCGATGCTCCTTTATGCGCTGCTCTATCTCAGCGGCTATGCCGAGATGGAGCTCGAGGAGCTGAAGCGCTTTCGACAGCTCGGCTCGCGCACGCCGGGCCATCCGGAATATGGCCACGCTCCGGGCATCGAGACCACGACCGGGCCTCTCGGGCAGGGCCTCGGCAATGCCGCCGGTATGGCGCTTGCCGAGCGGCTGCTCAATCGCCGCTACGGCGATGAGGTCGTCAACCATTACACCTATTGCATTGCCGGCGACGGCGACCTCATGGAAGGCATCAGTCAGGAGGCGATCTCGCTGGCAGGCCATCTCAAGCTCGGCCGACTGATCGTGCTGTTCGATGACAACGAGGTCTCGATCGACGGCCCAACCAGCCTGTCGGTCTCAGACAATCAGGTCGAGCGCTTCAGAGCCGCGCACTGGCATACCGCGCGCGTCGATGGGCATGATCCAGAGGCAGTGGCGCTAGCCATCGAGAATGCAAGGTCCGTCACCGACAAGCCGTCGCTGATCGCCTGCCGCACCATCATTGGCTACGGCGCGCCGACCAAGGCTGGCACCGCTGCCATCCACGGCGCACCCCTCGGCGAGGAAGAGGTCAAAGGCACACGCGAAAAGCTCGGCTGGCACCACCACCCCTTTGAGCTGCCGAAGCCGGTCCTTGCCGCCTGGCGTGCGGCCGGCACGCGGCATCGCGCCGCCTATGAGGCGTGGGCACAAGCCGCGAAGCGCCTCGATGCTCCAGCCCGCGCTGCGCTCACCGATCCGATCGACGCAAAGGTCGCAGGCGCGATCAAAGCCGCAATCGCCACGATAAAGGCTGACTTCGCTCGCGAAGGGGCGAAGCTTGCGACGCGGCAGTCCTCGCAGAAGGTGTTGGAGAAGCTCGTGCCGGTCATTCCTGGGCTGATGGGCGGCTCTGCCGACCTCACGGGCTCCAACGGCACGCTCACCAAGCTGCACAGCATCGTCAGGCCGGGAGATTTCTCCGGCAACTACATCCATTACGGCGTGCGCGAGCATGAGATGGCCGCAGCCATGAACGGCCTCTCGCTGCACGGCGGCATCGTGCCTTACGGCGGCAGCTTCCTCGTCTTCACCGACTATTGCCGGCCTTCGATCAGGCTCTCGGCGCTGATGCAGCAGCGGGTGATCTACGTAATGACGCACGATTCGATCGGGCTCGGAGAGGATGGCCCGACACATCAGCCCATCGAGCACCTGGCCTCCCTGCGCGCCATGCCGAACCTTAACGTGATGCGTCCGGCTGACTCGGTCGAATGCGCCGAATGCTGGGAGCTTGCGCTTCTTTCCAAGCGCACGCCCACCATCCTTGCGCTCACTCGTCAGAGCGTGAAGCCGCTCCGCACAACCCACACCGAAGAGAATCTGTCGGCCAAGGGCGCCTATGTGCTGGTCGAGCCGAAGGGCAAGCGCCACGTGACGGTGATCGGCACCGGCTCTGAGGTAGCTCTCGCGGTCGAGGCCGCCAAAGTGCTCGAAGGTGAGGGGATCAACGCCGCTGTTGTTTCGATGCCTGGTTGGGAGCTGTTCGAGGCCCAAGGTGAGGCTTATCGGAATTCGGTTCTCGGCACTGCCCCGCGGGTCGCAGTCGAGGCGGCCGCTGAGTTCGGTTGGTCGAAATGGCTCGGATCTGACGGTGCCTTCATCGGTATGCACGGATTCGGTGCTTCTGCGCCCGCTCAAGACCTATATAAGCATTTCGGCATAACGGCTGAGGCGGTTGCCGCCGCCGCCCATGGTTTGATTGCAAGTTCGAGGAGTAAGGGAGGACATGGCTAATAAGCGCGTCGCCATCAACGGATTTGGCCGGATCGGCAGGCTCACCTTCAGGGCCTTCCTCGAATCCGGCCGCAAGGACCTCGACTTCGTTGCCATCAACGATCTCGGCTCGGCCGAGATGAACGCCCATCTCCTCGAATTCGACAGCGTGCATGGCCGCTTCCGCGGCAGGATCAACGTCGCCGACGGCCATCTCAAGACTGACGGCCAGAATGTCGCCGTGCTTTCCGAAGCGACACCGGAGAGGCTTCCCTGGCGCGATCTCGGCATCGACATCGTGATGGAATGCACCGGCCGCTTCACCGATCGCGTTGGAGCAGCGAAGCATCTCACCGCGGGCGCCAAGCGTGTGCTGGTCTCGGCTCCTTGCTCGGGCGCAGATCTCACTGTCGTGTTTGGCGTCAATGACGACAAGCTCACCCAGGAGCACCACGTCGTGTCCAACGCCTCCTGCACCACGAACTGCCTCGTCCCCGTCGCCAAGGTGCTGAACGATGCGGTCGGCATCAAGCACGGCTACATGACCACGATCCACGCCTATACCGGCGATCAGCGCACCGTGGACACGCTGCACAAGGATCCTTATCGCGCGCGCGCGAGCGCGATGAACCTGATCCCCACCTCAACCGGCGCGGCAAAGGCCGTCGGCCTCGTTCTGCCCGAGCTCAAGGGCAAGCTGGACGGCGCCTCGATCCGCGTGCCGGTGCCGAATGTGAGCCTCGTCGATCTGACCTTTCAGGCGGCACGGCCCACGACGGCCGAGGAGATCAACAAGGCGGTGGTTACTGCCGCCGATGGTCCGCTCAAGGGCATTCTCGGCATCAACGACAAGCCACTGGTCTCGTCCGACTTCAATCACGATCCGCGCAGCTCGATCTTCGACCTCAAGGGCACTCAGGTGGTCGACGGCACGTTCTGCCGCGTGGTCGCCTGGTACGACAATGAATGGGGCTTCTCCAACCGCATGAACGACACGGCCGCCGCCATGGGCCGGCTGATATGAACGAAGTGAGTGCGGCGCGAAGAGAGGCGAATTCTGGCAAGGACGGCCTCGATCTCTCCCGCGTAAGGTCGATCGATGGAGTCGATGTTAAGGGCAAGCGCGTGCTGGTCCGCGTCGACTTCAACGTGCCGATCGAGAACGGGGTCGTTGCCGACACGACCCGACTGACCCGCGTCCTGCCTACCATCGCTAAGGTTGCGCGCGAGGGAGGTAGGGTCGTGGTTCTGTCCCATCTCGGGCGCCCCAAGGGCCAGCCTACTCCGGACACTTCGCTCCGTCCGGTCGCTGCCAAGATGCAGGAGCTGATGCCTGGGATCGCGGTCCGCTTCGCCGCCGCTCCGTCGGGCGATGACGCGAAGCGCGTGGTCGATTCGCTTAAGCCCGGCGAGGTCGCCGTGCTCGAGAACGTCCGGTATAACAAGGGCGAGGAGAAAAACGATCGCGAGTTCGCCAAGAGCCTCGCCGCGCTCGGCGACCTTTATGTCAATGACGCCTTTTCGTCCTCGCACCGAGCACATGCTTCGCTAGAGGCGATCACCGATCTGCTCCCCTCTTATGCTGGCCTTCTGATGATGGCCGAGATCACGGCGCTCGGGCAGGCGCTCGAGAGTCCTGAGCGGCCGGTGATGGCGATCACTGGCGGTGCCAAAGTCTCGACCAAGATCGAGGTTCTGACCAATCTCGTCTCCCGCATGGATCAACTCGTGGTCGGCGGAGGCATGGCCAATACCTTCCTCCTGGCCGAGGGCATCAAGCTTGGTGCCTCCTTGGTGGAGCGGGATTTCGTCGCTACGGCGAAGGACATCATGGCGAAGGCCGAACGGTCCGGCTGCGAGGTCGTGCTGCCCATCGACGTGGTCGTGGCGCAGGAGCTCAAGGCGGGCGCTACTTCGCAGGTCTGCGCCGTGAACGAAGTTCCCAGCGATTCCATGATTCTAGATTTCGGGCCTCAGAGCCTCGCCGAGATGAAGCGCCGCCTTGGCCAGGTCAAGACGGTGCTGTGGAACGGCCCGCTCGGCGCCTTCGAGACGCCGCCCTTCGGCGAGGGGACTTTCGCGCTCGCCCGCGATGTCGCCCGCCTCACCAAAGCGGGCAAGCTCGTAAGTATTGCCGGGGGCGGCGACACAGTGCGGGCGCTAAACGAGGCGCACGTCGCCGACGACTTCAGCTATGTCTCGACCGCCGGCGGGGCCTTCCTGGAGTGGCTCGGCGGGGCCGAGCTGCCCGGCGTCGTGGCGCTCGCCCGCAGCGGCTCCCGCGCTTCTTAAGTTCTGTGACTATCCTCTAAGCTAGTCATTCCCACGCAAGTTGGAATCCAGTAATCATCCGCCAAGAGTTATCTGCGAAAGCAGAGGTTACTGTATTGCCCGGGCCTTCGCCCGCCGAAGTGTCTCGTAGTACCGAAGCTGAGTGCTCGGGCTTCGGCCCGCAGGCGGGTCGAGCCGGGCAATGACAAGGAAACCGGAAGCAATGGCCCGCGACATCATCATTGCCCCGTCCATTCTCTCCGCCGACTTCGCCAGGCTTGGCGAGGAGGTACGGGCCATCGACCAGGCTGGCTGCGACTGGATCCATGTCGATGTGATGGACGGGCATTTCGTGCCGAACATCACCATCGGCCCCGACGTGGTAAAGGCGCTTCGGCCGCACTCCAAGAAGGTGTTCGACGTGCATCTCATGATTGCGCCCTGCGATCCTTATATCGAGGCCTTCGCCCGCGCCGGCTCCGACATCATCACCGTGCATGCCGAGGCGGGGCCTCACCTCGACCGCTCGCTCCAGCTCATCAAGAGCCTCGGCAAGAAGGCCGGCGTCTCGATCACGCCCTCGACGTCCGAGACCGCGATCGACTACGTGTTCGACAAGGTCGACCTTGTCCTAGTCATGACCGTGAACCCCGGCTTCGGCGGCCAGGCCTTCATCCCCTCGCAGCTCGACAAGATCAGGGCTATCCGCAAGGCAATCGGCGCCCGGCCGATTCATATCGAGGTCGATGGGGGCATCAATGGCGAAACCGTGCCGCTCGTGGTCGAGGCCGGCGCCAACGTGATCGTAGCTGGCTCCGGCGTGTTCAAGGGCGGCGCCTACAAGGACAATATCGCCGCCATCCGCAAGGCCGCAGAACGCGTCCGCCCCGCCGCCGCCTAGTTGCTGATCAATACTTTTCACAAGACGGTACAAGCTCTTGCCCTTCTTGAGCAGGGGCAATAGCAAGAGCCATGGACGTCACTTATTTCGGCGCGCTGCTTGCCGGGCTGCTCAGTTTCCTAAGCCCCTGCGTATTGCCGCTCGTGCCGCCTTATCTCTGTTTCCTCGGCGGCACGACCTTCGACCAACTCACCGGCGAGGACGAGACACCGTCCCATGTCTACACGACGGTGGTGATGTCCTCGGTCGCCTTCGTGCTCGGCTTCACTACCGTGTTCGTGATTCTCGGCGCGACGGCCACGGCTGCAGGCCAGCTGCTCGCGGCAAACCTCCCGCTGCTTGCCAAGATCGCCGGCGTGGTGATCATTATCGCCGGGCTGCATTTCCTCGGCGTGATCCATCTTCCCATTCTGCACCGCGAGGCGCGTTACCACGCCGACTCGCGGCCTGCGGGCCTGGTCGGCGCCTATGTCATTGGACTCGCCTTTGCCTTCGGCTGGACGCCATGCATCGGCCCGGTGCTTGGCGCGATCCTCGCTGTCGCCGCAGGCGAGGACTCCGTACGCCAGGGGGTGAGCCTGCTCTTCGTCTACTCGCTTGGCCTCGGCATTCCCTTCATCATCGCGGCCATTGCCATTCGTCCGTTCCTCAACACAATGCAGCGGTTCCGCAGGCATCTCGCCACCGTCGAGAAAGTGCTCGGCGGCTTTCTCGTGCTCACCGGCATCCTGTTCCTCACCGACGCCATGACGCTCATCTCGAGCTGGATGCTCGAGCTCTTCCCGGGGCTTGCTACCATCGGCTAAAGCTTCGTGATCGCGCCAAATTCCTAGATAGTGCCTCCATGACGACGATTGCTCTCACTATCGCTGGCTCGGACTCGGCCGGCGGCGCTGGTATCCAGGCAGACTTGCGGACCTTCGGCGCCCTCGGCGTGTACGGCGCGAGCGCGATCACGGCGCTTACCGCGCAGAACACGCTCGGCGTCGAGGCGGTGCATACTGCACCGCCGGAGTTTGTGCTGGCCGAACTGCGTGCCATTGCGAGCGACCTCGATGTCGGCGCCATCAAGACCGGCATGCTCGGCAATCTCGAGATTGTCGAAGCTGTGGTCGAGGGCTTGAGCTATTTTCCCGGCGTTCCCGTGGTCGTCGATCCGGTGATGGTCTCGCAAAGCGGCCATCCTTTGCTCACCGACGAGGCGATCGACGCGATCAGGACCAAGCTCATGCCGCTCGCCGTCCTTGTGACGCCGAACCTGCGGGAAGCGGCGCGGCTGCTTGACGAGCCGGTGGCCCGCGATGAAGCGGAAATGGCGGCACAAGCCCAGCGCTTGCGCGCGCAAGGCGCGAGCGCCGCGCTAGTAAAAGGAGGCCATGCCACTGGCCCATTGGCGATCGACATTCTCGCCGACGCTGAAGGAACGATGCGGCTCGAGGCGCCGCGCACGCAAACCCCAAATACCCATGGGACGGGCTGCACGCTGTCCGCAGCCACCGCCGCCGAGCTCGCCAAGGGCGTCACGCTTCGCGAGGCGCTTGCCAAGGCCAAGGCCTATGTCACGGCAGCAATAGCCGCGGCCGACGAGCTCAAGATCGGCAAGGGTAGGGGCCCCGTCCACCACTTCCACGCTTGGTGGCCGCGGAAGGCTAATTCTCCGCCACGATCTTGATCCGCTGCTCGCCGAGTCCCGAGACGGTGAGGCGAAGCTCGTCGCCTGGCTTCAAGAACACGCGCGGATTGCGCGCCATGCCGACGCCGGGCGGCGTGCCGGTGGTGATCACGTCGCCAGGGACCAAGGTCATGTATTTGCTGATATAGCTCACAAGCTCGGCCACGCCGAAGATCATGGTCGAGGTTGAGCCGGTTTGCATGCGAGCGCCGTTGAGGTCGAGCGCGAGATCGAGCTTCTGCGGGTCGGGGATTTCATCCTTGGTGACGAGCCAAGGGCCAAGCGGCCCGAACGAGTCATAGCTCTTGGCCTTGATCCATTCGCCGGCGCCGCCCCTCTGCAAGTTCCGCTCGGAAACGTCATTGCAGATCGCGTAGCCCGCGACGAAATCGAGGGCATTCTCGCGCGCGACGTTCTTGGCGCGGGTGCCGATCACCACGGCGAGCTCGACTTCGAAATCCATGCGGTCGAAGTCCGCAGGTTTAAGCACAGGGTCGTAAGGTCCGGAGACGCAGGAGCTTGCCTTGGCGAACACGATTGGCACCTCCGGGATCGGCATGCCGGTCTCCTCGGCGTGGTCTCGGTAGTTGAGGCCGATGCCGAGAAACTTTGGCACCACCCCGACCGGCGCGCCGATGCGCGGGCTCCCCTCTACGAGCGGAAGAGCACCCAAATCGAGCTCCTTGATGCGGGAGAGGCCGTCAGGGCCCAGGGCGTCGCCGGCGACGTCGTCGATGACACGCGAGAGGTCGCGAATTCGACCATTTGCATCCAGAATTCCCGGCTTTTCCCGGCCAATTTCGCCATAGCGCAGAAGTTTCATCGATCTTCCCCCGGTTCCGTTTTTGTGCATGATGCACGCGGACGCGGGAGGCGGCAACGGCCCGCCGTTAACCTGGCTCGCGCGCCAGGTCTAAGTCTCAGCGAATGGACGAGAGGGACATGCTCATGGCACCTCGCACGCTTCCGAACTGGATCGGCAAAGTCGCCCCGGTTCTCACGCTCCTGCTCGTGGCGTTTCTGGCGATGCCTAGCGATGCGGCGACGAAGAAAGCGGCGCCCAAAGCAACGGGCAATCCCTTCGATATTCTCAAGGGCTACTGGACTGGTGGAGGTACAGTCACGCCGGTCAAAGGTAATCCCGAGAGGGTGAGCTGCAAAGTCACCTATATGGTGGCGGGCGCAAGCGTCTCGCAGACCATGCGCTGCGCGGGAACCGACTATAAGTTCAACACAAGCTCCAAGCTCACCTATAGCGGCGGGAAGATCTCCGGCACCTGGAGCGAAACCACCTACGACGCCTCGGGCAGCGTGAGCGGAAGCGCCGTCGGCAATACCGTTCATGCCGTGATCAACGGCCCCAAGTTCTCTGGTCGCATGAGCATCAACGTGTCTGGCTCTTCGCAGACCATCAACATTGTTCAGCTCGATCCGAAATCAGGCTCCTATCGCCCGGCTGCGAGCGTAGCTCTGCACCGCTAGAGGCATTTTTGGCCGCTTCTGCAACCACTTCGGCTGGATCAATGCTCAATCGAGGCCGACGGGAATCGCCCCCTCGGGCCTTTAGTTTGCCTTTTCCGATGCCCGCTCAGGGCGTTGCCGAACTGCAACAAAGCCCCACAAATTTTCCGCCTAACGAGCGCCTTTATGCCCTCAATGATTGCGTTGCGGCAGATTGCCCGCAAACTCAGATCGTACATGATAAGTTCGTCTAAGCGATTGAATCTCAACATGAATACAAACCAGGCCACGTGCGACAGAGAGGCCAAATTTGCATTTGGGCAACACTCGCCGCCCGTTTTTGTCTTCGCTGTTGCACAATGTTGAAGTTTGCCGCGCGGCTAGGCTAGCCTTGCGTCACAAATGGGGGACGGGGCCGGGGGGCCTTAGTTTCCATACCGCGCGAGAGCTAGAGGGACCTGAAGCACAAGCGAAAGACACGGCTCAGGAACATGATGGGGGGGCGAGCCAAGCCCGCTGTTAAGGCCATGCCTTTGGCGCTCGGCTCGTTTCGCAGGGAAGACCGGCCCGGCGCCGTCCGGGCCGGTTCTTTTTATTTCCATTCAGAGCCCTAGCCTCGCAAGCGTGCGTTCGACGCGAGCGAGATACCCAGAGCCGAACAGCCTGACATGGACGAGCGTCGGGTAGAGATTGTAGAGGTCCGAGCGCAGCTCCTGGAAACCCGGCTCTAGCGGCATGAGCGCCTCGTAAGCCTCGAAGAAGGCCCGGCCGAACGTCCCGAACATGGTGGTGAAGGCAAGCTCGATCTCCGGATGCCCGCAATAGATGGCGGGATCCACGAAGCCCGCGATCCGGCTTTCGCGCACGAGCACGTTCCCGGTCCACAGATCGCCATGCAGAAGGCTCGGAAAGTCCGGCTCTAGGAGATACTCCTCGATCCTCTCGGCCAGGCGCTCGATGCGGATGTAGAGAGTAGAGGGAAGGCTTCCCTCCTCACGTGCCTTCTCTGCCATGAAGAGCAGCCGGTGGTCGCGGAAGAAAGGCACCCAGCGCGGAGACTCCGGATTGGGTTGGGGGAGGGGCCCGATCAGCGTGTCGCGCGCATAACCGAACCGCTCCCGCTTCGTCGCGTGGAGCTTCGCGAGGAGCTCAGCGGCATGATGCTCAACACTTGGCGTGATGCCGCCGCCATCATTGTCAATGAAATCCATCACGAGAAGATCGGCGTCGGCATAGTGGACATGCGGAACGGGGAGATCTGACAGGCGCGCGAGCTCGTTCAGCATGTAGGCTTCGAGATCGAGTCCGGCGCGGCCATTCCGTCCTCCTTCGCGCGCCTTCACGGCGAGATGGCGGCTGTCCGCGAGTCTGACTTCGAGGCCGTTTAGGCCGAATCCCACGCCGAGACTGCGGCTCTCGACGATGCGCGAGCCGAGCGCCGCTTCAAGCCTGTCCTTCAACAGTCTAGCCATGTCGTGGATGTTACGCTTGCCGTTTCGCGAAAGCAGGAGTCCGGCAACGCGCCGCGGTGCGCTATCGGGCGTCGTAATAGCGCCGGTAAGCCTGCGGAGGGGGAGCAGCCCTGTAATAGCCCGGCGGCGGCAATTGCGCCGACCCCCCATAGTAAAGCTGCAACCGCTCTCTGCGGCTCAATCGCCGAGGCGTTCCGATGGAGTACGGGTCGAACCTTGAGTCACCGAAACGCCTTGTCGGCTTGACCTGTTGCTCCACCGCGATCTGCTGCTTGGTCGTTACCGGCTGCTGCCTCGGTTCGGAACGCGCAACTCTGTTCTTGCCGCTCGGCATTTTCTTGTTCAGTACGATCTTGATGATCTTCTTGACCGGCTTGATCTGCTGCTTGAGCGATCCGCTACTCGCCACCTTCGGCTCTTTCTGCGGGATATCGCCGTTCAGCACGATCTCGGTCTTATCGAGGCCGGTCTCCTTAACCAGCGTAAACAAAGTGGTCGCGTTCTCCGGTGCAAGCCGTACGCAGCCATGCGAGGCCGGCCTGCCCAGCCACCTCGTCTCCTCGGTCCCGTGAATGGCGTGTCCTTTTCTGGTGAAGAAAATCGCATGCGGCATCGGCGCGTCGTCCCATTGTTTGCTGTACCAAATCTCATTCATGGAACGGGCCGTATAACGTCCTGAAGGCGTGTCGTAGCGGCGAATGCCAGTCGATACTTTCCAGCTATATCGCTCCACGTCGTCGACGAAGACTTTCATCTCCTGCGTCGGCTTGTCGATCACGACGAGGATTTTGGACGCCGGTGGCTTGGCAGGTTTTGCAGCTTTTTCTGCCGGCGTGCTCCGCGTGATTGGCTTCGCTTGAGACTCGGAAGTCGAGACGCCTTGCTCGGCATCTGGAACCTTGAACGCCTTTCCGCTCGTGTAGGTGCTTGAGCCCGTCTGGGGTGCCGAGCCGGTTATGCCCCACGTTGCGATTGCCGCATCGGATTGAGTTTGAGCGTTGGCCGATGGTGCCGTTTGCGCGGCGGCTCCAAGGACGAGCATTAGCGTCCAGCAGGTCGCTGCGAGAAGCCGACAAACTGAATTCAGGACTCGATTGGATGCCGAGAGGAGCCGCATCACACTCCCCCATCAGGCCCGCATGCCTGCAACACGACTCTGCGGAAGCTTAAACCTGAATCGGCGAAAGCGGTCGCGCTCCAGTCAGATGCGAAGATTTTCTCGACGGCCGTGGCGCTGCTGCCACAGCCGCCGCGCGTCGGCGGTGCTCGTTCAGCCGTTAAGATTCCGCTCCCATCGCACGCGCGAGATGTCACAAGCCTGATACAAAATCACTTTAAGTCCCGGCGCATCGTGTTGAAAACGCGAGACGACGACGTGCAGCATGATCCAGGGGTGAGGCGTTACCGCGCATTGTTCATCTCGGAT
>JBKOWI010000104.1:0-6445 GCA_046724315.1 Pseudomonadota bacterium | reverse complement strand
CGCATCGGCGCTTGCCGAGATCGCGCTCGAGAACGGCGAGACGGTTTCGGTGCTCCGGCCGCTTTACCTTCGCCCGCCAGATGCGCGGCCTCAGGCCACCGCCGTGGCGCGGCGCTGATGCTCATGGAGATCGTGATCGACCGTGCCACCCCGCTCGACGCCGGGCTCCTGGTTGCGCTACATAAGAGCTGTTTCCCGCGACCGTGGGACGAGGCGGCCATGGCAACCTTCATCGCGAGCCCCGACACGCTTTGCCTGCTCGGATCGGTCAACCATCACACGGAGCGCGCGCCGGCGGGATTTCTCATCGCGCGCAAGGCAGCCGACGAGGCCGAGCTTCTGACCTTGGCTGTGGTCCCCGAACGGCGACGCGCTGGCGTTGGCAGAGCGCTTCTCACTGCCGCCATGGCGATGCTCGGCGAGAGCGGCGCAAAACAGCTCTTCCTCGAAGTCGAGGAGGGCAACGACGCGGCCGTCAAGCTTTATCGCTCGCTCGGCGCGACCGCTATCGGACGCCGCGCGCGCTACTATGAGCATGGAGCCGACGCGGCGATCTTCAGCCTTGCCCTTTGACGGCGCGCCGCCGATGATGGCGCGGCCCTAGCGACAAACCCGTCGGCAAGGCATAAGCGATCCGATGCCAAAATTTGCCACAGCGGAAAGCAGGCTGGAGCGTCTCTGCTCCGATAAGGGCATGCGCATGACGGGACAGCGCCGCACCATCGCCAAGGTGTTGTCCGAGGCCGACGACCACCCCGATGTCGAAGAGGTTTACCGCCGCGCCTCCTCGCGCGATCCGCGCATATCGTTGTCAACCGTTTATAGAACCGTGCGTTTGTTCGAGGGCGCCGGCATTCTCGAGCGCCACGACTTCGGAGATGGTCGCGCCCGCTACGAGCCGGCAGGACCCGGCCATCACGACCATCTCATTAACGTCAAGACCGGAGAGGTCATCGAGTTCTCTAACGAGCAGATCGAAAAGTTGCAGGAGAGCGTGGCGCGCGAGCTCGGCTTCCGACTGATCGGCCATCGGCTCGAGCTGTTCGGCATGCCGCTCAAGAACGTCAAATAACGAGAGCCCGAAGCGCTGTTTACATGCGTTCTTCCCCTCAAAGTTTTGCCTCATGAGAAGCGTGCGTGCGTTTTTGGTGCTGGCGAGCTTCTTCGTCTTCACCATCCCTCTGATGCCGCTCCAGCTCTTTTTTCTTGCGACTGGCTCGCGCTATGCCCGCACCTTCCCGCATTGGTATCACCGCCAAGTCTGCAAGATCGTCGGCATCAGGCTCCATATCGAGGGGGAGGTCGCAGAGGGGCAAGGGGTGCTCCTCATCTCGAATCATGTTTCATGGCTCGACATCACCGTGCTTTCGGCGATGGCGCCGGTGTCGTTCGTGGCGAAGCGGGAGGTCGCCTCGTGGCCATTCGTGAGCTGGCTCGCCAAGCTGCAACGCTCGGTGTTCGTCGATCGCACGAGGCGAGACCAGGTGGGCGACAAGGCAAACGAAATCCTGAGCCACCTCGAAAGCGGCGATCATATCGTGCTGTTCGCTGAAGGCACGTCGAGCGACGGCAACGGCGTGGTGCCGTTCAAGACAGCATTGTTCGCGGCGGTGAAGCCGGTCGGGGGGGCAACCATGGGAGCCAACGTCTCTGCCCAGACGCTTGCGCTAACTTACACCAAACTCTACGGGCTGCCGCTCTGCCGGCGCGGAAGGCCGGTGGTCGCCTGGTATGGTGACATGGACATGGCGGGCCATGCCTGGCGACTGCTCGGGCTAGGCCCGCTCGACGTCTATATCCGCATCGGGCAGCCAGTGCCGCTCGACCAATTCCCTGACCGCAAGGCGCTCGCGCGCTATGCCGAGGACAAGGTTCGCGGTGACGTGGTTGAGCTCTTGCGCGGCCGGCCCGCGCAAGCGAGCCGGCCTCGGCAAGAAGACGCTACATCGCGCGTCTGAGCCTGATCGTGTCGAGCACCGTGGCCGGCGCGAAGTTTCCGTTCGGCAGCTGCCTGATGAGACCCGCCTTCACCACGTTGAGCAGGGTCGCATGGACTCCGCGGTCGGCGGTATCGGCGTCGGCGAAATAGCCCTCCTGCATCGCCGAACGGCGGAGATCGTCGCGCGACATGGCGCCGACCTCGTTCAGCTTGCGGACCAGAAAATCGGAAAGCGGCTGCTGCGGCTGGGGTGCAGGCTGGTGGACGGGCTGGTGGGCGGGCTGATGGGCGCCGCCTTGATGCGGTTGATGCGCGGATTGGCGAGTCTGGTGAGCGCCCTGATGCGCACCCTGATGGGAAGATTGATGGACGGCCTGAGGCGCTGGCTGCGTCGGTGCTGCTTTCGGTGCTTGGGCGCCCAGACGGCGATGCTCGAGCTCGAGTAGTTTTGTCACCGCGGCAAATTCAGCCTTCAGGTCTTCGAGCCTCGCTTCATGCTCGGCTCTGATTTGCTCCACGAGCTTTTCGAATTGAGCCTCGTGGGCGTTGATCTGCTCTTCAAGCAGGTTGGCACGGTCCTGCAAATCCCCTCTTATGTCACGGATGTCACGCATTGCTTGCCCCTCGTTAACTGACTTCGCCTCAACGCCCGAGCGGGCTAGCAGGTTGCACGCAAGGCACTTGAGCCTGCCGGCCGCCGCACTCGACAAGTAATGAAAACCCCGGCACGGTCTCCGGCCGGGAACAGGAAAAACATAATAACCACAAGGCTAAGCCGCTGTCTCGGCTTTACTGTCTCACCCAGCAACACAGAACAAAAGCGCCCGGGAGACCAGGGCCCTCTATGGTCTCGGCTCGCCTCTCGTAAGACGAGGCCAAGACCCGCTTTGAACAGAGAACAACAAATAAGAGAGAGGGTCGCCTTCATCTTCATCAACGCTTGGCTCTCCAGTCGCTCGTCACCTCTTTGCTCGATTCCGCGCGCGTTTCGGCTTGGCCGTCTCGGGCAAAAATGCCGCGAGCAGACCAATGGCCGGAAGAAAAGCGCAGATGTGATACACGAACTCGATGGACGTCACATCGGCGAGCCAACCGAGAACCGCCGCGCCGATGCCGGCGATCCCGAACGCAAGACCAAAGAACAGACCTGCCACCATGCCGACACGACCCGGTATCAGCGCTTGCGCATAAACCAGGATTGCGGGAAACGCCGAGGCGAGGATCAGCCCGATGATCACGCTCAGCACTGCACTCCAAAACAAGCCGACATAGGGGAGAGCCAGCGTGAACGGCAGCACGCCGAGGATCGACCACCAGATCACGCGACGAGAGCCGATGCGGTCGCCGATGGGGCCGCCGATCACCGTTCCAGCCGCTACCGCGGCCAAGAATAGAAACAGGTGCAGCTGTGCATTCTGCACCGAGATCCCGAAGGTGTGGATCAGATAGAAAATATAAAAACTCGTGATGCTGACGAGATAGAAGTGTTTGGAAAAGGTCAGCGCCATGAGAATGGCAATTGATCGCGCCACCTTGCCGTGAGTTGCCTTCGCCATCGCCTCACGCTCCTCGTCCATCGAGACCCGCTTCAGCTTCAGCGTTTTGCCGTACCAGGTGCCGATGATGGCGAGCAGCACCATGCCGATCAGCGCGACGAGCGAGAACCAGATGATGGTGCGCTGTCCGTAAGGAAGCACGATAAAGGCCGCGAACAGCGGACCTAGCGCCGTGCCGAAATTACCCCCGACCTGGAACACGGATTGGGCAAGGCCGTGGTGTCCGCCCGATGCAAGCCTCGCGACGCGGGAGGACTCGGGGTGGAATACTGACGAGCCCATGCCGATCAGCGCGGCCGCAGCGAGAACGAACAGATAGCTTGTCGCGAACGCGATCAGGATCAGCCCGACCAGAGAAGAGCCCATGCCGATCACGAGCGAATAGGGCGTGGGATAGCGGTCGGTGAAATAGCCGACCACCGGCTGGAGCACCGAGGCGGTGAACTGAAAGGTGAAGGTGATGAGCCCGATCTGATGGAAGTTGAGGGCAAGATTCTCCTTGAGCATGGGATAGATCGCCATGATCAGCGACTGGATCACATCGTTCAGCATGTGGCAGACGCTGATCGCGGCGAGCACCGCGACCGCGGTCCCTTGCGCGGCTGATACGGCCGCACTTCTTTTTGTCTCGACAGTCATTGGTAAAAGCCTAGGTACGTAGGTCGGGCGGGAAGAATTGCGCTAAACCTTGCTTCAGGGGCAAGGGTTCATTTCATTTGGTTTGGCGTCGGACGGCCGCAGCCGGAGTTAGGGACCTCATGACTACATCCTCGTCGGGACATTTTGCGGGCATTCAGGCGGCAGGATGCATACGACCCTAATCTTTCAACTGCTGGTCCTTCTCGTCGTGGCCAACGGAGCGCCGGTGCTCGTCAAGAAAGCTCTCGGCGATCAGCTTGCTCAACCGTTCGACGGCGGCGCGGTGTTGCCCGACGGCCGGCCCCTCTTCGGATCTTCCAAGACGGTGAGAGGAGTCGTTTCTTCGTTCCTGGCGACACCGCTTGTCGCCTTGCTCATGGGCTTTCAATGGGAGGTTGGGGCCTTGGTTGCCGGCGGCGCAGTCGCAGGAGATCTGTTCTCGAGTTTTGTCAAACGCAGGCTCGGCTTTCCCCCCAGCAGCATGGCTCTCGGTCTCGATCAAATCCCGGAGTCGCTCTTTCCCCTTGCCGCCTGCCGCCTTCTGCTGCCGGTGACGCTTGTCGATATTCTTGTCGGCGTCGCGATCTTCGTTGCGGGAGGGCTGATCCTCTCACCGATCCTGTTCCGCTTGCACCTTCGCGACAAGCCCTATTGATCGGCGGTTCCCCGGCTCGACACGCGCAGATGATGAAGCGTGATCTCGGGAGGGCAATTGAAGCGCGCGGGGACGATCGAGGTTCCGGCGCCCGCCGAGGTGTAACCAATCATGCCGTGATACTTCCACGGACCAGACCCGAATTCTCGCGGCAGCGTTGAATCGAGCGTGATGGGGATTCCGCCGGGAAGGCAAATCTGACCGCCGTGCGTGTGGCCGCTCAGCAGGAGATCGAAATCGGCATGGGCGGCCTGGCGATAGATTTCCGGCGTGTGCGAAACGAGAATCGAGAATTCGTCATGCGGCATGCCCGAGGCTGCCTTCTCGATATTGTCCACGCGGTAGAAGTGAGCATCGTCGATGCCGGCGACATGAATCCGCTCGTCGCCGCGCTCGATCGTCACGGCCTCGTTGAGCAGAACCTTGATTCCCATGTCTTCGAGTCCTGGCACCATCAAAATCGTATCGTGATTGCCGAGCACTGCGTAAACCGGGCCCTCGAGCGCAGCGCGGATCTTGGCCATCCCAGTAAGTGTCGCCTCGTAGGGGCCGTAAGTCTCGCCGCGATAATCTCCGGTCAGCACGCACAAGTCGTAGTCGAGCCCATCGAGGAGCGTAAGGACGCGCTCCATCGCCGGCCTGCTGAAATCGACGTGCAAATCGCTCAGCTGGAGGATGGTGAAGCCGTCGAAAGACGGAGGCAACCTACGGAGCGCGATGCGGTGATGCCTGAGCTCGACGCAAGCGGCGTTATTGACGCCACGCCAATAAAGCCCGGACACCAGCAAACCGGCGCGGATCAAGGCACGCGACAACGGCAGGTTCTCGATGTGAAAGAAGTTGAGGCCATGGCCGAAAACCTGCGCCTCATGGTCCTTCTCGATGCCGAGACGCTGCCGCGCCTGGCGCCGCCCGAGACGTTTCTCCAGCACCGCTAAAGTGTCTTCGTCAGCCATGTGGTCTGCTGGTTTGGGTTGACGCCAGAGTTGCAGCAATCCGGGGTGAAACTGCAAGGCTTCTTTGTCCGTGCCAAATTGGAGAAATGGGCGGTCTTGGTCCCAACTCGGAAACCTGGAGCCCAGGGTGAAACCAATCAACGCTCCCTTGGTTTGTCCCAACGAGGTGTACGGGTCCTCTCTCTTCAAGTTCCGCGCATTCTCGCCCTTTGTGAGCCGGGAAGAGAGGCCAATCAATCAATGGGGGCTTTGGCCCGTCCTGCAGGTGCGGGCCTAAGCGAAAGGAGTTTCGCGATGAAAATGTCGTCTCAAATGGTCGAACGCGCCTTGAGCCAGTTCGAGGCCGAAGCCGTGCCCGAAAACCATCCGGCAGTGACGCAGCTCAACAGGCTATTCGGCGATCACACCTTCTTCATCGATGACAGTGGACTGTCCATCGTCGAGCCGACCGAGCCGAGTGAAAGCGGAGCGCAAGCAGGCGTGGTCGTGAAACTTGCGAGCTGGAGCGACTCAAGCCACACCACTCTTGCGCCGCATCCGCCGGAGGCCACTGATCTCGTCATCCTGCTCGAAGCGGCCTGACGACGACGCGGTCACTCCGGGACCAGGAGCACGTACGCGGCAAATTTCCTCATCCTGTCCCGGCGCGCGCGCGAGGCGAACAGCGTTTTGAGGCCGATCCACGCCAGCACGAAGAACG
>JBKOWI010000173.1:0-6104 GCA_046724315.1 Pseudomonadota bacterium | reverse complement strand
AGGAGCCTGAGGTTCTTCTTCTCCGCCACGATCGCCTTGGCCTCGTCGCTTGCGTCGGGGGCGATGATGACCTCGGTAAAGATCGTGACGATCTCGCGCGCGGCCTCGGCGTCGAGCATGCGGTTCAGGGCGACGATGCCGCCATAGGCGCTGACCGGATCGCAGGCATAGGCCTTGCGGTAGGCTTCAGCTTGCGTCTCGCCAAGCGCTACGCCGCACGGGTTGGCGTGCTTGATGATGGCCACAGCGGCACTCGCCTCAGGGTCAAACTCGGCCACCAGCTCGTAGGCCGCATCGGTGTCGTTGAGATTGTTGTAGGACAGCTCCTTGCCTTGCACCTGCGTCGCGGTGGCGACGCCGAAGCGCCTCTCGTTTGTGTGGTAAAAGGCGGCCCATTGATGCGGGTTCTCGCCGTAGCGCAGCGCCTCGGCGAGCGTGCCGGCAATGACCTCGATCTTCGGCGTGCGCTCGCCGAGCGTGTCGGCGAACCAGGACGAGATCGCGGCGTCATAGGCGGCGGTGCGGGCGAAGGCCTTGGCAGCAAGAGACTTGCGCAGCTCAGGCGTGGTTGTCCCGCTGTTTCTTTCCATCTCGGCAAGCACGATGGCGTAGTCCGCGGGCTCGACCACGACGGTGACGCTCGCGTGATTCTTGGCGCCGGCGCGGATGAGCGCAGGGCCGCCGATGTCGATGTTCTCGATGCACTCAGCGAAATCACCGCCTGAGCCGACGGTCGCCTCGAACGGATAGAGATTGACCGCAAGCAGGTCGATGGCGGGGATCGCGTGATCGGCGAGCGCCTTCTCGTGCACCTCGTTGCCACGCACCGCGAGCAGCCCGCCGTGGATCGTGGGATGCAGCGTCTTGACCCGGCCGTCCATCATCTCGGGGACCTGCGTGATATCGGCGACGTCGGTGACTTGGACTCCGGCCTCGCGCAGCAGCCTGGCGGTGCCGCCGGTCGAGACGATCTCGATGCCGTAGCGGGCCAGCCCTTTGGCGAAATCGATCAGACCGGTCTTGTTGCTGACCGAGAGCAGCGCGCGGGCAATCTTTGGCGTCGACATGAGATCAGGCTGCAGCGGGGGCGGGGTCGTTCGGATCGACGAGAGTGCCGTTGCCGCCCGCCTCTCCCTTGCGCTCGATGTTCCACACGATCCTGACTTCGCTGGCCTCGCCTATGAAGCCGCCAAGCACGACCTGCGAAGTGGGCTGCGGCCCGCGCGCGTCGGCGAGGAAGAAGCTCTGCTCAAGGGTGGTCTCTGGCGCGTTCGAGGTGATGCGCCAAGCCTCGCCGTTCTTGAGCCTCAGTTCGACGCTCTGGCCGTCGGACCCAAGCTCTGCACGCACACTCGGATGCAGATGGAAGCGGACGGCGTAGTCGCCGGCGATCAGGTTTTCGTCCGGGCTCTTGAGGCCCTGCGGCGCGGAGAGCTTGTCCTCGGCCGAGATGAGGCGGCCGTTCGGCGAAATGAGGATTTGTCGCGCATGAGTTACCCCGAAGCGCTCGAGATAGCCGTCATGCGAGCCCCTGATCCTGATGTTGTCGGTGCTGTCGACCTGATCGCTGAGCGTGGCTTGCGCGTTGGCAGGACCGAGCAACGGCGCGTCTACTGTCGGCAGCGCGCCATTGGTGCCGGACGTACCGAATTCGCCGGAAGAGACATCCTCGAATGTCAGCGTCGAATGCGCGGGCGTGGAGCGGGAGAACGGGCGCCACTCATCGTGATCGACCGACGGCGTGCCGCAATTGACGATCATCGGCGCGTTGCCGGAGCTCATCTCGAAGGAGAGGAAGCCTGCATGCGCCGTCATGCTGAGCGAGGCTGCGGGCGTCGGGCCGATGTCGCAGATGAATAGCGTCGAGCCGCATTCGAGCCGCGCATAGGCGGAGTTCGCTGCATAGCGCACCGGCGCGCCCTTGACGTCGTCATAGGCGAGCGCGGTGGCAAGCGCGTCGGTCGGGGTGGGGCCTGCGCCGTTGAAGCGCGTCAGCGTGCCGTCGCAGGTCCTGAAGAAGCGAAGCATGGGCATGATGCGCTCGATCGCATCGGTCAGCTCCTTGGGCGGCGGCCGGTCGCGCGCCACGAAACATTGCTTGAGCGGGAGGAGGTCGAGCAGAAGCTCGACGAGCGCTTCGGGGTTCCGCGAGATATGGCCGCCGTCGGGGAGGATCTGGCGCTCGAGTTCCTTGCACAGAGGCCGCGTATATCGCTCAACCACGGCCTGCTGCTCGGCGATGCAAAGTCCGGCATAGACGAGCGCCATCAACGAAACGAGGCGGGGCACGCCGTCCGGCGCGTCGCGATAGCTCGCCGAGAGATAGCGGAGCTGCGAGGAGAGCGCCCTGAGGAAGGTCTCGTAGGCCTGCGGCTCGCCGGTATCGAGCACGAGCACCGAGTTCGACAGCCAGGAGATGACCCTGCGGCCCACGATCTCCGGCTGCCAGGCAAGGCCGGGCAGCGAACGCTTGAGCGCGATGAAATCGTTGACGAGAACCTTGGCCTGCTCGCGCGAGAGCTCGCTGCCGGCGGCGCGGAGATGTCGGAGCCAGCCGAAGCCATAGAGTTCGCGCGCCCACCCCTCCGACGGAGGATCGATCTCGAAGGGCGACTCGGTGTCGACCTCGGCGAGTTTGCCGGCAAGGCCGAAATGGCCGTTGTAAAGCTCGGTGGCAAAGCTTGGGTCAGCAGTCCTGAGCTCCTGCGGGGCGAGCAGCAATTGCTCGGCCCTCGTCCCGGGGTAGCTCAAGCTCGCCATGCCGGCGAGCATGATACGGCGGAGCGGACTGGGCCCGCTGAGGCGCCCCGCGTCTACGCGCGGACCGCGTTCATAGGGCTGAGGATCAGTGCCCGCCATCGTGATTTGTCTCCAAGCTGCCGCCCCGCCCTTTTAGCAGATGCAAGGCCTCCCCCGCGCGCATGCTCAAGTTGCCGCATTGTCGGGCGGCGGAGGGTTTCGATCAAGTGCGATACTTGGCCGAAGCTTAACTGCCGCGGACAAGGCGGGCCGCGAAAAACCCGTCCATCCCGCTCCACTCAGCGGAATCGAGTTTGAGCTCGTAGGGGAAGGTCCTGAGGCAGCCGGAAGGTTCGATCCATTGCGCTTGGCCGTAAAGCTCAGCTGGGCTGATGGGATCGATGCTGAAGGCGGCGTTGCGGGTGAGGAAGGCGGCAATCTGCGCCTCGCCTTCCTCAGGCTCGAGCGAGCAGGTCGAATAGACGAGCTTACCGCCAGGCCTGACGAGCCGCGCGGCATTGTCGAGGAGGCGGGCCTGGAGCGCGGCAAGCGCCTCGATGTCCTTTGCCGATTTCACATAGGGGATGTCGGGATGACGCCGGATGGTGCCGGTTGAGGAGCAAGGCGCATCGAGCAGCACAGCGTCGAACAGCCCTCCCGGTTGCCATGACGCGGCATCGGCCTCGACCAGCTCGGCCTCGAGGTGAAGCCGCTTCAGATTCTCGGCGAGCAGCTTGAGCCGCGTCTTTGAGTTGTCGACAGCGATGACCGAGGCGCCGCCGAGGACAAGCTGCGCCGTCTTGCCCCCAGGCGCTGCGCAAAGGTCTGCTACGGGCTGCCCCGCGACATGGCCGAGTAGCTTCGCCGGGAGTGAGGCAGCGACGTCCTGCACCCACCACGCGCCCTCGTCATAGCTGGCAAGAGACTCGATGCGACCTTTGGGTAGCAGTCGCACGCTGCCAGTCACTAGCACGCGGCCCGAGAGCCGCTCGGCCCAGAGCGCCGGGTTGTTCTTTACGGTGAGGTCGAGCGGCGGCTCGATGAGATTGGCTTCAGCGATGGCATGCGCCCGCGCCTCGCCCCAATAGGAAACCCAGCGCGACCAGAGCCAGTCGGGCGTGTTGACCCGCGCGGCATCGAGTGCGCTCGCGATCGCCTCGCCCTCGTTTGCCACCCGGCGCAGCACGGCGTTGACAAGCTTGTCGTAGCGCTTGGCCTTGGGATCGTACTGGGCGAGCGTCACGGCAAGGTCGATTGCCGCGTGCGGCGGCGTCTTAAGGAAGATGAGCTGCGCCGCGCCTGCGAGCAGGATTGTATAGAGCGTGCCGGACTTGTCGGGCAGGCCGCGCCCGAGGAAGGTGAACAGCACGCGGTCGAGCTCGCCCTTTTGCCTGAGACTTGCGGCGACGATGGCCCGGGCGAGAGCGCGGTCGCGCGCCGCCAGGTCGAACATCGCGCCTCGTTCGAGGGAGCGGCCGAGAACGTCGTCGAGGACCTGCTTTCTCTGCAGCACGGCAGCGAGCAGCTCGACAGCGGCGCGTCGGGCCGGAAGCCCGACCTGCATGTCTCGCGCGTGGGCTCTGTCCCGCGTCTCTTTGCGAGAGGGTTTCATCTAGAGTTGGCCTGAGAAGCTTTGCCGGAGCTAGGACCTAGCCCCAAGGCCCGCGCCCGGCAACACGCCGCTGCGGCTGCGTCCACGGGCCGGCAATCTCTGCGGCTTCGGCAAGAGGACCGGCGTCTCGGCCCGGGCCGCTCTGGCCCCTCTCGCGGGCGATCTCGTTCAGCCGCGCGATTCGGTTCTCGACGTTGGGATGGGTCGAGAACAGATTGTCCATGCCCGCGCCGGACAGCGGGTTGACGATGAAGAGATGCGCCGAGGCGGGATTGCGCTCGGCCGGAATGTTGGGAATCTCCTCGGCGGCGCCGGCGATCTTGCGCAGCGCAGAGGCGAGCGACAACGGACGCCGCGAGATCTCGGCGCCTTCGCGGTCGGCCTCGTATTCGCGCGTGCGGCTGATCGCCATCTGCACGAGGCCCGCGGCGAGCGGTCCGAGGATGAGCAGCAGGATCGAGCCGATCAGACCGACATTGTTGTTGTTGCTGCGCGCGCCGCCGAAATAGAAACCGAAATTGGCAAGCATGGAGATGGCCCCTGCGATGGTCGCGGTGAGCGTCATCAGCAGCGTATCGCGATGCTTGACATGCCCGAGCTCATGCGCCAGCACGCCGGCAAGCTCATCGCGGTTCACCATCTGCATCAGGCCAGTGGTCACGGCGACCGCGGCGTGCTCGGGGTTGCGGCCAGTGGCAAACGCGTTCGGCTGCGGATTCTCCATGATGTATACGCGGGGCATCGGCAGTCCGGCATTTGCCGCAAGCTGCCTCACCAGCGCGTAGAGCTCCGGCGCCTGACGCTCGTCCACCTCGTGCGCGCCGTACATCGAGAGCACCATCTTGTCGGCGTTCCAGTAGGTGAACAGGTTCATCGCGCCGGCGATGAGCAGGGCGATGATCATGCCGCTCTGCCCGCCGATCAAAAATCCAATGCCCATGAACAGCGCGGTCAGCGCTGCAAGCAAGATCGCGGTGCGGAAATAGCTCATTCAGGCCTCCAACAAAGCAGCCTTAAATATGGAGGCGGCAAAACCAGCGACAAGAAGCGAAAAACCGGCGCAACGCCGGATCTTTTGGCTGCGCCCGAAGGTCCCGAGACGGGAAATAGTTTCCAGGCCGCTTACATTAACGATAGGCGGAGAGCCCTGACTAACCACGACTTTTTTGGAAACCCAGCCTAAAAGGCCCATTGAGTCCCTTAGGGTTTCTCGATCAGTTGAAAGCCGCAGCGGCTTCCATGCGCCGCGCCGATGCTTGCAAGGTGTCCGCTTCCAAGTGGACTCCGAAAGTGCAGCGACGAGCGTCCATGTCGCCGACGTGCAAGCAGAATTGGCCTGGGAGCGAGCTACGGCTGAAGTTCGATCTCACCAGGTCGCCAAGCGAATAGGTTATTCTGCGAGCATCAGCCAACTCAGATGGGTCAATTTCACGCGCCGCGGTTTCATCAAAGCGCCGTTGGTGGGGGCTATGTTCAGAACAAGCGAGATGGGTGGCAACAAGTGTTGGGACCTCGACTCGTCCTACACCTTCACGGCTGAGATCGACGTTCCGCAGGGCGGCGCCGAAGGCATGATCGTGACCCAGGGCGGCCGCTTCGGCGGCTACGGGTTCTACTTGCTCAAGGGCAAGCCTGTGTTCCTTGTACAACTTCTTCGATCGTCAGCGTACTCGCTGGCAAGGACCGGATGCGCTCACGCCCGGCAAGCACACGCTCGAATTTGACTTCAAATATGATGGCCTCGGAGCAGGCA